>DKFC01000015.1 GCA_002452745.1 Firmicutes bacterium UBA6806
TATTTAGGTTTAGTTGACAATACGCATAGGGGAATAGGGGGTATCTATGAAAACAAAGACAACCGAAAAACTATTTATGGCAGCTATTTTCTTATATCTCATCATCATCGTCTTCCCGTTCATATGGGTTGCCATAACATCCATAAAACCAGAGAGCGAAATTTGGGGTGCTGAGGCGATGAAGCTATTCTCCAATCAGCCGACTCTTGAACACTATCAAGCATTGTTCAAGGCACACATACTGAATACGCTGAAAAACAGCTTGATTATTGCGGGCATAACCACCGTCTATGTCACCTTTATCGCATCATTTTGTGCCTATGCCATTGCAAGACTTCAATTTAGATTTAAAAGAGTTTTGATGGCTGTAATCCTTGGAACGAGCATGTTCCCACAGATGATAGTCGTTGGGCCTATTTATCGAGTGTTTGTGGCACTTGGATGGACAAACTCCTATTTTATCACACTGCCCTACTCGATGATTACCCTTCCGGTGGCGACGTTTATCCTCATAACGCATTTTGCGAAAGTCCCTAAGGAGATGGAAGAATCCGCCACAATAGATGGCGCATCAAAGATGAAGACATTCTTGCAAATTATATTGCCATTGGCATTGCCGGGAATTTTTACAGCTGCGATTATGACGTTTATAGGCGTTTGGAACGAATTTTTGCTGTCGTTGACTTTAAACAGTAATAGTAATTATCATACAGCTACCGTTGCAATTGCGTTTTTACGTGGTCAATTCCAGATATTCTGGGGACAGGTGACAGCTGCAACTGTGGTGGTGACCATACCGACGCTCATTATCGTCATTCTCTTTCAAAAACAAATTATATCTGGCCTGACATCAGGAGCAGTCAAGGAATAGGAGCAACTATGTGGTATTTGAAACAAACAGATTTTGACCCTTCAAGACAATCCGTGGAGGAGAGTTTATATACAATTGGAAACGGATATATAGGAATCAGAGGTTGCTTTGAAGAAGAGAGAAGCCGAAAAGGCTCCATAAGAGGCAGCTACATCAATGGGCTTTACGATAGAGTGCCCATGGTATACGGGGAATCTGCATATGGATTCCCACAGATTCAGGATAAACAACCCAAGATTGCAGATACTCAAACCTGTGAAGTGAGACTTGATGGTGAGACAATTGCACTGACAGTTCAGCCCAATCAGAACTTTAAAGGCTATGAGCGGATTTTAGATTATAAAAAAGGTATTTCAACGAGAAAGTACGCATATCGAACAGCAACTGGGAAGTGGGCTCAGCTTGAGTTTTCACGACTTGCTTCGTTGACTCAGAGAGAGGTGTTTGTCTATGAGATCAGCGTGACATTTGATGGTCAGATTGAACTGATTAGCCTTTTGGACTTGGACATAGAAAACTATGGAGACGAAAAAGACCCAAGGGTTGGAAAGGGGCACGGGAAGCTCATGGACTGTATTTACTTGGACTGTGATGATTCCCGTATGCTGGCGATGGGGGTTCTGAGAACAAAGAGCACTCTCATCGAACAGGCGACAGTTGTTGAGCATCAAGTGGCAAGTCCGTGTGATGTCAGCTACTTTTCACGAAAATCAGAGACTGCAATCGAAACACATATTATAGGCCAACAGTCCGTTAAACTCTCAAAAGTTTGTACATTTACAGATGGCATTAGAGAACAGAAACCACTTCAAACGGCCCTTCAAATCAATGACTCACTTTTAGTGGACACTCTGAGAAGGGAACAGGAACAGTTTTTAAATCGGTATTGGGATGAAACGGATATTGTCATAAAGTCAGCTAAAAGCGCAGAGCAAGATCAAATTGCCATTCGATTTATGCTCTATCAACTGATACAGTCCCTTGGAAGAGATGCGTATTCCAACATGTCGGCAAAGGGACTTTCGGGTGAAGGCTATGAGGGACATTATTTTTGGGACACAGAAATATATGTGCTTCCGCTTTTACAAATTTTGCAGCCCAAACTGGCGAAGTCATTACTGGCTTATCGGTACAGGACGTTGGATGCGGCGCGTGAAAGAGCCTTGGAATTGGGACACACAAAGGGGGCATCTTACCCATGGAGAACCATTTCGGGCATAGAATGCTCTGGATACTTTCCAGCAGGGACGGCACAATATCATATAAATGCAGATATTGCATATGCATTTATACAGCATTATCTATGTGACTTAGATGATAATTTTCTATTGGAGATGGGTGCAGAAGTCATCTTGGAAACTGCTCGCACATGGATGGAAATTGGCAATTTTCAAGACAATAGATTTCTGATTCACGATGTCACAGGGCCAGATGAGTATACGGCAGTGGTTAATAACAACTATTACACCAACGCCATGGCAAAATATCATCTATACTGGGCGGAGAAAATATACAGGCACTTAGTAAGCGTCCCCGACGCATCGGCACATGAGGCATTTAAATCCCTTTGCAGACGAATTGACTTAAAAGAGACGGAAGTGAATTTGATGAAGCGTGCCTCAGAACAGATGTATCTACCGCATGATGACCTCTTGGGCATAGATGCTCAGGATGATTCTTTCCTAAAAAAGCCAATCTGGCCATTTGACAAAACGCCAGCTTCCAAGCACCCTTTGCTGTTGCACTACCATCCTTTGACCATTTATAGACATCAAGTTCTCAAACAGGCAGATACAGTACTTGCACATTATCTCTTGGAGGATTATACAGATGAACAGACCCTTTTGAGGAGTTACGACTATTATGAGTCGGTTACCACGCATGATTCGTCTTTATCTTCATGTGTCTATGGCATTATGGCGGCTCGATGCGGTCTATCTGAAAAAGCATACTCGTATTTTAAAACATCCTCAGAATTGGATTTATTAGACACGCATGGAAATACCAAAGATGGCTTGCATATGGCAAACATATCGGGAACCCCCCTCAGTGTTATCAGTGGATTTGCAGGACTGAGAATCACTGAAGAGGGGCTCAGATTTAGACCGGTTCTTCCGAAAAAGTGGGTAGAATATAGTTTTAAAGTGAGCTATCAAGGACGCAGTGTAAAAGTAATTGCTTGCAGAAATCAGGCAGAGGAGGATTGTTTTATCTTTGAACTATCCATAATAACTGGAGAGCCTTTAAAGATCATGATATATGATGCAGCCTATAGACTTGAAAATAGCTTGAAGCTGCCAATAGAGATGAATAGACGAGTTTGAAAGTGAAAGAGATAGGTCAAATAATAGAATAGATGAGATCAAAGGAGAGGTGCTTGACGATGAAAGAGATGTTTAGAGCAGTGGTATTCGACATGGATGGCGTATTGACAGAGACCAGCCATGAACATTTTCTGGCGTGGAAGTCGCTGGCAGAGGAACTTGGCTTTGATTTGCCCGATTATGTCAAAGATGATGTCAAAGGCATTTCTAGGATGGCATCACTGGAAATTGTGCTGAAGGCAGGCAATTTAAAGCGGGCATACACAGAGGCCGAAAAAGAAGCGTTAGCAACTAAAAAAAACAAAATCTATGTGGAGTTGATTCACGCCTTTACAGAAGCCAATTTATCTGTAGGCGCAAGGCCACTTTTAGAGGCGTTAAAGGCGCATCAAATTAAAATCGCACTTGCATCGGCCAGTAAAAATGCCCCTTTTCTCTTAAAAGCCATGAATATTGAAACCTATTTTGATGCAGTTGTTGACCCAACAGTTATAACTAGGGGCAAACCAGCGCCAGATATTTTTTTGGAGGCGGCTAAATTGATTGGAGTTGCCCCTGAATTTTGCATCGGAATAGAAGATGCCTATGCGGGGATAGAAAGCATACTCGGTGCGGGCATGAAACCAGTGGGAATTGGAAGTCCACATTTTTTAAAGAACTGTGAAGATGTATTTCCGTCGATTGATGCACTGGATTTTGAAGGACTCAAAAAAGTGTGGAAACGGTAAAAAAGTGAATGTGTAGCTCTACGGAGGACAGTTATTCCATTTAATGTAAAAGTATTCGTTACAACTTTGTTCTGTTAACATGCATTTAACATGTGACATATCAGGATCATATGATAAAGGCGTATAATTGTCATATACCATATTGATAAAATATGAGAGCAAAGAGAGGTAGTGGATATGTTTGCTAAACTAAAATCTATTAGGGCAAAAATGTTGGTAGGGACAGTACCTGTTGTGGTTATCATGTTTGCGATTTTATCAGTGGTTGTGACCTTGACATCTAAAAGTCTAATCGAAAAGACAGTACAAGAGAAAATAGATGTGCAAATGGCACATGCCAAAAATCAGATAACCACTCATCTAGTGGCGCATGAGATGCTTCCGATTACACTGGCAGAAGCAGTGAAGGCCGGCGGCATCAACGAAGCGTCCAAGAAATCTTTAACTGAAATGGTCAAGAACATGCCGAGTACCAATCAAGACACTTTGGGGACAGGTATTTTTATGGCGAAAAAATATGAGGGGTCATATTTTTGTCCATATGCCTATAAGTCTGATGGGAAAATCCTCTATACTGAGGACTACTTTGTGGACAACACAAATGAGGGCTGGTATGTGATTGCAAAAGATGCTGAGAGAGTGGCATGGTCTAATCCATACTATGACCCAGTGTCAGGCATCACCATGGTGACGGCCAGCTCCCCAGTTCGAGACGCTGGGGGAAATCTAATCGGTGTCACAACTGGCGATCTGGATTTTACTGAAATTCAAAAAATCATGGGAGAGCTAAAAGTTGGCAAGACGGGCTATGCCATGCTTCTGTCCTCAGACGGTGATTATCTCAGCAAAAAAGATGAGAAAATAGAAATTGACGAAAGCGGTATTTTCCCGAAAATAACAGAGGATGCCAATCAATCGCTGGCTAAACTTGGTCAAATGGTTGTCAGTCAAAAATCAGGTGAGGGCCGTTTTTCGGATTCAGATGGAACGAATTTGGTTTACTTTTCGCCGATAGATGAAACTGGCTGGATTGTGATGTTGGTCTTGCCACAAAGTGAGGTTATAGAGCCAGTTAATCAAATTATATCAAAAGTCATCGTCTTGACTGTCTTGGCACTTTTGATTCTGGTGGCTCTTATTATGGCTGTGTCTAAGAGCATCACAAGGCCGCTGAAACCGCTCAAAGAGGAAATTGAATTAATTGCCAAAGGCGATTTAACAAGAGCTGTGAAACTGGATTCAAACGATGAAGTGGGTCACATTGCACAGTCTATTAACAACATGGTGAGCAGTCTCAAGGAAATCGTCAAAAATATATCTGACTCTGCCGAAAATGTTGCATCAACAGCTGAGGAATTAGAGGCTTCTGCCGGACAAAATGGAATTGTCGTCGAACAAGTGGCTGTTTCCGCAACAGAAATTTCAAGTTCCAATCTTGAAATTGCCAAGCTGACAACGAATCTTGAAAATATTGTGAGATCGGTCAATGAGGTTTCTGTGGGGATAGCATCTCAAATGGATAGCATCAATGCAGTTGCAGGCGAAATGGGTGGTATTTCATCAACGAGCTCAGACTCGGTAAAATCCTTGATTGAGTCCATGAGACAGGCATTTGACGACGTAAAGAATTTAACGGATATCATGCAGAGGCTGCAATCTCAGTCAAAGCAGATTTATACAATTGTAGAGACGATTCAGGGAATATCTGGACAGACAAATTTGCTGGCACTTAATGCATCAATAGAAGCGGCAAGAGCTGGCGAAGCTGGAAGGGGATTTGCCGTGGTCGCTGAGGAAATTAGAAAGCTGGCAGAACAGACTTCTGAATCAGCTAACGATATTTCTGGGATTATCACGGATGTGGTGGGCATTAGCAATGATGCCAATCAGACGACTGAAACGGTGGTTGAATCCATTGACACGAGCAAAGAAGCACTTGAAACGGTAAATCAGGCATTTGGAGACATTATTCAGGAGATTGCCAATATCTCTAAACTGATTGAAAATGCCAGTGTTTTAACAGAAGAAATCGAGCAAAAATCTAGAACGGCAACAGAATCCGCTCTGGCTTTGGCAAAGCAGACGGATAAATCGGCTGAACAGGCAACCTCGATTGCCGCTTCCACTGAAGAACAGTTGGCATCGGTGGAAGAACAAAATTCTGCGACGATGGGACTGGCACAGATGGCAGAAACCCTAGAGTCAAAAGTCAGCTATTTCAAACTATGAATCCAAAATCAAACTACTTTTTAAACCATGAGCTAAGTTAAAAGTTAAACCGATTGAGATTTTTATTTGACGAAAAATGGCGTATACTAGTGGTACAAGACAGAAAAAATAGGAGGTCTATATGGAAGACAAATCTAAATTATCCGTTCTTTGGACAAGTGCCGACAGAGAGGTAGCTCTAAAAATGGTTTTTATGTATACCCTTAATTCAAAGCTCAGAAATTGGTGGGAGGAAGTGACTCTAATTGTTTGGGGGCCGTCTGCAAGGCTTCTAAGTGAAGATGTAGACCTTCAAGAGCATGTGGAGAAGATGATTTCCTCTGGAGTTGTGGTCAAAGCGTGCAAGGCTTGTGCCGACGGCTACGGCGTCAGTGAGAAACTGGAATTGCTTGGTATAGACGTGCTGTACATGGGTGAGCCACTCACCGAAATTTTAAAAGAGGATGAAAAACTAATCACTTTTTAGCCGATGAAGTTGAGAGTGGATTGGGATTAAAACGAGAAAATAAAAAGACAAAAAGAGATGCGGCAGTTGAAGTCGCATCTCTTTTTTGTCTTTTATACTGCTGGATAAAAATACAGTTGGAGTTTCCCCGTTGTTTTATTTCGGTTGATTTCAGCTGAAACCCCGAATAAATTATGGATAATGTCCTCTGTAAGAGCCTCTTCAGGGTTGCCGTAACCAATAATAGACCCCTCATTCATAATGATGATCTTGTCACAATAGAAAACAGCTATGTTTAAATCGTGAATGGATGAAAAAACAGTTGTTCCCTGTGCCTTTAAGATGTTCATAATTTGATACTGATATCCAACATCCAAATGATTGGTGGGTTCGTCTAAGATAATCAAATTGGCCTGTTGAGCTAAGGCTCTTGCAATGAGGACTCTTTGTTTTTCACCTCCAGAGAGACTTGAATAGCTTCGGGTTTCATAGCCTGCCATTCCCACTGACTTTATGGCATCTTCTGTTATTTTTAAATCTTCTAAGGCAGTATTGTCCCAAAATTTTTTGTGTGCATATCGACCAAGCGATACCATCTCTCGAACGTCCATATCAAATTCCACACTGTTCTCTTGAACCATGACCGATAGCTTTTTTGCAGCATCTTTATTGGAGAGATTTAGGATATTTGTGCCGTCGATATAGACGCAACCAGAGTCGGGGCGATAGACCTTGTAAATGTTTTTTAGGAGAGTTGACTTGCCACAGCCGTTTGGGCCGACCAATCCCACAAATTCGCCCTCTTTAATATCCATACAAACATTTTTTAAAATCTCTTTGTTGGATATCTTAAATCCCAAGTTTTCTATTTTTAACTTCATCATGATTTTCCTCCAAAAGAATGTTGGCTCTTTCTAATTAAAAAGAGGAAAAAAGGTGCGCCAAAAAATGATGTGACGACACCAATTGAAAGTTCTTGTGGGGAGACGATTACCCTTGAAAGGAGATCGCATACTATTAAAAAGAATCCTCCCACTAAAATGGCTGCTGGAATCAAGCGACGGTGTGATGAGCCTACAATGGATCGGGTTATATGCGGAATCACAAGTCCGACAAATCCGATGACACCACTAATGGAAACAATTATGCCAGTTAAAATAGTGCCTAATATAATAATGGATGATTTTATCTTACGTAAATTGACTCCTAAAGTAATGGCTGCATCATCTCCCAACAATAAAACATCTAAGCTCTTATGAAAAAAAACAATCATTAGGGCGCAAATGAAAAAAGCAAATAATCCATAAAACATTTTTTCCCATGTCGCACCGCCCAACGAACCAAGCATCCAGTAGAGGGCGGTATTGACTTTATCTGATCCCGTCTTGGTGTGATAAACACAGAAATTGGTAAAAGAAGAGAAGAGGGCGGATACAGCAATTCCAGATAGAACAAGCTGGGTAGATGTTATTTTATTATTGATGGTTGCCACTTTCATGGCGATGATAAGAGCCAATAGTGCCCCAATTGTCGCACCAAACATGACATTGTAATTTCCCGCAAAGGTAAACCATCCAAGTAAAATTGCACAGACAGCTCCGGCAGATGCACCTGATGAAATTCCAAGCACATATGGATCAGCAAGTGAATTTTTAGTGAGCGCCTGCATCAAAATACCGCATAAAGACAGTCCTGCCCCAACGACAAAGGCAAGAATAATCCGAGGAAGCCTCAATGTCCAGACAATGGACTCTACATTTCTTGACCAGTTGGGATTAAAAACCTCTGCATTTGAAATCCTGTTTACAATTATTTTTCCGATGATGAACGGATCTATGTTGACGCTGCCAACTAGAGTGGACACAATCAGTGAAAGAATGAGCAACAGGCACATTGAAAAACAAAATAGGATGTAGTGTGTTCTTTTTTTTAGCGGCAAGATATTTTTAAGTGAAATCTTTTGCATGTTGTTCTCCTCAAAAATAGCCCTCAATGAATGCTGTCAGAGAGGGCGACTGTATCAAATAAACGACTTTTAGTTGAATGAATTGGGATAGAGGTAAGATGCAATTTCCCTGACAACATCTGCTGAGCCGCAACTGCCTTCCATGTCGTCTAAGTTGACAGCGTAGACTCTTTGATTCACAATAGCATCCACGTTTTCAAGTGCGGTGTTGGCATAGAGAAAATCAATTTTTTCTTGAGCATCACCAGCATAGTACTCATTGATAATAATGACTTGAGGGTTTCTCTCCACAACTTGCTCCCATGAGACTGTTGCCCAGCCCTTGTCGATATCGTCAAAGATTGAGATGCCGCCAGCGAGTTTGAAAATATCACCTGGCATTCCCTGACAGGCGGTGAAAGGTGCTTCTTCTCCAGAGTCAAAGTTGAAAATTGTAACGGGGTTTTCATATGCGGATTCGCCCAGAGTCTCTTTAACGTCTGAAATGGTTTCTTTCATAGCGTCAACCTTTTGAGCTGCAATAGCTTCAACGTCAAATATTTTGCCGAGGGTCTCGTAGTCCCTGTAGATGTCTTCAAAAGTAGCGCTGTCGCTACAGCAATAAGGGGTATACATGGCGATGCTATTTTCCTGACAGAAATCCTTGTTGTAATAGTCTTCGCTGAAAGTAGAATCCCAGCCTATCAGGAAATCTGGCTCAACGGAGAGCAACTGTTCTCTCGAAATATCTCGTCGACCTCCATTCCAAATGTTTTCAATGGTATCGCGACCTGAAAAGGCATGGATAGAGCCACCGCCATTAGCACCTCTTGCCAGTGCGACAATACTGTCTTCCAGACCTAGATCGAGTAAAATATCTCCCATTTGATCTCCCATTGCAACGGCTTTAGTAGGGGCTTTTACAAAAGTTTGTTCGATTTTATCACCCAATCCGCTTCTCAATAAATCGACTGTGATTGTGACGGGGACATACGTATCATCAGTGGTTTGTTCAGGTGCAGGGGTGGGTGCAGAGGCAACCTCAGATGCGGTTTTGGCGCTACAGCCAGTAATGGTGATTAGAAGTAGGACTGATAGACAAAGTGATGTTATTATTTTTTTCAAAATGTAGAACCTCCTCAAAACTTATTTTTGAATTATGTGATTGATTGTTACATGCATGTATGTAAGGTGCGCTATATATCCTTGGTTATATAGCTGGACGATTTAAAATAGGTTGATTGGTATAGAAAATACGATTAGGAGGATAAGTTTCCACGAGTATTGCAGTCCTTCATTTGGATTTGTAAAAAAAAAGGTGCATCGGTTTCTCAATGAGAAACCAATACACCCGTTTTGTGTACTAATATAAATAAAGCAATTCTGTCTACCACAGTGCTTTCCAAAATCGTCTGTCTTCTGACTCACGTTATAGAGCTCTAAAGCCCTTGCGTGCGTTTCCTACCTTCCTATGTTTCCACGGTGGAAGCCTTTCGGCTCACATCACAATTACAACTGTGATGCTTCGGAACGCCCTCACGCTTACAGCGCCGGTAGCGCGGGGAGTTTAACCCCATTCCTTTTACATATGGCCTGTTGCAGTGTACAACTTTACAGCCAAAATGAACGATTCCCTAATTCGCACTCATTATACTATATTGATATAAATAGAGCAAGCTAAAATATTTATGATTTCATTTGCAACATATAGAGATCATAATAAATGCCGCCTTTATTCAGGAGTTCTTGATGTGTTCCAGTCTCACGAATTTCCCCTTTACTCATGACTAAAATCTTGTCAGCATGTTGAATGGTGGAAAGTCTATGCGCCACGATGATGGTGGTCTGCTTATGAATCATCTTTTGGATGGCATCTTGGATCAACAGTTCTGTTTCTGTATCAATATTTGAAGTGGCCTCATCTAAAATCAATATTTTAGGTTCAAAGACGAGTGCTCTGGCAAAGGATAAAAGCTGTCTTTGTCCAGCGGATAGCGTTGCACCTCTTTCCACAACGGGCTCGTCATAGGCCTTTGGCAACTTGGAAATGAACGTATCGGCGTTTACGTAGGAAGCTACCGTTTGAATTTTATCCAATGAGATTGCCTCTTCTCTGAGGCGAATATTACCCTTGATGTCACCTGAGAACAAAAAGACATCTTGTAGGACGATTCCAATTTTGCGACGAAGACTGCCGAGATCCATATCTCGAATGTCGATGCCGTCTAAGAGAATTTCACCTTTTTGGATGTCGTAAAATCGACTGAGAAGACTTATAATCGTAGTTTTGCCCGAACCTGTCGATCCGACCAGAGCAATTGTTTCGCCCTTCTGGACGCTGAAACTGACCCCTTTTAGCACATAGTCATCATCGCTCTGTGGGTCGTCGGTATAACTAAACCAAACATCTTTAAACTCTATTTTGCCTTGGAAGTCATCTTCGCCTATAATTACAGGATGAACTGGATTATCAATTGGGTTCTCTTCGTCGAGTAGCATAAACACCCTTTCGGCAGAGGCCATTGACGACTGGAAGATGTTGAATTTTTCACTTAAATCCATAATCGGTCTAAAAAACTGTTGCGTATAGGAAATAAAGGCCACGAGAACCCCTAAGTCAACGATTCCCTTAATCGCATCATTACCGCCAAACCAAAGGAGCAGTGACAGTGAGATGGAATAGACGAGGTTCATGCTCGGTCTAAAGACTGCATAGACCCTTGTTTCAGCAACAGAACTCTTCAAGTAATCTTCATTGATTTCATCAAAGGCCTTGAAAATACCCTCTTGCTTGTTGAAGATTTGTATGATTTTCATGCCGTTTATATTTTCTGAAAGCGTTGCATTTATACGTGCTAATTTTACCTTGACCTCCCGTTGAACAGCACGTGCTTTTCGTCTGAAAACAGAAGCGGCGATGATGATAATCGGCACTGTACTGAGGGAGATGACGGCAAGTTTCGTGTTGATCATCATCATGACGATGACCGTTCCACCAAGGAGAAAGAAGTCCTTTAAAGAGGTTATGAGCACGCTGGTAAACATTTCGTTTATGTTGTTCATGTCGTTTGAGACACGAGTCACAAGCCGCCCTACTGGATTCTTGTCGAAAAACCCAAGATTCATGCGCTGTAAATGGTCGAAGAGAGCTTCTCTCATGGTGTAGACGATTTTTTGACTTGCATGATTTAAGAGGACTGTATGTGCATAGGTCATGAGAAAGCTCACGAGGAGCAAACCAGCAAGTGTCCCTGTGAGAACGACCAAAAGGGACTTGTTGGTCTGCGTAAGAGTCGCAATGAGTTCTGCTGAAACGGGAAAACCAACCTTGCTGTAGTCTTCGGTGCTGTTGGATTTTATATCCTCGTGGTGAGTTCCCTCGGGCAAGAGATAGTAATTGCCATTAGATTCAACAATATACCTGATGTTATCATCTTTTTTGAAGGTGAAACTGTCTGCCAAAGAGGGGGTTGTGTAAGTTCTCTCGTCTATTGTAATCGAACCGTTTGAATCCTCTTTTATTCGGTGAACAGAGGGGGTGATAAAGTCGTCGATGGCAACCTTAGTCACATATGGAACTGCTAAGTCAACACCTGTAACCGCCAGCATCATGAGAATGCTGATGAACAGGATCACGCCTTGAGATTTTGCGTAACTGAGCAGTCTGAATATAATTTGTATGTCAAAAGAGGTGTTGATATCCTTCTCGCTATGGATGGTGGTCTCTTTTTCGATATCTGTCTTATTGGTCTTAGCCATAGTCGATTACTCCTTTGATATTTTTTCTTCAAGCAATTGCTTTTTGTACATGTCTTCATAGAGGCCACCCAGGGCGAGCAAGTTTTCGTGTGTTCCCTGTTCGACGATTTCGCCGTCATCCAAGACGATGATTTTGTCGGCCCCCTTTATGGTCGAAATTCGGTGTGCCACAATCAGAGTGGTGGTCTCTTTTAGTTCGTCCGAAAGATGACTTAAAATACTCTCTTCGGTTTTGGTGTCAACTGCTGACAGTGAGTCGTCAAGAAGGACGATTGGCGGTTTCTTGTAAAGGGCTCTTGCAATGGAAACCCTCTGCTTTTGGCCTCCAGACATGTTGACTCCTCTCTCTCCAAGTTCCGTGTCATATCCCTTGCTGAATTCTTCGATTTCCCTGTGAATCTGAGCAACTCTGGTGGAGGTTTTTACCCTCTCTAAGTCCACTTCTTCAGAGGAAAAGGCAACATTGTATGAGATGGGTTTTGAAAACAGGAAGTTGTCTTGGGGGACGTATCCAATTTTTTCTCTCAAATCGTGTTGAGGTAAGGCGTTGATGTCCTTTCCGCTGTATAGGATAGTGTCATCGTCAACATTGTATAGTTTTAAGAGCAGATTCATCAAGGTGGTCTTTCCACTGCCAGTTCGTCCGATGATTGCCAGTGTTTCACCAGATTTTACGCTGAAACTGATGTTTTTGAGGGTGTCAGCTTCGCTTCCCGGATACTTAAACGACAGGTTTTTTACTTCTATTGAAGGGGTGAAATCATATAAATCCAGTAAAGTCTCAGCATCTTCAATTTCTGGCTCTGTTTCTAAAATAACGTTAATCCGTTTTAACGAGACTTGTCCCCGCTGAATGATGTTATACACAAATCCAAGTGCCATCATAGGCCATGAGAGCATGCCGACATAGGTGATAAAGGTTACAAATTCACCGATGCTGATGACTTTGTCCATAACGAGAGAACCGCCATAGACAATGGCGATTAAGGTGCTGGCACTTGAGATAAGGCCAACCAGTGGATGTGCAAAACCGGAGATTCTCACCAGCGACATATTCGTGTCGAAGTTCTCTTGGTTGTTTATATTGAAATAATCAAGCGTCTTGGATTCCATGACAAATGATTTGATGATTCTGATTCCAGAAAAGGATTCCTGTGCTGTATCAGTTAAATCAGAGAAAGCCTCTTGAACCCTTTTAAATCGAAGGCGAATCTGCTTGCCAAGTAAAATGATGGTAATGGCGATCAGTGGAAGCGGCAAGATTGCCAAGAGGGTGAGATTTAAGTTGATTCGAGTTATCATGAGAATAATGGTCATGACCCCCATAAACATGGCGTCAATAAACATGACAATTCCCGAACCGAAGGCCATTCTCACGGCTGTGACGTCGTTGGTACAATGCGCCATTAAATCGCCTGTCTTGTGATGGTTGTAGTAATTGAGCGAGAGTTTTTCCAAGTGCCTGAACAGCTTGTTGCGAAGGCTGTACTCTAGCTTCTTGGACGTTGTAATGATGGTCATACGCCATCCAAAGCGTCCCACGGCTACGAGAAAGGCAATGCCCATCACCATGCCCATATAGGTTGGAAGCTTGGAAGCGGTGAGCGTTCCCGCCATGAGATCATCTGTAAAGCCGCCGATGATGAGCGGGGTAATCAATTGAAGCCCGTCAATGACAACCAATAGTAAAATACCAAATAAATAAGCTGGGAAATACCGCTTTAAATCGGTTTTGATGTATTTAAAATCGTTCATATTGTCCTCCTACATGCATACTAATATCATAGCATAAATTTTAGGTTTTCGTAGA
This sequence comes from Firmicutes bacterium UBA6806, assembly GCA_002452745.1. Lineage (GTDB taxonomy): Bacteria > Bacillota > Clostridia > Peptostreptococcales > Acidaminobacteraceae > Fusibacter_A. The sequence goes on from DKFC01000015.1 coordinate 14,112, forward strand.
GAATACAGTTTAAAAAGATGAAAAAAAGTTTGCACAGCTTCACCAAAATGTGAAAAAACAATTGAAATTTCACTGAAATAGAAATAGAATAAAAACAAAGTGTTAAAATGTGTTTACAAAAGTGAGTAAGTGTTAAAATAGTGATAGAGGTTGAAAAAGTGGATTTAGCCGTGTGGATGGAGGGATACATAATGTTGGTTGAAGAGCGACATAGAGAAATTTTGGCGATTATAAATAGAGAGGGAAGTATTAAGGCAAGAGACATCGAAGAGAAGTTTGAGGTGGGGTTTGATACGGCAAGAAGGGATCTGAGGATTTTAGAGGAAAAGGGTCTTTTAAAGAGAACTCATGGTGGGGCAATCCCGCTGGTTCAAGTGGGCTATGTTCCCCTTGAAGGGAGTCGCTTGAACGATGTTCAACATGCTAGGGCTGCGGATAAAGCCATTGCCAGAGAAGCCGTTGAACGCATCAAGGAGGGCGATGTGGTGTACTTATCTGGGGGAACGCTGGGGCTTCTTATTGCAGAGGGGGTTTTAAAGAGCGGGCGGCATGTCACAGTGGTGACAAATGCCATTGCCACCTCAGAAGTTCTGAGGACATCTCCTGAGGTGGATGTGTTTATATTAGGGGGGAGTAGCAGTCGAGAAGGGATTACCAGCGGTTATTTTGCCGAAGAAATGGTGCGTTCCATGAGATTTGACAGCGCCTTTATATCATCGGCGGCTGTCTCATCTGAATTTGGCGTTTCCACACAGGCACCTGAAGCAATTGCACTTATGAAGGAAGTGATGAGAAGTTCGAGAAAGGTCATCGGCTTATTTCCCTTTGACAGGGTCGGCGGGGCTTCTACGATTAAAGTTTGCGACTCGGTGGCACTGGATTACTTGATTACAGATTGGGATGCCACCCTTGAAGAAATCAAGATATTTGAAGAACAAGGTATTCAGGTAATTGTGGCTGATCCTCACGATACAATGTATCAGGAACTTAGACAGAAAGGGCATAAGGGTTGGGGCGGTCAGAAGTACGAGCAGCGTATGGATGGCTGGCAGCATAAATTTAACTGGTTAGTGGAAACTGTGGCGCCTTGTTCTGGTCGTGCATTGGAGATGGGCTGTGGTGCTGGGGATGCGTCTGTGATGCTTGCTGAAAAGGGATTCGAAGTTACAGGAGTGGATATTTCACCGGCTGCGATTGAATGGGCAAAAGACAAGGTCAGACAGCTTCCCTTTAAGATAGAGTTTATTGCGAAGAACGTCTGCGATACAAATTTGTTGGCAGGCTCAAAATTTGATGTAATTGTGGATGGCTGTTGCCTACACTGTCTCTTTGGAAAGGATAGAGACAGGTTTTATGAAAACGTCAAGCGTCTGTTATCGGAGGGAGGCTATTTTATGGTGAACTCTGTTATCTTAAACCATGAAGGGGACGAAATGCCGAGGGTGTCCAGCATAGAGCGCTGTTTCATGACTGAGAGTGCCTTGGAGGCAGAGCTCTATGAGAGAGGGTTTAAAAAGATACAATCCGAGACTAGAAAGGGTGAAAAGAACAGTCATTTCACAGGTGTTTTTCAACTCGTTTAGCGAGTATAAATGGATTCAATAGACTTAAAAAATGCTGGTTACATAAAATTAACAGAATCCCGCTTTTTTATTGTCCGTAAGTTGTTGACAAAGAGGTCTAAACATGATAATTTGAGTATTAATAAAAAAATATAGCGAACCGAATGTTTGTTTGATAAAAAACGAAAATATTCGGAAAAACTCATATATTTCCAAAGAGATGGTTTGGATGTTTCTACGCAGTAGCCGATAATTGCTGTACTATGGGGTGTAGCTTTCAAATTTTATGCAGCCTCATTCGGCAGTGTGAAACTTTTTAGGAGACAACCTCAGTACTATTTGTGGTTGTTTTTTTATTTGACATTATAGTCCGCCCTCTGTGAAATCGTGTCATTCACCGTGGGACTCTCTTGGAATACTCAAGTCTAGATAAAGTTTAGGAGGAAGGTTATGGAAGGAAAGTTAATCAAGGAAGGCTTAACGTATGACGACGTCTTGTTGATTCCGCAAAAATCCTATGTATTGCCGCATGAAGTGGTCACAAAGACAAAACTGACTAAGAAGATTTCTTTAAACATCCCGATTATCAGTGCGGGGATGGATACAGTAACTGAGTCAAAATTGGCGATTGCCATTGCACGTGAAGGTGGTATCGGTATTATTCACAAGAACATGAGCATCGCTCAACAGGCGCTTGAAGTGGATAAAGTCAAAAGATGTGAGCACGGCGTTATCGTGGACCCATTCAGTCTGACACCTGAACACATTGTTCAAGATGCTGAGAACTTAATGGCCAGATATAGAATCTCCGGTGTACCTGTAGTGGATGAAAACCATAAACTGGTGGGCATCATCACAAACCGTGACATTCGATTTGAACCAGACATGGAGGCGAAAATCAAAGATGTCATGACGAAGGATATTCTCGTGACAGCACCAGCAAACATTTCTCTGGACGATGCTGAAAAAATTCTTAGAAAACACAAAATTGAAAAACTTCCTTTAGTAGCTGAAGATGGGACGCTAAAAGGCTTGATTACAATAAAAGACATTGAAAAAACGGTTAAATACCCAAATAGAGCAACTGATTCAAGGGGACGACTCCTCGCTGGAGCAGCTGTTGGAATAGGCTCAGATATGCTTGAGAGAGTGGACGCACTCTATAAGGCTGGTGTGGATGTCGTGGCTTTGGACTCGGCACATGGACACAGCATAAACGTCATCAACGCTGTGAAGACGCTTAAAGAAAACTACCCAGATTTAGATGTTATTGCAGGAAATGTGGCAACAGCAGAGGCGACTGTGGACTTAATCAAAGCAGGTGCAGACTGTATCAAAGTTGGCATCGGCCCTGGCTCAATTTGTACAACTCGTGTGGTGGCAGGGATTGGCGTCCCTCAAATAACAGCTGTTTATGACTGTGCTGAAGCGGCAAGACCATATGATATTCCGGTAATCGCAGATGGTGGCGTTAAGTTCTCTGGGGATATTCCGAAGGCAATTGCTGTTGGGGCAGATGTTGTGATGCTCGGCTCTTTATTTGCAGGAACTGAAGAAAGTCCTGGTGAAATTGTGATGTATCAGGGAAGAAGTTTCAAAATGTATAGAGGCATGGGTTCAACTGCTGCTATGGAAGCGGGTTCTAAGGATAGATATTTCCAAAATGAAACCAAGAAGTTCGTCCCTGAAGGGGTTGAGGGCAGAGTTCCTTATAGAGGATACCTCAAAGACATTATTTATCAATTAGTAGGTGGATTGAAGTCTGGAATGGGGTATTGCGGCACTAAGACGATTAAAGACCTCCAAGAAAACGGCAAATTTATCAGAATCACAAATGCAGGCCTTAAAGAATCACATCCACATGATATTTCAATCACTAAAGAACCACCAAACTATAGTATTTCAAGCGGTGATAAATAGTTGATAAAGATGTGTTATAATTATAAATCATAGATAGTGGAGGCAAATTCATGAATAATGAATTGATAATGATTGTCGATTTTGGCGGTCAGTACAACCAGCTTATTGCAAGAAGGGTTAGAGAGGCAAGTGTCTATAGTGAAGTCGTCTCTTGGAGACATGCACTCGAGCGGATTAAAGAAAAAAATCCAAAGGGAATTATCTTTACAGGTGGCCCTAATTCTGTTTATTTGGAAAACGCACCAACACTTGATAAAGAGATTTTCGAACTTGGCATACCAGTTCTGGGAATCTGCTATGGCATGCAGCTCATGTCGCATGTTTTAGGTGGTAAGGTTGGCAGAGCAACTCAGCAAGAATATGGAAAGATTAAGTTAAACGTGCCAGAGAGTGCTGGACTCTTCAAAGCTGTGGAAGATCAATCCCAGTGCTGGATGAGCCATTTTGACTATGTTGAAAAAGCACCAGAGGGATTCAAGGTAATTGCAACCACTGACAATTGTCCTGTGGCAGCTATGGCAAATGATGAGAAGAAACTCTATGCGGTTCAGTTTCATGCAGAAGTTGAACATACGCCATTTGGACGCCAATTGATTAAAAATTTCCTCTATGAAATTTGCGGCTGTGAAGGTGACTGGAATATGGGTGACTTTGCGGCTCAAATGATCGAAAAAATTAAGGAGATTGTCGGCGATAAAAAGGTTCTCTGTGCGCTTTCAGGCGGCGTGGATTCGTCAGTTGCAGCGACAATGGTTCACAAGGCAGTTGGATCGCAATTGACTTGTATTTTCGTAGATCATGGTCTGCTCAGAAAAAATGAAGGGGATGAAGTCGAAAAGGTGTTTTCGGATGAATTCCATATGAATTTTATCAGAGTGGATGCGAAAGATAGATTTTTAGGCAAATTAAAAGGAGTATCTGACCCTGAGCGCAAGCGAAAAATCATAGGTGAGGAGTTTATTCGCGTCTTTGAAGAAGAGGCGGGAAAACTTGAAGGGATTGACTTCCTCGTGCAGGGAACTGTATACCCAGATGTGATTGAAAGCGGTACAGATACAGCCGAAGTTATAAAGAGTCATCACAATGTGGGCGGACTTCCAGAAGACATGCAGTTTTCATTGATTGAACCTTTAAGAGATTTGTTTAAAGATGAAGTCAGAAGAGTTGGAGAAGAGATTGGCGTCCCTGGACACATTGTTTGGAGACAGCCTTTCCCAGGACCGGGCCTTGCAATTAGAGTTCTCGGTGAAATAACAGATGAAGCGCTTCAACTAGTGAGGGAGTCAGATGCTATCTTAAGAGAAGAAATCGCAAAAGCAGGTCTCGATAGAGACGTCTGGCAGTATTTCACTGTCCTTCCAAACGTCCGCTCAGTAGGCGTTATGGGGGATGAGAGAACCTACTCACATGCCATCGGCATCAGGGCAGTAACGTCTATAGACGGTATGACCTCTGACTGGGCGAGACTTCCTTATGAAGTTCTCGATAAGATTTCCTCTAGAATTGTGAACGAAGTTCAAGGGGTGAATCGGATTCTTTATGATGTGACTTCTAAGCCGCCGAGTACGATTGAGTGGGAATGACGATTACAAACGCTACAACCCTTGATTTTACTGGGTTTGTGAGGTGTTGAAAGTGATTTTGACTCCATTTTGACTCATTTTTTCAGAGATAATAGTGATATGAGAGATTATAAAACCTAATTATGACGGGAACCTTGAGAGATTTGAGGTTCCCGTTTTTGATATATAATGATATTATGAACAAGTAAATTTTATATTTGAAACACGGTTGATATATTTATCATTGCTGACCATTTTGGATATTGACTGTTTGTACGATTAAAACACAGAATCTTCCTCAAAAACTACAACAAAGGAGCAATAAAAATCAAAATCACAATATGACCTGGTATGGTAATTGGGAACACGTCTACCAGCAGTAGATTTTGAAGTTTAAAAATGAAAATTGTTTAGATAGTAAAAACCCCTAGATNNATCTAGGGGTTTTTACTATCTAAACTTATAGAACTAGAGTTGAGTAGTATGGATATGATGATTACGTACGGTTATTATTCAGAATCACTGTTATGAATAGAATATTTTTCATAAGCTTCTTTAAATAGAGCTTCGCTTTCATCGTGAAAACGATCTTTGTTGGCGATTAATTCATTGAATTTTTCATATATATTCTTATAGATAATTTGGTGTGCCTGATTGCCAATTGTATCTTTGTCATATTCATCCATTTCAAATTCATTGTTAACTGCAATACTGATTAATTGAAGTAACTCATGTTTATCAATCTGATCAATTTCTTTCCATGAGTTTTGATCTAGCGTGTATTCTACTTTATTATTCGTTATCTTCAAGTATTTCATATGTTTTGCTCCTTTCTGTATATGCGATTTTTCCGGCCTCCAAACAGTTATAAATTATTTCAACATTATCAAAGCATTCACCATCAATAGATTTTAATTTTCTATCTGTTGGATATCCAGAAAATATTTTATATTCGACATTGCCATTTGAAATAAATCTTTTTGTGTATAACAGAAAATCTGGTTTTATGGAAGCGCCAATTGTATTATTATGAGTTACGATTACCACAGGTATTTTAGTAGAGATGGACTTAATTAAATCATTAACATCGTTCTTTAAGAATAAGTTGTCAAAAGATGATTCCGGTTCATCTATTAAAAGCAAGTCAAATTCTTGAGCGTCGCTTATTTGCTGCAATAAATTATATTCAGATCTTTCTCCTCCTGATACTTCAAAATTGTGTTTGTTTAATATTCTAAAATGAATATTTACAAAATACTTATATAATTCAGCATCTTCAAGAATTTCTATTAATTTTAGCTCTTGAAGATACTCATATGGACTATCGTATTTCTTGTATGCTGTGCTAAATGCAATTTGTCTTCGACTTAGATTTTTAAGATCTTGTGCACCTGAAAACAATGATGTAGATGCCACAACGTTAAAACCCTGTACGTTTTTTCGAATAATCTCTTTTTCAACCATAATTGATTTTGTTATATCAACGAATTTTCCGATTTTTGAGATATTCATTGCGATATCAAAAAAATCAATATCCTTGATTTGTGTAGTTGCAGTTCGGATTACTAAGTCCTTTTTTATATTTTCAATTAACTCATTGAGCCATCTCATTTTTATATTAGCTTCATACTTCTGATTATATTCATGTATTAATTCAGTTATTAGTTTACATAAAACATTCTTACTTATATGTTTATCAATAATACTTCTATATTCAACATTCTCAATTAATATAATAGATGACTCAATAAGTTTCTTTAATGTATCTAAGTTCGTTTCGGAAAAAATAGATTCATTAAATAGTTTAGCTTTTGAAAAACAGTCTGATTTTTCTTGTTCAAAAGCAAATTTCTTTAATGATTTCAGATAATTATCTATACTTATTTTGTCAATATTTAAATCAATATCGATTACTTCGTCAATAACATTTTTAAATTCTTTTAGATAATTTTGTGTTTCAATACTTTCTTTGGTACGCAAAGAATTATTAAATTTTTCCTTTTCTTTATCAATATCTTTTTCAAGTAATGAAAATTGTTTTATGTATTTTGTTCTATCAATAGTTTGATTAATACTGTCTAATGTAAATGATTTACCAGAAGAACGCTCGCCCAGAATGACATTTAAGCCAGTCGATAAACATAAACCATTTTCAAGCACTTGAAAGAATCTATGCCCTTCATGTGTAGATAAAGAAACTTTATTCTTGTCACACAAACATAACTTTAAACCATT
>DKFC01000046.1 GCA_002452745.1 Firmicutes bacterium UBA6806
AAGGTTCGACTTTTTCAGTGCCCTCGAGTTTACCTGCCGCATTTATTTTCATTTGCTTCTCCCTCATCGCAACGCCTCCATTAGGACTTGATACGTTGATACAATTTTAAATCCATCTTCAATGGAAATGCCCTCTTTATCAAACTGTAACTTCCTAAACGCCTGCCCTCCAAGATAAATCTCACACCTAATATGGTCATTAATCCTATTTGCAAGACTTCTTGCATGAACTTCACTGGATTCCATTGTTGCTGAAATTAAAACCGTTTCAATCTCATTGTCCTTTATAAACTTGATTAAGTCTGTTTCGGGTATGTTCCGTCCCAGATAATACGTATCGTATCCATCATATTTTAGTAAATCAAGTGCCAACTTCATGGGCATCTCGTGTAGCTCACCATGCGGCAGGAGTCCCATGATTTTCTTGTCTTTCGTTATACTAATTTTGATGTCGGATTGCATATATCCCATCACTTTCTCAAGTTCATATACCATCAAGTGCTCATCTGCAACTGAAATCACACCAGTCTCCCAAAGCCACCCAATTTTTACAAGTGCATACTTGATTATTTTAAGATATATATCTTGAATGTTGATGCCCTTTTCCATCATATGCCTCAGCATGCCCAAACAGGAATCCAAGTCATGATGCATTAGGCTTTTAAAGAACACTTCCGCTACATCGTGCCAATTGGTATTTTCATGCATTCTACACATCAGTTTATCCAAACTGACATCAAAATAGTTCGCAAGTTTTATAAGGATTTCATGGTTTGGCGTCCTAAGTCCCGTTTCATAATTTGCAATGGCGGACTGTGCCACCCCTATTTGATTCGCCAGATTTTTTTGACTGATTTTATGCTGCTTTCTGAGTTCTCTAATTTGATTGCCAACTTCCATCCCGTTCACCTCTTAGCCATTTATATACTATTTTTACCCATCTATATGTCATTTTTACCCTTGATAATCATTTTCAACCACACGATACGCTCTTCAAATCACATATTGTGATATAATCACATCGTTTTATGTGATATAACCGCATGCATCTACGGGTGCTTTATTAAAGACTAGACAAAAAAAGACGATGCTTAATTTTTTTAGCATCGTCTTAATCATTCACTTTGAATGAGCTCATATTCTGAATGAGCTCGCCTTTTAGATTGATTCTGCACTTGCGTTAAAAAGCTGATTCAGCACTGATAAATACTCATGTTCCTTGCCTGTAATAAAGATCTGACCGTTAAAATCGTACTGTTTGAATAAGAAATACTTGATAAATTCAAATGAGATTTCATCCATAAACTGTAGATTTTCGATCAGAATTGCAATTCGAACCTCATGGCTAATCATGCAGATTAAGTGCATCATTGAATTGAAAATCTTATTCTTTTCAGTGGACTCAGTCAGCCTCTGCCCTGTATTTTCTAAAGCACCTGCATATTTTAAAGCATTGTTGTCTACCCGTGCTATATCTTGCCAATATATTTTGGGCAGCTTCGTCAATAGGCCCTCGCTCACTTTATGCGTAATTTCCTCCACGAGGGTGGAAAGATAATAATAAGAAATGCCTGAAATCGGATAACACTTTGTGGACAACACAAGTTCGAAAGACGCCACTGAACCGTGTTTCATGCGGTTAATCTCCTCTTCTGTGCAAAAGGCGATTTTTGAAGTGGCAACCCGAATTGGCGCTGCTTCGGACTGATTTTTACAAATCTTTTGATATAGGCATTTAAAGGACTCTCGCGGTGATATGTTGAGCTCTTCTCTCAAGATGTTGGAACATTTTTTATATGTCAAAATAGCGTTATGTCTATCATCCAACTTCATATAGAGCTTCATGAGTTGTTCATATAACTCTTCGTTAAGTGGATCGAAGTCTAGCATTTCGCTGATGATGTCAAGGGCGAGCGTGTCCTCATCCAGTTCACTGTAAAGTTCATAGATTCTCTTTTGAATTGTCAGATATAGGCGCTGATATTTTTCTCTCTCAAAAAAAATCCAGTCGTTGAAGTCAAATGACTTTTTTAAGATGAAACTATCTAAAAAATTGCCCCGGTAATACTTCTTAAGTTCCAAGAGAGATTCTAAAGGCATGTCTTCACGATAGGTGTCAAAAATCTCCAAATCCATAAAATAATTACACTCTGGATTGATGCAAATTGTACTCTTGTCAGAGAGGATTACCTTTTGTCCATTTTCATCTTCATCAATAACCTTTTTAAGCGACCAGAGGTTGTACCTGAGATTGTAGGCCGCCGAGTCGTATCCACTCTCCCCCCAGAACAGTTCTGCCAGCTTATCTCGACTGTGCCTCTTCCCTTTTGTAACAGCCAAATATATGAACATGGCAAATGCCTTTGCACTGAGCTGCTCACTAATATCTGCTCCTTCCATGATAATCTTGGGATTTCCCAAAAGATAGAAACGCATTTTTTTCATGTTGACCCCTCACTAAAGCCCCTTGGAGAACAACATGTTCCCCTCTTTAAACGTCGCTGAGATTTGAATTTCCCGTATGCGATTTCGAGACACTTCAAACGGATTCTCTTCCAAAACAACTAAATCTCCCATTTTTCCGACTTCAAGACTGCCTTTTTTGTCCTCTTCATGATTGCCATAGGCGGCGTCAATTGTAAACATCTTCACAGCTTCATAGACATCAATCTGATGAGCTGTCATTGGATGATTTACCGCCATGTGAATACCAAGCATTGGATTCATCGGCGTCACATCACTGTCCGAACCGCCAATAATCCTCAATCCTTCGTCTATTATTCGCCTAAACGGGTTGGCACTTTCAGCGAGTTCTCTGCCAAGTCGCTGTTCGTACATTTTCCCCTCATCCCCCCAGAAGTACTCATAGGCAGGCTGCATGGACACGATTATATCCATCTCTTTAGCCCGCTTAATTTGAGAGACTGTTGCCAGCTCAAAATGCTCGATCCTGTGCCTTAAATCCCTTTCTCTAGACAGTTTTGCATGTTTTTCATAGGCGTTGAGAGCCTGCTCAATGGCCCTGTCCCCTATGGCATGAAGCGCTACCTGAAGGCCATTTTGAACCGCTTCTTCAACATAGTACTCTATTTCTTCTTGCTGGAAGTAGAGCTTTCCAAAATTTGTTGGGTCATCTGCATAGGCAGTGGAAAGTGCCGCAGTTCTCGATCCGAAAGAACCGTCGATGAAGATATCGCCTCCGATTCGATTCAACCTTGCGTCCACCACCTTTGAAATATCAAAAGACTGATAAAACAAATTGACATCAATTGGAAATGTGTGCATTTTCTCAAGTAAATACTGGGCATCTCTATCGTGAAACGTATAGCCGCCCTCCATGGCATTTACCGTGGTTATGCCTCTGCTGATGGCTTCTTCAACAGCCCTGCTGACGCCTTCTTCTCTCATGTCATCCGCCATAGAATCAAATATTTTATTTCTGACAAACGCGCTTGCCTTGCCAGTTAAAAAACCAGCAGGCAAATTGCGTTCATCTCTTGCGATGCCATCAATGGTGTAAGGCAAATTAATCATGTGAAGTGCAAGGGAATTGACGATACTCGTATGAAATTCAATGCGGTTAATCCAGACTGGATGGCTTGGGGATACACTATCGAGTTCTCGCCTTGTGGGCATCCGCTTTTCTCTGAGGTTCATTTCATCAAAGTGAATCCCCCTGATGAGCTTGCCCTTTTCAAGCGTCTTGGCTCGGCTCTCAATAATTTGCAAGAGCTCATCAATGGAGCTGGCCTCACTCAAATCCACCCCTAAAATATTAAGCCCCGTCTGCGTTAGATGGACATGGCAATCATAGAAGCCCGGCAAAACCGTCTTGCCCTTTAAATCATAGCTCTCGACACCCTCCTTAAGATAGGGCATGTAACCCGCTCCCTTGCCGAGTACCTCGATTTTACCATCTCTTATATAAATCCAGTCATAACGTTCTCCTGACTTTGTCATGGAAATTACCTGACCGTTATACAGCAATAATTCATTACATTTCATCTTCTATCACCCTTTTCAGCGCTTTGACCTTACACCTTGCTGAACTGTCATCCTCAAATGTTCTTACTGGTTTAGTCTATAAATATAGTTTAACAAAATTTCAGTGGTTTGGGACACTGTTTCTAATTTTACATGTTCGTTGGCTGTGTGATAATTTGCCCCATCTGGCCCAAAGACAAAAGTCGGTACGCCCAGTCTTGAGGCGATAAAATTGAAATCGCCAATACTTGAAAAGTATCCAATGCTTGGCTCTTTTCCAGTTACTTCCTGAACTGACTCCATAAATGACATCGTATAGAGATTGTCTAAGTCTACGGTATAGGGCATAAAACCCTCATATGCCTCAGAAGGTGCTTTTCTCACCACAACTTCATAATCCGATTTAATATTGGCCATTCGAATTGCCGTCTCAACCTCTTCGATGACGGTTTCCTTTGTCTCCCCTCTGACAATATGACGGAAGACTGTGAAACTTGCCTTGTCTGGGACTGAGCACACATCATGTCCCCCCTTTACATCGACGATGCAGATAGAGCCTCGCCCCAAGAGCGGTTCATACGCAGGTGACATTTTTTCGAGCATGGTCATGACTTTTGCCGCATCAGAAGCTGCATTGACACCTTCCTCTGGGTTGGCTGCATGTGCTGACTTTCCAAAGAAATTTACGGTGTAGTTATACCCACCTCTAGCACCTAGGCATAGGCAGGGAAAGGGATTTTTCGTAAAGGCCGCACTGGGTTCAGTGACAATTGAAAGATCGGCGTCATCCAGTTTCCCCGTATCAATCAACATATTTGTCCCCAGTCCAAACGGGCCTTCTTCATCTGATACAAAGGCAAATAAAATATCACCTTTTAGTTGTTCTCTGTTCCTGTTCAGTTCCAGAAGAGCTAGAAGCAAAGCTGTCACACCTGATTTCATATCAAGTGATCCAAGTCCATACATCATTCCATCCCGAATAACTGCCTCAAGTGGGTTGGTGCGCCATCCTTCACAGATGTTGACTGTGTCCATATGCCCATTTAGCAAAATATTGGGTCCGCCACCGCCTCCCTTGATTCTGCCGTGTACATTGACCCCTTTAAACCCTGTGATTTCGCTTTCCTCATAATGCATCAGCTCATTTTCAACGCCGTTTTTCTCAAGCCATTTGTGTACAAATTCAAGGGCCTCCGCCTCGTGAAAATAGGGGCTGTGAATGGCGATGAGGTCTCTCAGAAGAGCCTCTGCTTCTCTTTCAAATTTCATCATGCAATTACTCCTTAATTTATGCTGTTTCTCCGTCACTGTAAGTTCTCACACTTGTGATCTCGCCTTCTTTAAACATGAACTTATTGGTAAATCCGTATGTCACAGAGATAATCGGTGCTAAAAATGCCAAGAATACATATGGCATGTAGTCAATTGTGGCAACGCCAAGTGCACCTGTAAAGAATACGCCGCAAAGCCCCCAAGGGACAAGTGGCGATGTTACAGTGGCCGAATCCTCACAGACTCTCGAACAAACCTGCGGCAAGAGTTTCTTCTCTTTATAAGCTGGAACCAGCATTCTGCCAGGAATGATAATAGCCATGTACTGACTTGCTGAAAAGAGATTGATTAAAATACTTGAAACCACATGTGTCAATACAAGTCCACCTGTATTGTGAACAATGCCTCTGATTTTTTCAAGCAAGACTTCGAGCATCTTGGTCTTTTCCAGCAATCCCCCGAAGCTAAGCGCAATAAAACCAAGGGAAATCGTCCACATCATACTCTGCAACCCGCCTCTGCTGAGAAGCGCATCAATTTCAGCTACACCTGTTGCAGACACAAACCCGTCGTTCATGAAACCCATCATCTCACCCAGTCCATAACCTTGGAAGACAATTGCAAACAATGCGCCCACCACTGAGGCGATAACCATAACGGCTAAACCACCCACTTTTTTTACGGCTAAAAATACAACGAGAATCGCCGGTATAAACGTAATTGGACTGATAAAATAATTTTCCTGAAGACCATTTAAAATCGTATTGATTTGACTTTGATCAATTGTACCGCCTTGAAACCTAAACCCAATAATCAAGTAGAGAATCAGGGAGATTACAATGGCAGGCCCTGTTGAATAAACCATGCTCCTGATATGGTCAAATAAATCTGCCTCTGCCACACCTGCCGCTAAGTTCGTAGAATCTGAAAGCGGTGACATCTTATCGCCGAAAATAGCCCCCGAGATAACTGCCCCTGCCGTCATTGCCGGTGGAATTCCAAGTCCTACGCCGATGCCCATAAATGCAACGCCAAATGTTGCCCCCGTCGTCCATGAACTGCCTGTTGCAAGCGATGCCACGGCACATACCAAACAAACCGTAAATAAGAAAATCTTCGGTGATATAATTTTGAGACCATAATAAATTAACGTTGGAATTGTCCCTGCTGGTATCCATGAGGCAATTAGAACCCCAACCATCATCAAAATCAGCATTGGCAACATGGCGATTTTACAGCCATACAAAATCCCCTCTTGTATGTCATCCCATGTAAATCCTGATAAAAGAGCCACAATAGACGCCACAACACTGGCCATAATCAACGTGATGTGCGTCACCCAATCTTGATGCAGTATAAATATTTGCGTGTACATGGCAACAATTAAAAAGATGAATACAATCATTGCGCCGAGAAAGCTCGGTTTTTTTTCTCTTACTTTTTCTCCCATAAGATCACTCCTTTTATTAGATTGACCACAGTATACCGTCTGTTTATTTAAAATTTCGTTTAATTTATGTTTATTCCTCCCTAAAACCTCCAATATTTTTGTTTAAAATTTCTCAAACAATAAAAAACCTCCCATGTGAAGGTGGTCAATCATCCTCTAAATCGTGATTGACCACCTTCACATGGGAGGGGTCTATTTTGCATATTTAGTTGTTCAGACACCCATTCTTCAAGGATGCCAAATCTTTTATGTTGATTAAGCAGTCATCATTCGATTGACAATATGGTGAATATCTTTTCGAATCCAAGGCTTTGAAATAAAAAAGTCAATGTTCTGCTGATTAAAGTTCATAATCAGCAAGTCCATATCGTCATAGGCGGACATCAAAACACGCAAAACCTCAGGATGTGTCTTCTTAGCATGCCTTATAACATCCATCCCCGAGATGGACGGCATCCTCTGATCCACAATCACCATGGCAAATTCACCACTGTCAATCAAATCCATGGCGTACATGGGATTAATGGTAGTGACAATTTCTATTTGCAGTTTCATCCAGTCAATTTCCCGTTTCAGTGCATCCAAGATGCCCTTCTCATCATCTACAATTAAAATTTTCTTCTTAGTCATCGCTAGCCTTCCCCTTACTTTTATACCATTGAGCTAAAGTAAAGCCCATTATATGATAGACATAGCTTCTATGTCATTGACGTCATCACCTATATGATGACATTTTACCCTTTATACTGGCTAATTAACATCTCCGGCAAAATATATTTTAAAAGCCTGGTTATTGTAAACGATTCTTAAACGATTTGATTCAATTCTTAAAATCTCATCTCATATTTTTCAACAAATCGAACTGGATGGTAGGACATTTTAGATTTACGAAGTCCTTCTATCCCAAGATCCTGTTCACGATTAATCCACAACAGATTTGAACAGGCGTTGTAAAGTGCATGTCCGATTGCCGTAAAGACCCCCTCAAAATTGGTATCTGCCTTCTCTATGTGAACAAGGAGCATATCCCCACCTATAATCTCGGCAATTGTGAAGCCGCAAATTTCACCTCCGACCTCTAAAATTCCAATTTTGAGATCAAAACACTCTCTGTGAGCTAAGATATCTATAATGCCCTCTCGCTCCAGCAAGATGTCATCATCTTCATTATCTTTATCCTCCATCCAAGTTTCTATAAGCGACTTTACCTTTTCCATGTCATCATCTTCATACCATCTGAAAATCCAGTCAGGATAGGTCTTCACAAATTTGTTCCAGTGATTTTTTTTCTTGTGAAATTTCTTGCCGGCCAACTGCCTCAACTCTTCAAAGTCATAGACATAATCCTGTTCATCTTCGGAACAAGATACCGTAAATGAGTATCTCCCATCTAATATATCGTGAAATGAACGATTTGCCTTTTTGACAACACATTTAAGACCCTTCTCCTGACAGAATGCCTGTAATTCTTCAAATGACTTGTAAACTGATTCAGATGATCCATAATCTCCAATGGGCTGAGAAAAATAAATATTCTCCCCTTTGATATTGGCGATAAAAAGATGGTCTCCAAGGATTATATAGTGAAAATGATATTTATCACGCCACATATACAAATTGGTCAGATTGATATCAGATGCTTCGGATTCAAATTTATCAAAATAAGGTCTTACTGCCTCCAAACAATCATAAGTCAGTTTTATTAAGTCCATATGGACCTCCTCTCAGTCAAAATACATGGTTTCCAGACGATTTATCTGATGTTCCATATCCTCCAGTGAAAAAACGCGTTCAAATCTATAAAAAGTCTTGCCATCTGCAAAGATCAAAATTGTCGGGTAGACAAAGACTAAATACTCCCCCACCAGCTCTTTTGTGACTTCTGGGTCTGCGTTTATAAATGTAATTCGATTATGCCTAGATTCCATCTCCTCCAAATCTGGATAGATCGAAAGACAAACATTGCAGTCCGAACCACTGAGGAGCAAGAGCACCAGCTCAGAATTTTGAACGAGTTCTCTAATTTCATCTGCTCTATTACTTCTAATCATATTGCCTCCACTTCTGTTTCACGCTCTAGCCACTTCGGCGCTGTAAGGTGAATTCCAAAGGCACCAAGCGGCGCTGTGATAATAATGGATAATACGGCCATTGCCAGTATCAAGTCCCCTGATGCGACTCCAAGCATCAATGGGACACCTCCAATTGCAGCTTGTACAGTGGCTTTTGGAATATATGCAATAACGCAAAATAACCGTTCTTTAAAATTCAAGTTTGTCCCCTGTGTGGAGATGAGAACCCCTATGCTCCTGCCAACCAGCCCAGCTGCAATCAACAAGATGCCTTTCAGTCCTGCGTTCACAGCAACAGAGATATTCACCTGTGCGCCAACGAGAACAAATAAGAGGATTTCAGCAAAAATCCAAACCTTTCCGAATTTCACTGCCAGACGTTTTGCCACCACGGGTCGCTTTTCTAGTAAAATAAATCCAATGGTCATAACGCCGAGCAATCCCGCAATCTCAATTTTGCTCTTTAAAGCGTTTTCAAGTGCTGTAATCATAATTGCAACGCCCAAAATCATGAGAACTTTTTTGGTGTCTCTAATATGATACCGCTCAAATACTTTCACAAGCACCATCCCGAGGATAAGCCCTGTTAAAATTCCCAGTATGATAGACATGGGGATAGAAAATATCTCAATCCCTATATTCACATGCTCACCACTGTAAAGTCCCAGAAAAGCTGAGAAAATAGTAATCGCCACCACATCATCTATGGAGGCACTTGCCAGAATCAATGTTGGAATCGCCTTTTTAGTGCCAAGTCTCATCTCGTGAAACGCAATCATCTGAGGCACGACCACTGCTGGTGAAACAGCGGCAATAATAAATCCGAGAATACCACCTTCTATTCGTGAAAATCCAAGTAGAGGGCCAGATACCATCATAATGGTCAATCCCTCTATAACCCCGGGAATAAAACTCATTTTAAGCGCTGTTTTGCCGACCCTATTGAGTTGATCTTTGCTGATGCCAAGCCCTGCTCTCAGTAAGATAATAATCAAGGCAATTTTTCTAAAGTCAGCCGATACGAGCAACAAGTTGTCGTCGAGCATATCTAAGGCATATGGCCCTAAAACCACGCCTAATAAGAGCATCCCAAGCAGTCCCGGTAGTTTAAGTTTCGTAAAAAGTGCATTTGCCAGCAGTCCCAATAGGGTCACAAGCCCCAAACTTGTAATCATAATCATGGCCTCCGTCATTCTTTATCAATTAAGAAAGAGAGTGCCCACACACTCTCCTACTGTCCATACTTATATTATACCATCAAATGCTCAATTTCCTCCACTGTTTTAGGAATCTTCGCAGACAGGTTTTCGTTGCCGTTCTCTGTGATGAGTATATCATCTTCAATTCGAATGCCGATGTTCTCCTCTGCAATGTATAGTCCTGGTTCAACAGTCAACACCATCCCCGGTTTAAGCAGTACCTCTCTGCTTCCAATATCGTGCACATCGAGTCCCAAATAGTGACTGACACCGTGATAATAATATTTTCCAAGCTCATCTTCACTTTTGATGAGGCCTATTTCCATGAGATCCTTTGTCAGTGAAGCTCTGCATGCTTTATTGAGTGCTTCAAAAGGTGTCCCTGGCTTCATGACATCTATTGTCGCCTGCTGTGCTCTCAAAACGATGTTGTAAATCTGTTTTTGCCTATCAGAGAATTTACCTGAGGCAGGATAAGTTCTTGTGATATCTGCGGCATACTGTTTAAACTGAGCCCCCAAATCCAAGAGGACTAAATCCCCGTCAGAAACGGCTTTGCTGTTCTCAACGTAGTGCAGAATAACAGCATCCCCACCAGATGCGGCAATGGTTGGAAAAGAGTTCCCATCTGCGCCACCCATCCTAATTGCATGTGCAAAAGTTGCCTCCAATTGATACTCCATAACCTCTGGTTTTAAAACCGATAAAATAGCTCTTAGCCCCTCATCAGTCAGCTTTATCGCCTCTCTGATCTGTTTGATTTCAAAAGGTTCTTTTATGGTTCTCATATCAGATACAATTGGATGAAGTGTTTTCAAGGTGACAAATGGGTAACGCTCCCTCACCTCGCCTGCAAATTTAAGGGCTCTACTATGAGGTTCATCCCAACTGAGTTTTTCCAAGTCCAAATAGAGTTTCCTGATTTTATCATCGAATATCAACCGATTGATACTTGACTCAAATTCATCTAAGTATTTAATAGACTCAATGCCCGAAATCTCACTTGCGGTCTCTTTTGTTAATTTTCTGCCAATCCATTTCTCGATGTCATAGTCGGGTTTTTCTATAAATAGCGTCACTTCAAACGTCTGTTTCGTCTTGTGCATCAGAACGATAAAGTGCTCATTGGTCAATCCTGTAAAATAAAAGAAATTTTTATTGGGTAAAAACGTATACTGTGCGTCAGCAGTGCTCTTGGGTGCTGTCCCTGAAAAGAGAACCACGGCGTCTCCCTCGTTAAGTGTTTCTCCCAAACGATCTCTGAAAATTCTGCTCATGTAACTGCCTCCTCTAAATCTAAGTCTGTACTTCAATTATACTTGTCCCGTAAAGCGATTACAAATAATATTTCGTAAGTCTACATTTTTAGCCACTAGCTACTCTTATCTTAATCATTTCCTACCCTCAATTACCACAGCTCTCAATTATAATAGGTCATTACTTCTTCAATTTGTAACCAACGCCCCACACCGTCTGAATATACTCTGGGTTGCTTGGATCAAACTCTATTTTCTCTCGAAGTTTTCTAATGTGAACCGTCAACGTGGACGTATCCAGTTCATCTTCATAGCCCCATACTTTTGAGAAAATTTCATCTTTTGAAAAAACCTTGTTGGGAGCAGAGGCCAACAGTGTGAGTAGGTCGTACTCCTTCACAGTTAATTCAATTTCCTCGCCGTTGATGAACACTTGCCTTGTCT
The DNA here is from genome assembly GCA_002452745.1 of Firmicutes bacterium UBA6806. Classification (GTDB taxonomy): domain Bacteria; phylum Bacillota; class Clostridia; order Peptostreptococcales; family Acidaminobacteraceae; genus Fusibacter_A. The sequence goes on from DKFC01000046.1 coordinate 11,678, forward strand.
CATAGTCAATGGACATCCCCAAAAGCTCGAACCGCCTGTTTTGAGCGCCTGTGGCAGACGATTTCAGCATCTCATATCGCTTCAGATGCGCTTTGACCCTTGCCACCAATTCATGCGGACTAAACGGCTTGGTCAAATAATCGTCTATTCCAAGGCTCAGTCCCTTGAGTTTATCAACTTCTGTGTTCTTAGCTGAGACAATCATAATTGGAATATCCTTGGAAGCCCGAATTGCTTCCGCTATTTTAAACCCATCTATTCCAGGTAGCATAATGTCTAAAACCACCATGTCATAGGCTTCTCTAAGTGCCAGTTCCTTGCCTCTAAGGCCGTTCTTCTCAACCGTCACATGAAAGCCGGAAATTTCAAGATATGCTTTTTCAACTTCTCCAATATCATAGTCATCCTCTATCAATAAAATTTTTTTCATATCAACTCAACCTCCTAATCCACTTGCTCAATTGCAGGCAACAAAATACGAATTCCAAAGCCGCCTGATTCTGGTGTAAAGGCCAGTACCAATCCTCCATGCTTTTCCACAATCGACTTGCAGATTGCCAATCCTAGCCCTGAACCTGGAATTTGCTGATTTCTGGACGGGTCTACACGATAATACTGTTCAAAGACTTTTTCAAGTTCTTCGCCAGAGACGCCCTCACCGTTATCTACAATTTCAACTTCTATCAACCCAGGTTTATTCCGAAGCGATATATCGAACTTCAAAGGCTGAACGTTTGCATATTTTATGGAGTTGCTCAGCAGATTTGTCACGATCCGCTTCATCTTCATGGGATCAATTCTCGCAAAGAATGTCTGCTTGGCCTCTAAATTCAACGAAAATTCAACCTTATCATAGCTCGGGTCATATTGCCATTCCTCTGTGATGTCCTCAAAGAAGTATTTTAAATCCACCTTTTTGTAATCGAACTCCATAATCTGCGTTTCCAAGTCATTAAAGAGTTGAAGTTCGTTCATCATTCGATCTATTTCGGAGAGTTTCTTCTGAATATTCACATAGTATCCAGTGACCTTTTCAGGCGATGCAACAACGCCATCCTTTAACGCTTCAACTTGCACCCTGATAGACGTGAGCGGCGTTTTAATGTCATGTGTCATTGTCGTTATAAACTCATGCTTGCTGGATTCTATAATTTCACGATACTTTTTGGCATCGGATAATCTCTCTATCATATTGTTCAGTTGTTCCGTCAACAAGCTGAGTGGTTCAACGTCTAGATTCAAACGGTGTTCAAAGTTCTCATGACTCACCTCATTGATAACCCGTGCCATTTCATCGAAGTTTTTAGAGAATCTGTGTGTCGAGTGCAGAATCATGACCAGTACTAAAATCAATATAATTACAAATAGAAGAATAAAGTAGTTTCCAATGAACTTGCCAATAACACTGGGAATATTAATGACTTTTATGAGGAAAAAGACGCTCCCCTCCATCCCATCGGTAAAATAAAAATCAAGCTGCCTATGGACAATGTATCCTGTCTTGTCAAAGAGTTCCTCGTTATTTGTATAATATGAATTATTGAATTCGGGGAGCACTGGATTTTCTATGTTCTTAAAGCGATTAGATACCTTAACGCCTTCTTCAGAGCTAAAATCATTGATGGTTTTAATCTCTTCTCCCCTGCGCACCAGTACAATCATGTCAACTTGCTTGATGTTTTTTAAATTTTTTATGGGTTTGTACGTGTCATCATAGAGCAATTTATCTGGATTGTCCAGAAGGACGCTGTTAATATACCTAAACGCAAACTCATCATTATTCCATTTTTTTAACTGCCACACATTTTGATTTAAGTTTTCCTGATTTGTTATGTAGTTCCATATTTGCGGGCCTGCAACCACTGCCAAATAGCCAAACAGAACTAAAATTGGAATCAGTATGGCTGCAATCCAAGTGGCAATAATTCGATTTCTGAAATTGCGTACAAATAACCTGCTATTCTTCACATGCATACTGCCTCCTAAAGCAAATCTCCATTTACGCCTATCAATTTTTTACCATTTGATATAAGCATACTGGAGATTCACTAATTTTACTCTTATTTATTCTTAATTATTTCTTAATATTATCTGAGTTCAGAGCGCCAGCGTTTAGGACCTCATTAGAGGACATATTGCACCACGTCTTGCAAAAGTTTGTCTTTTTCATGCACTTTACAGCTGTTGAGCCACATTCAGGACAAATCTTATGGTCTCCATCAGATTCAATTTCATATACTTTCCCACAAGTTTCGCAGACAAATTGACATTGCCTTGTGGTATAATGTCCTCCCCTGATGGCAATTGCCTTGCCTTCGAGCAGTGCCTCTGCGATTTTTTGCCTTGCAGAGTCAATAATCAACTGAAAAGTCTGCCTAGAAATATCCATTTTTTGCGCACAGGCCTCTTGAGATAGGCCTTCCAAATCCTTTAATCGCATGGCTTCAAATTCCTCGACCGTGAGAGAAACCTCTTCAAGCTGGCAACTGGGAACACCCGCTGGCATAAAATAATTCACTTGCGGAAATTGTTCAACGCGTCTGTATCGCTTAGGTCTAGGCATAAACTCAGTCCTTTCATTTCACAGGCACCACAGTGCACGAGCTCTGCATTGCCCAATCTGATTAAAGCGCCAGTATATCTACTTCTCTTATTATATCAGATTTTTGCGCCTTCATTAAACCCTCAGTTTCCACATAGTCATTATAGAGTTCATCTAATTTCATCACTAAATCACCATATGCCTGATAATATTCTAAGTCCATCTCATCTGTAACCGTTCCAAGTTCATGGATTTTCGCTTCAGTTTCTCGAATAGAGCCTTCTATTTCTGAAAGTTTCTTCTTAAGAGCCGTTTCCTTTGCCTCGTCTTCTTTTGAATTTGAAGGCATTTTATTCACCCCACTTTTCTCTCTCTTTTCAAGCTGTGGTGAATTTGCAGATACCACATTGCAATAAGCATCGTAATTGCCATTGACACTGACTAAACGCCCATTTTCCAAGGAGATAATTCTACTCACACACTGATTTAAATAGAAGCGGTCATGGGAAACGGCGATAACAGTGCCCTTAAATCCGATGATAGCGTTCTCAATGGCTTCCCTTGACTCCAAGTCCAAGTGATTTGTCGGCTCGTCCAGTATTAGACAGTGTGGATTTTGGAGCATGATTTTTGCAAGTTCCAGCCGTGCACATTCTCCACCGCTTAAAATTCCAATTGGTTTTTCCACCTCATCTCCATAGAAGTTGAATCGAGCCAGCAACTGTTTAATTTCACTTGGTTCCATCTTCGGATTCTGTGCCTCGATTTCTTGAAATGCAGTTCTGTCATAGTCTTCAAATTCAATTTCCTGTCCTAGATAGGCATAGTGAACCCACTTTCCAAAGTTCACATCACCAGTGTAATTTAAATCCTTTCCGAGCATGATGTTTAAAAGCGTGGTCTTTCCACAGCCATTTGGCCCAATCAAGCCAATTCGCTCACCGCCATGAATTGCAAATGTAAGATTTTCAAAGACGGTAAGTGAACCATAGCGCTTGGTGAGGCCTTCTGCCATGACGATATCCTTGCTGAGATGTCCTGCCGGTTTCAGCTCAAATTTTGGTCCCGACTGCTTCTTCAGATTTTCAGTTCGCCTCATTTCAATCAGTAACTTTTTCGACTGTTCTTTGAGTTTTTCCACTTCTCTTTCGGAACTTTTGGATTGCTTTATTTTTTTATAGTGTCGTAGTTTTTGAACTTTTGCCTCCCCATCCCTTATCTGCTTTCTGAGATTGGTTTGTTCTTTGAGATAGAAGGCTTTAATCCGCTTTTTCTGCTCAATATAAGCAGAATAATTGCAGTTTTTAATCGAGAGATGACCATGATCCAGTTCGGCAATTCTAGTGGTTACACGATCCAGAAAAAAACGGTCATGGGAGACGATCAGCACGCCGCCCGAGAACTTCTTGATAAAATCTTCCAGCCACTCGATGGCTTTAATATCTAAATGGTTTGTCGGTTCATCCAATATCAGCAAATCCGGGTCCTCCAACAAAATTCTAGCAAGTGCCACTCGCATCTTTTCACCGCCGCTGAGCCTTTCAAGTGGCAATTCCAGTGCGCCTTCTCTAAGTCCAAGCCCGAGCAATATTTTCTTTATCTTGCTCTGCAACGTATATCCATCTATGGTTTCAAACGCTGTGTAGAGCTTTTCATATCGACGCATGAGATTTTGATACGTCTCTGTTTCCACCTCTGGGTCTATCTCAGCTAGAGCTTGTAAGACTCTGTCAATTTCTGTTTCGAGCTGAAACAGTTCTTCATGGTGAAGTGCATTTTTCCCGCTGTCCTGTTCACTGATGTTCTGCGAGAGATACCCGACTTTAATCCCACTGGAAAAATAGTGATTTCCAAGATCTGCTGTTTCGATGCCCATGGCTATTTTTAGCAAAGTTGATTTTCCAGAACCATTGGCGCCAACCAGTGAAACGCATTCGCCACGTTCCACCATGAGCGATACCTCATCCAGCACAACTTTATTTTGAAATTCTTTATGAATGTTTTGAAGTGTTAATAATCCCATATAAATCCTCCTTTTAATTTAAGTGTCAGGAGGTCAATATCCGCTGAGTTTTGTCTTCTGAATCAGTTATAATTTGCCTCTCCCTCTGCAACAGCCACTAGAATCTATCACGAATTAATTTATTGGGATTGAGGCTATAAAAAAAGCCCTGTATAAATACAGAGCTTCGACGTTTATTATATTGAAAAAACAACTCTTGGAATCAAAAGAAATCAAACTTAATTTCCCCTTCAAAAATCGACTGCTGATTAGATCGATTCTCAATCCACGGTTGAAATTTATCTATAATTTTCGCATCAAAATACAATCTCTATCGAGATTTAAAGTCATCTAAGCAATTGCATCCTAAACAGACGTCATAAACGCCTTAATGCAACACCATGTAATCCACCCTATGATCAAAAAAACTAATTGGGGGGGGTGCTTAATTCTGAGTTTTTAAATCCCGGCTACTTGAGAATTTTAGCTCCGCATAAAGCTCACCGAATATTAACCTGAACGTCTTTATTCGAAGCAAACTCCAAGAACGAATGCCGGTAAGGTTTTGTTATATCTTTCCATTTTCAAAATCCATACCTTTCGTATTTAATGCAACTTGATTATAGCACGAATTTGAGTGCCATTATATTACAATATTTTTACAAAAAAAGTCATTGTCAGAATTGAAGTGAAATTGTCATCTTTACAGGATTGTGATCGGAATACTCAAACCCCTCATCTAAAACCTCTGTAGCAATAATATCAACATTTGGCGAAACCAAAAATCCGTCAATAATGCCCACTTGGGTCACACCTTCTTCATAGGCTGTATTTAACAGCCTGTAAGTTGGACTATTAACAGCAACGCCCCATTTCCATCCAGCTGGTTTCCAGTCCGGTTCAATCCGATGCGGCATATAAAACCTACCATTCATGTAGAGCGGAAAATTGGAATCGTCAACAAATTCAAAGGTTTGATTCCAGTCTCCACCCAAGATGACATAGTCACCTTGTTCATATAGTGATTCAACATAGGTTTTCATATAGGCCATCTGCGCAGCCCTCAAACGACCGTCATCATAAGCAGAAAAATGAGCGTTTATAATCACGAGATATTTGTCACTTCCCTCAATTGGCAAGTAGCTCACCAGAGCACATCTGTCTAGCATCACCAGCGATTTAGGCCACTTATACTGCCCTGGGAGTGCTCGTCTCTCTCCCCTTTCGATTTTAAAACCGCTGAGGGTCATCTGTCCCGCCTCTATTTCACCAAGAGGTGGAAATGGAACTGGCACAAATTTGACCTTGTAATTCAGCGCAAACTGACTGCCGAATTCTGCCCACTTCTTCTCAAAGAACTGTTTTTCATCCAAATGATATGTTCGATTTGAATTCACATCCACTTCCTGTAGTAAAACTAAATCCGTGCTTTCATCTTCCAAGGTCAATTGGATGCCCTCTAAGTTTTCCTTTACCACATCCAGTGAATCTGGCTTCGACTTATTGCCGTCATCCATAAAAAAGGACTCATCCTTCCCCAATCCAGCATATCCCACATTCCATGTTAAAAGGGATATAGTCTCTTGCTTATCAATTGCTTTTTGCGGACTATTCTCTACACTAACTGCCTCAACCTCATAAGGTCTATAATCTGTCAGCATCAAATAAAAAATCAACAAGGAAAATGAAATCAGAAGGGCCAAAAACACCCCTATTGCCACTGTCTTTATGTATCGAATTGAATTCGATTTCATCATGTCTATCCCCTTTTCAATAAAATTCCTCAGCACAGAGTACCGATGGGTTGTAATTTGATTATAGCATGAGTCAGCATAATTTTTTAAATCTAATATATATTTTTAAATCCCCTCTCACTTTGAAATTTCACTTAAATAGTTCGCGCAAACCACCACAATCTGTCCTTATTGTTTATTTAGAATCTGTTCATTTACGAAGTGCAGATTAAAATTCTATAATGACTGTGAGCCATCCTTTAACTTATTGGAGGCTACGACAATTATATGAGGTGAATCCCATGAATACACGATATGAACTCAACAAGAACTTGGCGCAAATGCTCAAAGGCGGCGTTATTATGGATGTAACCACACCTGAAGAGGCTTTAATTGCACAAGAAGCTGGTGCATGTGCTGTAATGGCCCTTGAACGCGTTCCTGCGGACATCAGAAAAGATGGCGGTGTTGCCAGAGCATCTGACCCCAAAATGATACGTGAAATTCAATCTGCTGTTACCATTCCTGTAATGGCAAAAGTCAGAATTGGACATTTTGTTGAAGCGCAAATACTGCAAGCACTTGAGGTGGACTACATAGATGAAAGTGAAGTGCTCACCCCAGCCGATCCTTCACTTCATATCAATAAACAGGTTTTTGATGTGCCATTTGTCTGTGGCGCAAAGAATCTAGGCGAAGCCCTACGTCGCATTGGTGAAGGTGCCTCTATGATTCGAACAAAAGGCGAGCCAGGTACTGGCGATGTCATAGAAGCTGTGCGGCACATGCGAATGATGACGTCGGAAATCAACCGAGTTAAGGGGCTTGGAAAGGATGAACTCTTCAATGCCGCAAAAGAACTTCACGTTCCTCTTTCCATTTTGGAATACGTCCATGAAAACGGAAAACTGCCCGTTGTGAACTTCGCAGCTGGTGGTATTGCAACCCCTGCTGATGCTGCTTTGATGATGCAACTGGGCTGTGATGGCGTCTTTGTGGGTTCTGGTATCTTCAAATCAGGCGATCCTCGAAAACGTGCAGATGCTATTGTAAAAGCAGTCACGCATTATAACAATCCCAAGAAACTAGCTGAGATTTCAGAAGATCTTGGTGAGGCAATGGTCGGCATCAACGTCTATGAGATTGAAGGCGACCAGCGCATGTCTGAAAGGGGTTATTAGTCATGTTTAAAATTGGAATCCTAGCACTACAGGGGGCATTTGCTGAGCATGGTAAAATGATTGCATCACTTGGACATTTGCCAGCAGAAGTACGGCTTCCCTCCGACTTAAATGACATAGACGGCCTAATCCTCCCCGGTGGAGAAAGCACCTCCATGTCAAAACTTCTGGATGCATTTGAACTGAGAGCCCCTATTAAAAGAGCACTTGAATCAGGCCTTCCCTGCCTTGGAACTTGTGCTGGTATGATCCTTCTTTCAAAAGAGGTGGAAGACTCTTCGATTCTTCCCCTTGGTATCATGGACATTACCGTGAGGCGGAATGCATATGGACGACAGCTTTCAAGTTTCGTGACAGAGGGTGTTATCCTCGCATTTGGCTCTGCAAAAATTCCCATGGTCTTCATCAGAGCGCCAATCGTCACTGACATAAGCGAATCAGTAGAGCCCCTCTATTTAATCTCAAATCAGCTTGTTGCCGTGCGCCAAAAGAATATAATGGCCTTGTCTTTTCACCCCGAACTCACAGACAGTCCCACGATTCACAGTGCCTTTATTCACATGATCGCTGCTTATAAAGCAAAAAACTGAGGCCTAATTAGCCTCAGTTTTCTATCTGTCTATGCCTCTGGCTTATCCTCTTCTTTGTGTTGAAAAAGCCAGCCAGCAATCACTGCTGTAAATGGAATGGTGAACAGAATTCCAATACTGCCCACTAGAGCCTGTAGAATTTCCACAACCACCAGTTCTCGGTTCATCACATCCAAAAGTGATGTATTATACGAAATTAACAAGAGTACAACACCAAGCGAGCTGCCTATATAGGCCAGTATCAAAGTATTGGACATCGTCCCCATAATATCCCTGCCAATAGTTAGACCCGATTTGACCAATTGGTTGAAGGTAATTTTTTTGGACTGTCCTTGGACTTCGTGGAGAGAAGATGCAATTGACATGGCGACGTCCATAATTGCACCTAGAGCTCCTATGATAATGGCCGCAAAAATAATGGCCTTTAAATCAATTGGATGGTTTTTATTCAGCAATAAGAGGTAGGCACTATCTTCATCCACCATGCCCGTTAAGTTGAGGGACATATCCATAATCTTTGTCAATCCACCAGCTAGAAGTATCCCGCCAAAACATCCAATTCCAGCCACAAAACTCTTCTTGTTTGCGCCACTTATGATTAAAAACGTCATTAATATTATGAAAATAGACGTCAAAATTGCCCAGTAATAAATATTCTTGCCCGATAAAATTGCCGGTATAAAGACAATGAAAATTGCAAGTCCTGTGAAAATCAATGAGATAATGGTCTGAATACCCTGTTTTCTGCCAAAGACAATTAAAAGAATCATGAAAATTGCCCCTAAAAACATAAGCGAATCTGTTCTAACATATTCACCTAGCGTCCACTCCGTTCCATAATCTTCATTTGGAATGTTGTAAAGGAGAATCGTGTCTCCCACCTCAACGGGCTTGAGTTGAATAACCGAGTAGGTGTTCAGATTTTGATCGGCTTTATAAGATACGCCTTTATTGTCACTGCCAACCCCTTCTGCGGTAAAGATTATTTCTTCAATAACCAGTGTTTCGGTTTCAGTCAGCGGATGTTCTTCCTTAAGTCTATCTGTGATTTCAACGACTTTTGCCTTCTCAACCGCCGTATAATTTTTTCCATCGAAAACGGTCATTCCCTGCACTGCGATTTTATTTCCAAACCAAATAAATAAGATTGACAGCAGAATTGTCACCACCGTCACAAGTCTATTTCTTAAAACATTATTCAACTACGTCACGCTCCTTCTTTTTACGGTTGACCACTGGCGCAGCACCGAAGAGATAGTCTGTGTCCATTGCTTCAAGTTCCATCTTCATCAGTTCCTGTGCCAAAGCAGTCATACTCCTCATATCGTTGGGCCTTTGAATCCCTTCCACGGATTTGCCCATCTGTTTTCGATAATGCGAATAGTGTTTCCAAAGTCTATTTTTTATCTTTGAGGCGGTGGAAGGCCGTCTCAACATGTTTAAAATTATTTGCTTATAACTCTGAGCCTCGGAAGCATCTAAGGCTTTCAGATTTGCTATTTCATGTCCAAGTAAACGCGCTTGTGATTCATCTATTTCCTGACACAAAAATTTGAGTGTATGCCATACGCCGTATAAATCAGCTTTACTGTCAATGGTTTGCTTTTTGAGCCATAGGAAAGCCAGCATGCGTCTTCTCCAGTCCCATCTTTTTACAGGAGAACTCAAATCAGATGCTGGAATTAAAAAAAAGCCATTTTCCAGCAGTAAGTGTCCAAACACCCCTGGTGGTTTTCCCAATCGATTGTTCTTCAAGGTTGTCCTATAAACGCCGCACGAAGGACTGCCCTCCATATAGATAAAAACGGATACCTCTGCCTTCAAGAGACTTTCCAGAGCGTTTTTACAACTTTCAGTCAAGGCATGTGTTAAATTCTTACCTGAGCTGGATATAACCTTTCCACTGCCTTCCCAGACACTTGAACCGCTCTCTCCAGTGATTCGAATGGCCTCTCTTGGCACGCCAAGTCCTGCTTGAACTTCTGGACAAACTGGATACCAAACATACGAAGATGCATCTCTTCCGAGATACTCTAGCTGATTCCATCCCTTTGCATTGTATCTAAACTTGCAACCATACATACACGCACTTATGCCTATCTTAATTTTTTCTTCTAAATACTCACTCATCACATGCCTCCTATTTTATAAGAGCATTTCGAGTCACCACTTCATCTAGAATCTCTGCTGCTTTGAGAATCACAGCTTGACAGCCTGCCATTTCAGTTCTATAAGCCTTTTTTAGCGGCGCACATTCAATAGACGCCATATTCACCTCATATTTACTCAGGTAATCCTGAACAATTGGCTTCACACGATCTGACTGATGAGCCACAGTTTCTGTTGTCAAAAGGCCAAGTACCATCACCGCTGCCGCCACAGCACCGCAAGTCCGCTCTGTCATCATCCCGCCGCCAAATCCAGCAGCCAGTTTCAGTGCTCTTTTGTCAAGCCCAAGCCCATAAGCTTCATTCGCTCCATTCAATATCTTCTCAGCACAGTTAAAATCCTCTTCCACGCCATATCCATTGTCTATAAGTTCTCTTAACATCTCCATCCTCCAAACGTTTTGCTATTTATCTTCCACTCACTAGCTGGATCGGTTGTTCACCGAAAACCACCCCATGACACTACCGCCTACACCCAGTATTGCTGAGACGCAGAGAACCGTCACCGCCGTGGTTGGAAACACCGTTTGTGCAGAAGGCAGTGGAATAAAAGGCAGTGGTGTCTTCATCATTTGGCTCACGCCATAGAGGGTTGCTCCGCTAGTCACTGCTGCTATAATCCCGCCTGAAAGTGCAATAAAAGTCCCTTCAATCAAATATGGCATCATGATAAATGGCGCAGGTGCGCCGAGTAAATTCAGCGTTTCGATTTGCTCACGATTATTGTATATCCCCTGTCTAATAATATGCCCTGTGAGGATTACTGTTGTTATACCCACTGCCAAAGCCACGAAAGCAAGCATCCAGTTAATGATGCCAATAAAATGTCTAAGCCCTTTTAAAATTTCAAGATTATCCCTTACCGATGCAACCTCTGGCAAGGTGTTTACTTCGCTTACAATTTCCTCTAAATTCTCTAGATTTACATCCAATTCCAAAAAGGGAACAAAAGGGTTTTCTTCAATATATTCAAAGACATCGGAGTCCTCTCCAAGAACAGATTTCATCCGCTCCACCGCTTCTTCAGCAGATATGGCTGTCACCTTTTTTACGCCTGCTATTTTCGAAAGCGCCTCCTCCAAAACCTGTTTGTCCTCTTCATCATCGTAATACACATTAATTGCCGCTTGTTCTGTCAGCTTTGACTCAATAAAATTAGCATAGAGCTTTCCTGTGACCACTGCTGAAAAGAGGAAAAAAATCAACGCAAGGCTCAATATGGACAAGATATTAGAAATCATACTGTTTTTAAAGATGATCTTTGCTTCGTTTAAATTATATGCTGTGTTGCCGCTTGCATTTTTCATATAAATTTCTCCCATGTCATTTCACCCTGCGTCATTTTCATCAGATGATGTTTTTTCACATCCTCTAGAAGATGGGTTGCATGTGTTGTAATCACAACCGTTGTCCCATCTTTTGAAAACGAAGACAGTAAATTTAGTATGTTAAGGGCGTTATCATAATCCAAATTGCCCGTAGGTTCATCTGCAACAATCAACCTTGGCTTTCTGGCAACAGCCCTTGCAATGGCAACCCTTTGAGATTCACCCCACGAGAGATGCTGTACAAGCGAGTCCGACTTATGGGATAATCCTACTTTTTCAAGAGCTTCACTTGCGGCAACTGCCATTTCACGGGTATTGAGCTTCATAAACCGCATTCCCGTCATGACATTTTCATAGGCAGTTCTCCCTTCCAAAAGTCGGAACTCTTGAAAGACAGGCCCAATTTGGCGCCTCATCTCTTGAACCTTCCCATTGGGGCGATTTTCTCCAAATAGAGCCAATGTTCCAGTTGTGACTTTTTCTATGCCCAGCAACAATTTGAGCAGACTGGTTTTTCCAGACCCACTGGGTCCAATTATATAGGCAATCTCTCCGCTTCCTATTTCAAACGATATATCTTTAAGTGCATGATTTCCGTTTGGATAACTCAGGTTGACGCCACTTGCTTTAATGATACTCATCTGATTTCCTCCTATGTCTATGGCTTAACCAACAGTTCGAGAACGCCATCTTTTAAAGTCACCTTTTCTATGGAAAATCCTTCGAGAAGGTATGAAACATCAAGTGCCATATAGCCATCGCTAAATAAATCCTCAATGGATTCTACTTCCAAGGGCAGTCCATAAAAACTGCCGCCTGTAACAACATAGATGAGCTTATGTCCCTCTTCAACCTTAAAATTTCCAGTCAAAACAATCTTTTCTTCTGGCATGCTCATCACCAACAAATCCTGCTTGAACTCAAAATTCAATTTAGGCAGCGTCTTTTCATTTTTTAAAATATTGTTAAATGCCGACTCCTTTAAAGTGGTCTTAACACCTGAAAGTGAAAATTCAATATCCACAGCATCATATGGAATATTTTCAGATACCATGAGTTTTGAAAATTTATCCACGGTTTGCTTGAAGAGCGGTTTTAACCCATTCCAAGTGTTTTCAACATCTTTTAAATAACTTTCGTAAACAGACCTCTGATCGTTGAGCGATGCGAGGCTGTTTTCGAGTTCAACTCTCGTCGCCTCTTTGCTCTCTATGGTTTGAGCAAGCGACTCTTTTGAAGCCACCAGTTCAGACATCTCCTTGTTGAGCTTGTCAACGGTTTCTTCAATCTCTTGCTTGCTCTTCTCAAGAGCTTCCATAAGTGACTCATTCTGCTTTGAATAATCCTTTAATATGTTGAGCTTTTGAAGAAAGACTTTTAGATTGTCAGAACTGAGAAGCATTTCAAAGTAGCCACCAGCCCCCTGTTTTTGATATTGCCTCAGCACCTGTTTTAGCTTTTCTTTGAGAACATTATCCTCGGCTTCAATTTCGCGTTGCCTCTTTCTCAAGGCATCTACTTCATCCTCTTGCTTTAAAATCAAATCGCTGATTCCCTTTTCTCTTTTGATGAGGTTGTCAATCTCCTGAGACAACAGGAAAAGTCTTTCAAGAACATCGCTTTCCTCACTGGAAAGTCCCTCTAATTTCTCTTTAACTTCATTTGGATTATCACTTTGATCGCTGTAGTTTAGCGTTTGAATCGAAAAGACCATCAGCAAAAACAAAGCCATCAAAGGTTTCCACTTTGCATTCAATTGCTTCTTTATATTTGACTTCTTACTTGTGCGCATCTTTTTCTCCATGCATTGTCCTTTATTCACTGTCCATTATTTTCTGTTTATTCTTTTGTGAATCATCTATTACATTATAGCCCACTACACGATGAACACCTATATGAATTTTATTAAATTTATATGTACGATTCGTGTCCAAGTTTTAAATTTTGTTCGATTTTTACGCGATTTGCTCTATAGACATAAATAGACGTGAGTTGTCGCCCAAGCGACTGAAACTCACGTCTATTAAATGATTCTTTGATATGAAGTTTTATAACTTTAATTTCCTGAGATCTTCTTTGAGTCGGTTGATATCTGTAATCCAGCTCTCAATATCATCTTCATGTTCAATTTCATCATTTAGAATATTGATTGCCATTTGATACGTTGAAAAATCCTTTCCATTTGTATAAGCGGCAATCTCTTCATATCTTTGAATTGCACATCTTTCACCATTGAGATTTTGCTCTAAAATCGCCTCAATATAAGAGTCTTCTGGTGCTTCATAAGGGCATCTAGCAAACTCAGTCCATTGATTTGGATTTAAGATTGGCGTTCCGCCAAGCTGAATAATTCTAGTAACCACGAGTTCTGCATGTCCCAGTTCTTCAGTTGCATGTACAAGCAGTTCCTTCTCGATTTCAGTTCTCATTGGGCCTTCCATAACCCTTGCGCCTATCCAGTATTGATAATAAGCCAGCCACTCTTCTGCCAGAGCTTCGTTGAGCATCTGAATGAGTTTTTCCACATCAAGATTTGCAATTTCTACAGCTTTTTTTCCCATTATTACGCCTCCTACTCTCATTTGGTAAAGGTTTCAGACTAACTGATTGCCGAAATACTCGGCTATTTACCGCCCTCCGCCCATAGTTTCTATGAAAACCATTTGCTTAGATACACTCTAAAAACAAATGAAGTTCCACCAATCTATTTTACTTCAAAGTCACAGGTCACAACTGCGGTAATCTCTTTTTGATACGAATAGGTGTCATTGATGCCATAGTCGTCCACTTCATTTGAATATAGCGATGTTATTTGGAATACGCCAACTCTAGCCGATTCCAACATGCCGATTTTGTTGCCAGTCACTGCAACCATGGCTTCGCCTCTAGATTTCGCATCAGCAGTGGCAAGACCAATCATCTCAATTTTTAAATCCGCCAGTTTAGAATAGAAATACTGTGGTGCATTTGAAGTAAAGTTAATCCCCTGTTCAATTAGCTCTGTGGCGTTTCTGCCAACTTCAGCCACTTCTAAAACACGGGTGGAATTGATTTTAACAGTTTGTGAGAGGTTATAACTGTCTATGATGTTGGTATAGACCCCATTGTCTAATATTCGATTTCTCGTGTAAGTATTCACCGCTGAAAACGTAATCTCGTCTGGTTGAATGCCCTTGTCTTCAAAGTATTTTTTTACAATTGCCGCTTGTTCTTTTAAAATCGTATAGCCTGTTGTCAGATCCGCTGCGTCTACGCTGAAAGATCCCTCCCAAGCAATTACATCAGATTCAATTGTCTTCTTGGCACTGCCAGTAACCGTTAACGATTTAGCGCCTTGCTTCACTTCTTTTACCCCTTCAACCACCAAATAAGATGATGAAATAAGTCCCACACTCAATATCAACGCAATGGCAATTAAAGTCCATCCTTGTATCTTCTTCATAATGTCTCACTCCTCTCTAGAGTTTCCTATATTGTGTCACTTCTTATAAACAGCACTGTATTTTATCATTGGTAATGTCTTTTAAGGTTTTGCACCCTGTCATTAACATGGCATTTGCAAGTTCCTCCCTGATTTTATCAGTATAAGCTGCAACGCCTTCCTCACCACCTCCATAGGCAGCTGTTACATAGGGTCGTGCGATTATGACGGCATCTGCGCCCAAAGCCATTGCTTTAAATACATCTAGCCCACTTCTAAATCCACCGTCAATAAATATTTTAACTTGTCCTTTCACCGCCTCAACGATGTCCTTTAGTACTGAAATCGAAGATGGCGTCTCGTCTAACACCCTCCCTCCATGATTTGATACGATAATGGCATACGCCCCTGCATCTGCGGCTTTTCTAGCACCTTCCGCAGTCATAATGCCCTTTAGAATAAACGGCAAGCGTGTGCTGCCGATAATCTCTTTTAATGTCTCAACAGTCATTGGAGACACTGGTTTTCCCTGTGCCGCAAGAATAGAAAGGCCCGCCGCATCTATATCCATGGCAACCGCGACCGCCATGGCCTTTTCAGCCATCCTGACCTTTGCAATCACTTCATCCTTGCTCCAAGGCTTGATGGTTGGTATCCCATGACCTTCCAGTTTCATGGTCGCATCCATTGTCCCTATGAACACTTCATCTTTGACGCCATCTCCTGTAAAGGCTATACTACCTGCTGCCTTACACCCTTTGAGAACAACCTCCGAGTAAGTGGTGTCATCATATAAGCTACTGTAGTGAAGTTGTACTGCACCAACTGGTCCGGCAAATACTGGAAGGTCAAATGTCATGCCGAACAGTTCACGACTCGTGTCCGTTTCAAGTTCACCGTGAATGGTGTCCATTTTGAGCATGATTTTTTTTAAATCAGCATAATTTCGAATAAATCCGATACCTGTTCCCTTTCCACCAGGTCCTGGTATTTTGCCTTTACAAGCGATTCCGTTGCACTCAGGGCATACTTTACAATGTGGTCCGATTGTCTCTTTCGCCTTTAGTTCGATTTCTCTGTAGTTCATCCTTCTCTCCTTATATCCCTTTCAGTCATGCGCCTAGTTTCCTTTAAATACCAACGTTATTATCCTTTGAGGTCAAAACTCACACTGAGGCATTTGCCAATCAATTTCAGCTTCTTTCCGTCTACAATTTCCGAGTCCCCGCTCCCGCCTTTAATCAGCGAATACTCTTTATTGTTCACTTTCATAATCTGTCGGATGATTTTTTTATTTTGATATTCCATCAAATAGATACCACCCTTTCCAAATTCGCTCTGCTCAAGTACAAAGATCAAGTCGTTGAGTTTGATTCGAAGCCCACTTGCATCGTTGTCCGTCACCTTGACATATAGAAGCTTATCGCCATTCATGCCCTCTACTTTGTTATCTATTACAGGATGATTTTTTGACCCCAGCACCTTCCAAGAGCTCATGTCATATATTGGAACGCTCTTGACTATATTGGAAAGTGCACTTTTCCATTGATCCGTTGGTGCAAAAGTGGAAGGTTTTTCAACTGGCTTGCTCTCTTGAACGGGTTTTTGTCTTTTTTCAGATTCTTGAGCCGCCTGTAATTCCGGGTTGATAAAGTCCATTTGTTCCCCTAAAACTGCCAGAATAGAATTTGCTACCTGCTCATTTATCACCTTTTTCCCAGACTCAATTTGTATAAGATAGCTCACAGAAACACCACATTTCTTTGCTAAATCCTTTTCACTAATCTTTGCCTTTAACCTGGCACTTCTTATTTTTTCTGCTAAACGATTCACTCTGTCCACCTCTATTTTCAATTCGTTTTATCCTAAAAATACCATTTTTCTGTTCCTACTGGTTTTCCGTCGCATTTGCATTTCACACATTTTAATTATATCAAATCTTTTCATTTGTGTACCCGTAAAATTATAAAAAAAAGAACCATCAACGTCTAATTTCGATGTTGTGGCACTTTTAACTTCACTTAAAACAACTGTCTAGAGGTACTTAGCCTCAAGGCCTTTCACCATTTCATTGTATCGTCTTTGGATTCCCTTTTCGCTTTGTTCCAATTCAAAGGCCTCACAGGCCTTGTCAATCTCTATTTTTGTTTCCTCACGCAAATGTCTCTCGGCAAATGTATAGGCAACTCTATCCTCTTTGTCTATATGCCGTTTCAAAAGGTCTGTATAACCCACTGCATTGGCTATGATATCCAGCACTGCACTTTCATCATCTTTTATGCGATTAAGTGCATCTTCCAGCTGTCTGATATAGAGCCTTCCAAGGTCATGTTCAACCAGCATTCCATGTGTCACCAGCTTTTCAGCAGCTGGCCCAAGTTCTTCTGTCATCCGATTAAAGAGTAGCTTTTCCTCTTTGCCGTGGTGGTGTGCATCGGCAAAATTCCGAACAAATTCAATCATCTGCCTAAAGTCACTGTCTGTATATTCCCCCGTCTTCAAGAGGTTCAAACAGGCGGTTCTCATCACTGTCAAGACCCTTAAAATCAGTTGATGTTCATCCATCATCAATTTTATACCATCTGTTTGTGTCGTTTCATATGTCATGATTAAACCCTCCTGATCTCAAATGTAACCTCGTCCAGTTGGTTGAATATAAACGTCTTTGGCAAAAATGCCGACATCCATGAATGTCTTAAACTATCAAAGACAGCTATGTCACCTCCAACAGCATCCCAATAGGGCTTGTGGATGCACATCCTCTTCATCCATGTGTAGTGTGCCTCATTTCCCTCAATTGGGTTATTGACTCTGTCACAGGGCATGCCATCCAATAAGAAATCGAACAGCAACTTGAACAGGGCATCAGCTCTATGCATGGAAGGGTCAATCTGTTGAGCTGCCTTTTCACCATCTCTCTTATAGAGCGCAGTCAGTTCCACTTCTGTCAGTAGCTGAGCTTCCAAAAGGAGTGTTATCGTATTGGCCATTCTGTATTCCACTGATTCAATTTGTCTTTGTAGCCACCCGTGAATATTATCTGTATCAATAATGGACTCCAGCGCCCCTGACACAGGCATGCCAAATCGACTTTCATTTGATGCTCTGATTTCTGCAATTTTACTTTCATGCCCTGTGACTTCTGAATAGATATCTTCCAGCAGTGATTCATGCCAGAGAATTTTATTGTAAAGCCAGTGATGTATCGGTCCTAAAAATGCACTCATAAATGTCCTCCTATCTCTTTTGTCCGTTCTCTTATGACAATGCTCCTATGCCTGTTCATTTAAAGCCTTCATCAGACTCTCTAAATTCAATCCATGAACCAAACTTGCCTCTTCGATAGTCTCTGCCTGTGCCGAAGGGCATCCAACACAACCCATTCCGAACTGAAACAACACATCCACTGCCTTTGGGTATTCTCTAACGAGTTCGCCTATTGTCATTTTTTCGTTTAATTTTCTTTCGCTCATTTCATGCCTCCATCTTTTAAATTCCATTTATTTGATTTTCCACTTGTCAGGTCTTGCGTCTCTCACTTTTATGAACTTAGTATACCAGTGAAGCATCACAGATTCGGTATCATGGGTTACAAAACGGGAATATCTGCCGAAACCGATTAAATTGATTTTACGATTTACTCAGATGGGACACTCCTTTTGGATTACATCAGTAAGTCTCAAAAAAAGATTGGCACACAATGAAAAAGATGAAGCATAAATGCTTTTTCATGAAATAAAATTCCCCTGTTTTTAAGATCAGCAAATCAATCTTAAGAACAGGGGAATATATTGATTATTTAAAATGTTTCTTTAGCGTTTTATAATATGAATTGGTTTATCCACAGCCCCATGTGCCGCCTCCATGACAATTTCTGAAAGTGTAGGATGTGGATGAACGGTTTTGGCAAGGTCATAGATTGTCCCCTCTAGCTCTAAGGATACCGCCGCCTCGGCAATCATATCCGTTGCATGTGAGGCTACAATGTGAACGCCCACCACTTCACCATATTTTTTATCGTGTACAATTTTGACAAAACCTGTGGTTTCACCTTCTGCCATTGCCTTGCCATTTGCACTGAGCGGGAACAAACTTGTACCCACATCATAACCAGCTTCTATTGCCTCCTCTTCTGAATATCCGATGACACCCACTTCAGGGAAGCTGTAGATGCAAGATGGAATCTTTCGATAATCAATTTCATTTTTATGTCCCATAATCGCTTCAGCAGCCACAATTCCCTCGGCAGAAGCCACATGGGCAAGCATCATTTTACCAGCCATATCACCTATTGCATAGACATTTGGAAGATTTGTGAGCATGTGCGCATCTGTTACAACACCACGCTTATCTGTGTCGAGTTTTAACTTTTCCAGTCCCTTGAGATTAGGCTTTCTACCCAGACTTGCCAAGATGTAATCCCCTTCAACAGATTTTACCTCTTCGCCAATCTGATAGTTGACAACATGTCCTTCAATTGAATTGATTTTGACATTGGTGATAATTTCGACACCCTCTTTTTTAAGATGGCGCTGAATCGTCGTCCTCACATCTTTGTCCAGATTCTTGAGGATAGTGTCTGATCTTTGGAGAAGCGTCACCTTCGTTCCCAAGCTGTTATATAAGGTTGCAAATTCAACAGCAATGACACCACCGCCAAGAATGGTCAGCGTCTTTGGCTGTTCCTTTAATGAAATGGCCCCAGTGCTGTCTATGACGATGCCCTTTTCATAGGCATCTTCAATACCCGGCAGTGAAGGCAGTTTCACAGAAGAGCCAGTGGCAAGAATCAAATTCTTGCACTGAATCACTTCGTCGTTTACCCTTATGGTGTGTTCATCTTCCGCAACACCAAAGCCATTGTAAACATCAATATGATTAAATTTCAGAAGTTGCTGAACACCGCCCACCATTTTGTCGACAACACTGCTCTTTCGCTTCATCAGATTGTCCCAATTAATTGACGCCTCTGATAGAGCTGGAATATCAATTCCAAAGGTGGATGATGCCAGTAAATCCTGATACAATTTCGCACTTCTCAGAAGGGTTTTGGTTGGAATACAACCATAATTCAAACAGACGCCGCCAACTTTATCCACTTCAACGAGGGCGACCTTTGCACCCAGTTGCGAGGCTTTTATGGCTGCCACATAGCCGCCTGGGCCTCCACCTAATACGATTACGTCATATGCTTTCATGTGACCCCTCCTTC
This sequence comes from Firmicutes bacterium UBA6806, assembly GCA_002452745.1. Classification (GTDB taxonomy): domain Bacteria; phylum Bacillota; class Clostridia; order Peptostreptococcales; family Acidaminobacteraceae; genus Fusibacter_A. The sequence continues at coordinate 31,855 of DKFC01000046.1, forward strand.
TATTTCATCAAGAGCAATTTAGGATTTCCAAGGAGGGTTTTAACCTCTGCAACAAATCGTCCTGCATCTGCTCCGTCTATGATTCTATGATCAAAGGACAACGATAATGGCAAAATGGATCTGATGACGATCTCATCGTCCAAAACAACAGGTTTTTTGGTAATTGCACCAACACCGAGAATACCCGCTTCAGGGTATTTTATGATTGGTGCTCCAAATCCAGCGCCTACAGCGCCATAATTTGTAATGGTAAATGTGCCATCTGAGAGCTCATCCAAAGAAATCGTCTTCTCACGTGCTTTTCTTGTCAGCAATTCTATTTGCGCAGCAATTTCAAAGATGCTCAGTCGATCTGCATGTTTAATCACTGGAACCATCAACCCATCTGGCGTGTCCACAGCAATGCCGATATTATAGTACTTTTTAAGTACGATTTCATCGGTGGTTTCATCCAGCGATGCATTTAAATATGCATATTTCTTCAGTCCAAGTACCACTGCTTTTACAAAGAATGCCAGATAAGTGAGTTTTACTTCTTGAGACTCTGCCAATGCCTTTGATTCGTTTCTAAATGTCACCAGTTCAGAAACATCAGCTTCATCCATCACCAAAGTATGAGGGATGGTGTATTTGGAGAGTGTCATATTTTGTGCAATGGTCTTTCGAAGCATGGTCATCGCAACTCTTTCCACTGCGCTTTCATCTACTTTTATCGGTTTAGGTGGCTGTTTAACCACTTGTGTTTCTGATGTTTGAGCCTTTTGAGTTCTGTCAGCAGCAGGTTTGACGTCAGAACCGGACATTGACTCTGAGGCCTTTATAATATCCGCTTTCATAACCCTTCCCTGAGGACCAGTTCCCTTGATGGTCTGTATATCCACGCCATAATCTTTTGCCATCTTTCGGGCAACTGGCGTGGCTAAAACTTTATGTCCCACCTCAGCGGTATCAACTGTGTCACTTCTACCTTCTCCACTAGATGGAATTACTTCCGAAGAGACCTCTATTTGACCCACCACGCTTGCACTGCCAGCCTCAGTCACGGTTTCCTTTGTGACCACTGGCTTGTTTTCTGCTAAGTCCTCTAGAACTTCGCCGCCTTCCATATTACTTCGAATCCCATCTTTCCCATCGTCTAAAACAATGATGACGTCTCCAACATGGACTTGGTCGCCCACTTTAAACCGAATCTGTTTAACGGTTCCATCGGATGGTGATGGAATTTCAGCATTGACCTTATCCGTTTCAAGGGTGAATAAGTCCTCTCCTTCTGAAACCTTTTGTCCTTCTTCCACGAGAACTTTCAGCAAAACGCCCTCATGGATGCCTTCACCTATATCTGCAAATTTTACATGAAACATAATTCAACCTCCTAGTATGTCAAAACTTTGCGCAGGTCGTCCACCATCATCTCTACATTAGGAACATAGTGGTGTTCACCCTTTGGAAGCGGTACAATGGTATCCACACTGGCAATTCTTGTTGGAGGTGCTTCCAGATGCAGAAACGCACCTTCGTTGACGATGCTGATGAGTTCAGCACCTGGGCCGTATGATCTAGCCGCTTCATGAATTACTGCAAACCTACCGGTTTTCTTCACTGAATTCACAATAGTCTCCTTATCAATTGGAGAAATAGTCCGAAGGTCAATCAGTTCGATGCTATGACCCTCTTTTTCAAGTATTTCAATGGCCTTCTGAGCATCTTTTACCATTGAGCCCCAAGCCACTACTGTGAGGCCAGTGCCCTCTTTGACAACTTTTGCCTTGCCAATTGGGATAGTGTATATTTCCTCTGGCACTTCCTGCTTAAACGCTCTGTAGATGCGTTTAGGTTCCATAAAGATCACTGGGTCTGGGTCCATAATTGCCGAGAGCAACAGTCCCTTTGCATCGTAAGGTGTAGATGGCACCACCACTTTGAGCCCAGCGGTATGCGCAAAGAGCGTTTCTAGAGATTCAGAGTGATGTTCAAGCGCCCTAACGCCGCCGCCATAAGGCATTCGAATTACCATAGGCACTGTGTAAAGTCCCCTCGTTCTATTTCTCATACGTGCCGCATGGGTAACAATCTGATTGAACCCCGGGAACATAAATCCTGAAAACTGCATTTCCACAACAGGCTTCAACCCGTTTATTGCCATTCCAATACCAGAGCCTATAATTGAAGACTCTGCCAAGATGCTGTCGAAACATCTCTCTTCACCATATTTTGCTTGAAGGCCTTTGGTTGCTCTAAAGACACCGCCTTCAAACCCAACATCCTCGCCATAGACGACGATGCTCTTATCATTTTCCATTGCCACATCAAGGGCATTGGTAATCGCCTCAATTAAATTAAGTACCAACATCTTATTTGCCCTCCTTTGCATAATATGCTTTACGCTCGTTGTATTGTTCCACTAATATTGGTGTCTTTTCTGCATATACATAATCAAATATGTCTTCAAGAGGTGTGAGTCCAGAACCTTCCACTTTTTCAAAAGTCTCTTTGACATAGTCTGCTTTTTCTTTGGCAAAAGCCTCTTCTTCGTCTTCAGACCAGAAGCCCTTTTGAATTAGGTACTTTCTAAACCGGTCGATTGGATCTTTTTTGCGCCATTCTTCGACTTCTGCATCATCACGGTAGACCGTCGGATCGTCGGAAGTTGTATGTGCGCCAAGTCTGTAGGTGTAGGCTTCTATAAGGGTTGGCCCCTCTCCATTTCTGGCTCTTTCAACCGCTTCTTTTGTCACGGCGTACATGGCAAGAACATCATTTCCGTCCACTTGAATCCCCGGTATCCCATATGCCAATGCCTTTTCAGCCATGGTTCTGGTCTTCGATTGAAGCGCCCGTCTTGTTGAGATGGCAAATTGATTATTTTGGATGATAAACACATTTGGTGTACTCTTCACTGATGCGAAGTTCAGTGCCTCATGGAAATCACCTTGAGAAGTTCCACCATCACCGACATAGGCAATTGCCACATCGTCTTCTCCCCTGTATCTAGCTGCATAGGCAAGACCAGTTGCATGTTGGAACTGTGATGCAATTGGAACTGAAATCGGTAGGATACGCACTTCTTCCGGCATTTTCATGCCCATTTCATTTCCAAACCAATATAAGAAGATATTTTCAAGTGGTGCACCCTTGTAGAGCCATACACCCAACTCTCTAAAAGAAGGTGCAACCCAGTCAGTTTGTCTAATAGCTGCGGCAGATCCCACTTGCGCCGCCTCTTGTCCGAGGTTCGGTGCATAGGTGAGCATTCTGCCCTGTCTTTGATACTGCAACGTTTTTTCGTCGATGATTCGACTAAATCTCATGGTCTTGTACATCCTGAGAAGTTGTTCTTTATCCAGATTGGGTTCCCATTCTTGGCTGACAATCTCTCCCTCAGGATTGATAATTTGAATCATTTCATCAGTCAGAGGGTTAAACTTTTCTAAAAACATAATGAACCTCCTTAAAATTTGATATTATTTTATGCCCAGTTAAGATAGTCATGTGATACCCGAAATAGCCGCTAAGCTAAACGGTTTTCCCAACAAATGATTTGGTGATTGTTGCCCTGTAAAACGCTGGATGAATCCATTGACCACTTCTATACGGTTATCTTGATTGAGTTCAAAGGTAAAAGGTGGCGTCTCGCCATATACCCATTCCCATGACTTCAATCTAGTTTTGATTTGTTCATATCTTTGAGGATTTGCTTCTCTTATATCCTTTGGGCTAAGGGTGTCAACTTGGTATCCTTGATATCTGTAAAATACATCCACAATAGAGTTTTCAACTGATGTAACTGAAATTTCAGGATTGACAGCTTGCAGATTCGTCACTTTGCTGGTTACCGAACTGATACCCCTTGTTTTAAACTTTCCATCTTTTTTCTTCAAAACCTGCCAAACTTCATTTTCTGAGGTCGTTATAAGCAGTGTTCCATGATGAAGCCGCCTATTGCCCTTGAGATAAAATGCATTTCCAGAAACTTTTTGTCCGTTTAGGAGCAAATCCTTTCGCTCATTTGCATTTATCTCAATTCCAAACGAACTCAAGGCTTCTATGAGCCACTTAAAATGAAGCTCACTCCTATCTTCTCTCCCATTTTCAATAAAGCTAAAATTGAGATTTCCATTATCGTGATACACTGTGCCGCCACCAGATAGCCTGCGAATCAAGTTTATCTGCCGCTCTTTTGCAAGTTCAACATCGAGTTCTTTCCACGGATTTTGATGTCTTCCAAATACAACTGAAGGCTCATTTGTCCATAGAAAAAGAATTCGATCATACACATCAAATTCAAAAAATAACAGTTCTTCTATGGCGTGATTTTCGTATGGATTTTGAGTATTTGATATGACGACTAAGTTTCTGTTCACTGCTTCTTACCTTCCTCTTTCACTTTGTATTCGCTATATACCCTGAAGTATGTATTTTAATCGCTTATTGAGAATAGTTATCAATTAACTTTTTGTAAATATTTCTTTTCTTCTCCGCGTCTACTGTCTATGTACCCGATTCGCTCCTCTATCAACTAAATTCTCTCTTTTTTCCATAAGAAAAGAGACCCATACATTCGTACAGCTCTCTCTTTAACAACTATTCTTCACGTCGTCCCTTCTCCACAAACTTTACACTTTTTTGCCATTTTATCACTTCTAAAATGCCCTGCATCCCTTGATGAATCTTATCTTCATCAACATTGGAAAGACTCACCCTAAGAGCGTGTGAGGCCTTGCTCTCTCTATAGTAGAAAACATCTCCGTCCATGACGGCAATTCCTTTTTTCGCAAGGTCTTTAATCAGTTCCTTTATGTGAATCCTTCGGTCAAAGATCATCCAGATAAAAAGCCCTGCATCGGGAACAAATAAATTCACGCCTGCTGATTCAAAGGGCCTTCTGTATATTTCCACTGACTTCAGTTTTTTCTGCATAGCGGCTCTGACTTTTTTAATATGCTTGTGGTAAATATCTGCCTGTAAATACTTTTCAAGGCCCTTTTGAGAAAGGGTACAAGTGTTAATGTCCATAGATTTTTTTAAGATCTTCAGTTTTTCAATGAATGGCTTTGGGGCTACTAAAGCACCCACTCTAATGCCCGGGAGAAAGGTTTTAGAAAAGCTTGTCACATAGATGACACGGTTTGAAATGTCCAAATAATGCAGCGTTTCAAGCCTCAAATTTAAATTGAGGTCTCCAAGATAGTCGTCTTCTATTATATAGAAATCATGTTTCACTGCGAGTTCCAACAGTTTTAGCTTGTCTTTTTTAGTCAAGTCCGTCCCCAGCGGGTTGTGATAGTTTGGAACTGTGTAAAGCCACTTGATTGACTTCTCTTCAAGCAATTTTTCAAGTGCTTTAAAATCAATTCCATCAAAACTGCGCTCAAACATTGCTGCCTCCATGTTGAGCGATTCCACCACCCTTATGAAGCCTCCATAAGTGGGCTGTTCCACATAAAGGCCATTTCCATACTCTCTTTGAATCATTTGCGCTATGAGATAAAGCCCTTGCTGCGCCCCAGATGTAATCAAGATATCTTCTGGTTTACAGTAGACAAACCGCTTTTCAAAGTGCTTTGCCAAAACGCTTCTCAGAGTATCAAGACCCTCTGGCAAAGTGTAATCGTAATGCTCAGTTTGGATTGCCTGCATCAAACAGTGTTCAAACACCTTCATAGGCCGCAGGCTCGGTTCAAGACTTGCTGATAAAAAATCTATTTTTACAGTATTCTCTTCACTTTCTGCAACGACTTCAATCAAGTACGTTCCACTTTGAGGAAGTGTGTACGCCCTATGCCTATTTTCAAGTTCTTTATAAGCTCTGATAACTGTCCCCGGACTGCAATTCATCTTCTTTGCCATCTCTCTGATAGAAGGAAGTCTCGATATTTTCTTCCACGATAGTATTTCTTCCACAATCTCCAAATACTTTTCCATATACCCCCCAGTCAAATGCCTGCCTTCTCAGTTTCCCTAAATATTTGATATAGCACAATCGTCGTCTTATCTTATTGTATCACAAGTACAATTTTATTAAAGTTAAATTGTGATATTCTTCTCTTCTCAGCAATCAACACAATAATACAAAAGAATTTAATTGAAAACCATCTCCATATCAGGTATTATTTATTTGGTCGTTTGGAAAACAGTTTTAAAACGTTCTTTTGGACACCACTAATTATTACCATCTTAATTTAATAGGAGATGACGTGTATGAGTCGTTCTAAAGCTATACTACTAATGGTTGCCGCAAGTATTCTCTGGAGCTTTGGCGGTGTTTTCATCAAATTGTTACCGTGGACATCTTTTGCAATTGCAGGGCTTCGAAGTCTTGTGTCCGCCACTGTTGTACTTATTTACTTAAAAGGACGTATCAAGCGCCCTTCGAAGCATATTCTTCTTGGAACAACCGCCTATACGGCCATGTTGATTTTATACGTCTGTGCAACAAAAGCCACCACAGCGGCAAATGCCATTTTGCTCCAGTACACAGCGCCAATATGGCTTGCGCTTATTTCACGAATCTTCTTAAAAGAAAAAATACAGCGCCTTGACATTATGTCTATTGTCACCGTATTCATGGGTATTTCTATCTTTTTTACGGCAAACATCAGTGTTGGACAGATGTTTGGAAACTTCTTGGCGATTTTAAGCGGAATCAGCTTAGCCTGTGTGGTTCTCTCACTAAAACATGCGAAGGCCGAGGCTGAGATGCAAATGATCTTCTGGGGGAACTTTGCAACCTTTATTATCTGTCTCCCACTAATGGGTGATGTTGTCATCACAGCTCACACGGTTGGGTCTATTTTATTTTTAGGTATTTTTCAGCTTGGTATTTCTTATATCATCTATGCAAATGCTGTTAAGCATGTATCTTCTATAGATGCAATCTTAGTTCCAATAATTGAGCCACTCTTCAACCCCATTTGGGTTATTATCTTCGCCCACGAAGCCCCTTCTATTCAGGCTGTAATCGGGGGTATCATCGTGGTCATGGCAATTGTTGCCCGCAATATCCTCATGACCAAGCAACAGAAGAAAAAGCGGTTGATTGAAGAAGAATTGGCTATCTTAAAATCTTAACTGGCTTCATCTATAATAAATCTATTTTGAGTAAAATATAAAAGAGATGCTGTCTATCCACTGGGTCCAGAAGATAAACAGCATCTTTTTTTAACGTCTGACTTTAATCGTCAGTATTCGAATCTAAATGTTTGTACATGTTCATATCATACCTCTTTTGGAATTTCCTATCCCCCACAATTCTCCGTCTTCTATCACTTTATGTTACGCACCTAATGCCTTAATCGTTCCAAGTTATCTATGTCCAATGATTCCATCGCATTTTGCACCTCTACTTTACAGTCATCAGCCGTCAATGCATCTTCAAGTAAGTTTATACAGTTAGAGTACACAAGCCATTTTGATTTATAATCAGAGTCCGCTAAGAGCCTGTTGATGGATGCCACTGATTTAATATTTTCTGTTCGGGAAAGTACCAAGGCGAGCTGTTCTCTATCTTCAAGATTCAGATCGGCAATTGCAGCCGAAATATCAATACAATTTAAATCCATTTTCTTAAACTTGTCGTAATCGCTTGCCAAAGTCAAAAGAGTGACATTTGTCCCCTTGTCAACGCAATTTGACACACTGTCCATTAACAAGTCATATCCTTCGGGAACTTTCAGACGGGCTAGGGTTCCCAAAGCACTTAATCTGATGTCCTCATCCTCAGAGTGAGCAAATTGCATAAACATTCGAAGGTCAATATTCTCTTGACATTTAATGGTGCTCAGAACGTATGAGATCATTTGTTCCTCAATAACACCTTCACCAATCATGCTCTGTATCTTTTGCTCATAGAGGCTCTCTTGATTGTTTTTTTCAGATATATATCTGAACCCATCTATATAGTAAAATTTAATGTCCTCTGGAATTTTCACATCTGACAGAACGCTTTTAAGTTTCCCGAAATTCAAGTCTTTATTAAATCTCATGAATTTAGCATTTAGAGACTGAATTTCTTGAAGATTACCTTGTTCAAGAGTCTCAACCAAATTCGACCGAAAGATATCTTCCTTGATTTTCTCTCCAAATGCAATATTCACAAGCATCACCAAAATTAAAAGCCCCATTAGAACTGCCATTTTTTTGTGCCTCATTTTTTGCCTCCTACCTATTTCACACAAATGTCTCATGATCTCATAGGCATTGTAACACGTCTTTTGAAGAGAATGAGCTCAAAGGCTTATTTGGCACTTTTTTGGGCCTAATTGGAGCAATAACTACTTTCGCAATAGAAAATAATCCCTTTTGAGCATTTTCAAAAGAGATTATCTTTGACCTAAGGCCAATAAAATCAATGGCCTTTCTTTTTTTCCTTTTTCTTTTCTTGCTTTTTCTGAAACAACTGACGCTCATGCTCAAGTTTCTCTTCACGGCTTGTTTTTTTCCGCTCAATTTTCCGGCTTTCTCTCTCAAGACGAACGGCCTCTTGAGCTTTACTTGAAATGCCTTTGCTTTGCTGTTGTCTTTTCACTTCCCTTTGCAGGCGTTTGGGATTGATGTCCTTATTATCCGCTTGTTCAAAGCACACGCCCTCACCATAGCTTAACCCATAGTAATGTCTGCTCACAAACTCATAAACTTCTTCCAGTCTTGGTTCTGTGCCAAAAACGACTCTAGCCGTCTTCAATTTCGCATCGGAAAGATCTTCAAATACGCCAACCCAAAAAGGCGATTCATAATAAATCGTCAATCTGTTCATGATGTTCTCCTCCTGTATAAAGCATATTGAGAACGGACAACCCCAGGAGGGCAGGTTACTGACAGCTCAGTTAAGTCTGCATCTGGACTACCAACCGAATCGTGTTTTTATCTCTGCTAACCCAATTTTAACGACTTTGAGTCTTCTCGTCAAGATATCTCATCTAGTTGCTATCGTAATCCTAACATGTGAAAATTTCAGAGTGTGAGCGCTTCAATCTCTTGCATACTTCCTGTCACCACAACTGTTTCCACTGCTATTTCATATAAAATTAAATATTCTCCCGCCGACTTAATGGTCTCACCATAATCGGGTATTTTGAGAGTGAAGGCCTCTTCAAGATCAAAAATCGTCATCTCGCTTTTTTTGGCGATTCCTGTGCCTCTAACATGTCTATTTCCCGAATGGGGAATCGTCGTAAAAGCCACCTTGGGATTTAATTCAAGTTCCGAAACCTTCGGATTTTGAAGGAAACTGGAAAAGTAAAGACACTTTTTCGATTCCGAATAGTGAAAATTAACAATTCTCACATTTGGAAAGCTCTCTGAACAAGTTGCCAAAGCAATCTCGGTATGAGCTGCCATTATTTCCTTAAAAACTTTCAATGCGTCCATTTTATTGACCTCTTTTCTTTAGTTTATCTGTAGTATAATATCAAAAGGTGTCAATTTGTGATACCATTAAATTAAATCGTTTAATCAGATCCCTCATATTAAAAACTTCATATTATAAGGAGACCTATTGTGAAAAAATCAGAACGCATCAACGATATGATGCTCTATCTTTCCGATAAACACTATTTTAACCTCAGAGATATCATGCATCGATACGATGTATCAAAGAGCACAGCACTCAGGGATATTCAATCTCTGGAATCAATCGGCATGCCAATCTATTCAGAACAGGGGCGTCACGGCCGCTATGGCATCCTAAAAAATCGGCTACTCTCTCCAATCGTATTTACTTTAGACGAACTACACGCACTCTATTTTTCAATGCTCACCCTCAAAGCATATGAATCAACACCCTTTCACTTAGATGTTGAACGACTAAAGTCCAAGTTTGAATCATGCCTTGCTCCCAATCATATTTTATCACTAAAGAGGATGGAACAAATTTTGAAATTTGCATCATCTGTTCATTCCAACAGCAGTCCCCTTTTAAAAGAAATGCTTCAAGCCGCTATAGACGAACAAGTCTGCCAAATCATATATGTAAAAAGCGATAAAACCCGAAAATTCACTGTTCAGTTTTTCGATATTTCTTCTGCCTTTGGACAGTGGTATGTCAGTGCATTTAATCATGAGACACAGAAGGTACAAGTCTTTCGATGTGATAAAGTTGTGTCGGTTTCCCCCTCCTCCAGTAACAGAGCTATCCCTTTAGATCAACTATTTGCAAGCTCACCTTCACTTTATCGTGCCGAAAACGCCATCGACTTTGAAGTGGAAATCACTAAAGAGGGCGTGGATTTATATCACAAGGAGAATTACCCTTCCATGAAACTCTACCGTGACGCCGACCGCTACCTCATAAAAGGATATTATAATCCAGGGGAGGAAACTTTTATCGCAGGCTATTTCTTGTCATACGGGAAACAGATAAAATCCATCTCCCCCTTCACTTTAAAAACAGCAATTTACAGCCATTTTCAGGATTTAACCACTTATTACACTTCTTTGTTATGACTTCTCACTTTGATTTTCCTCCATACTTTATTTGAAGAAAAACGTCAAGAACCTCTGCCCAAACTGGATAGAGGTTCTTTCATATAACCGTTTTTCAAAAACGCTTCCTTATTATATTTGTTCCAAACTATATCTACTCTAAATTATATTTGCTTTATTTAATTCATATCAGTTCTAAACCACCTTCTATAATCAGTTCTATCTCACATCAAATACAAAGTTTTCGCCCTGTCTGGAAATCGTCACGGTTTGACCTTCATTCAGTTTTCCACTCAATATTGCACGACCAATTTCAGTTTCGAGGTGTTTTTGCAAGTATCGTTTCAGTGGTCTTGCTCCGAATTCAGGGACATAAGCGCTTTCAATAATAAAATCCTTTGCGGATTCTGTGAGTTCCAATCGAATAGAGCGTTCTCCAAGTCTCATCTGCAACTCTTTGATAGAGAGGTCTATAATCGCCCTTAACGCCTCTTGTGTAAGCGGTGTAAAGAGAACGATTTCATCCATGCGGTTGATAAACTCTGGTTTAAAATACTGGAATAGCATTTGATGAATCTTCTCTCGTGTGCTTTCGTTTAATTCATCGTTCCTCAGCTGCTCCAATAAAAATTGACTTCCAATATTTGAGGTCATGATAATAATGGTGTTTTTAAAACTCACTGTCTTTCCTTGATTGTCTGTCAGCCGCCCATCGTCCAGTAATTGCAGCAGAACATTGAACACATCAGGATGAGCTTTCTCAATTTCATCAAATAGAATAACAGAGTACGGCTTCCGTCTAACCGCCTCAGTAAGTTGGCCTCCTTCATCGTATCCAACATATCCTGGAGGCGCTCCAATGAGCCTTGATACAGCATGTTTTTCCATATACTCACTCATGTCAATACGCACCATGTTGTGCTCATCGTCAAATAGCGACTCTGCAAGTGCTTTTGCAAGTTCGGTCTTACCAACACCTGTTGGTCCTAAGAATATAAACGAACCTATTGGTTTTTCAGGGTCTTTTAACCCTGCCCTTGCTCTTAGAACAGCTTCGGACACAGCCTGAACGGCCTCGTGTTGACCAATAACCCTCTGATGCAGATGGTCTTCCAAATTCAGCAGCTTGTCTCTTTCAGACTCATTGAGTCTTGTCACTGGAATTCCAGTCCATTTAGAAATGATCTCGGCAATTTCCTGTTCAGTTACTTCTTCTTTCAAAAGAGTCATCTGATGTGACTTCGCAGTGCTTTTCGCCTCTTCCAATTTCTTTTCAAGTTCTGGTAAATCACCATACTTTAAAGCTGCCAATCTGTCCAGATCATATGCCCTTTCCGCTTCTTCAATAGCTCTCTTTATCTCTTCGATTTTTGCTTTAATTTCTTTTTCCTTGCTTAAAATATTTTTTTCGACTTCCCACTGGGCCTTCATATCCTGAGATTTCTCCTTGATGCCTGAAATTTCGTGTTCCAATTGTTCCAATCTCTCTTTTGAAGCCTTATCGGTTTCCTTTAAAAGGGCTTGCCTTTCAATTTCAAGTTGAAGTTGTCTTCTATAGATTTCATCCAGTTCACTTGGCATGCTGTCGATTTCGGTTCTGATAAGCGCTGCGGCCTCATCCATAAGGTCTATGGCCTTATCTGGTAAAAACCTATCTGTAATATAACGACTGGAAAGAACTGCACAGGCCACAAGTGCAGAGTCAGTTATTCTAACGCCGTGATGTATTTCAAAACGATCTTTGAGTCCTCTCAAAATTGAAATCGTATCCTCCACCGTTGGTTGATCCACAACCACAGGTTGAAATCGCCTTTCCAGTGCAGCATCCTTCTCAATATACTTTCTATATTCATCCAGTGTTGTAGCACCGATACAGTGGAGCTGTCCCCTTGCGAGCATTGGTTTTAGAAGATTCCCCGCATCCATTGCCCCCTCTGTCTTTCCTGCTCCGACAATATTGTGCAGTTCGTCAATAAACAAGATGATTTCGCCTTCCGATTTCTCCACTTCACTCAGAACAGCTTTTAACCGTTCTTCGAACTCGCCTCTAAATTTTGCGCCTGCAATCAACGCCCCCATATCAAGTGAATAAATCCGCTTGTTCTTGAGATTTTCTGGAACATCCCCACTGAGAATTCTCTGAGCAAGTCCCTCGGCAATAGCCGTTTTCCCAACACCAGGTTCTCCCACTAATACCGGATTGTTCTTCGTCCTTCTCGATAAAATGCGAATGACTCTTCTTATTTCAGAATCCCTTCCAATAACAGGATCTAATTTTCCAGATTTGGCGAGTTCTATTAAATCCTGTGCATATTGTTTTAAGGCTTCATAAGTTGCCTCCGGATTGTCAGTGGTCACACGCTGATCGTTTCTCATTTTGCTTAGTGCTTCTAAAAAACGTTCTTTATCCAGACCATACCTCTGAATGAGCTTGGCACTAAATGTCCCCTTTTCACTTAAAAAGGCAATATAGACATGTTCAACGCTTATAAATTCGTCGTTGAAACGCTTTGCCTCGTCTTCTGCTGCAATCAATAATTGATTGAGTCTTCTTGTGCCACTTAACTGTACATCACTGCCATGAACTGTCGGCTGACTTTCCAGATTGACTTCAAGTTCACGAGCATATTGTTCTACATCTATGTTTAGATATGTCAGAATTTTTGCAATCAAACTGTTTTCAACCTTGATTAGACCATAGTGTAAATGCTCTCCATCCACTTTTGAATGATTGAGTTTTATGGCCATCTTATGTGCAATTTCAATGGCTTCTGATGTTTTCTGAGTCATTTTTTCTAAGTTCATATGATCCTCCCAAAGAATTATTAGCACTCTTAGTTGTTGAGTGCTAAATCTATTATAGGACTATTTCTCTTCTGAATCAATTAATAATATGTAAATATTTTTTGAAACATTACGTTTATTTTTACTAAAAAAGAAAAATCAGGCTTGGGCCTGACTTTTCCTTTGGGTTATTGTTCATTAAATTTTACGTTCTCAGGCTTTAACCATGCTTGGTTGGGCTCAAGACTCACTGAAAATAGACGTCCATGATTTTCTGCGTATTTCGATTGATGGTATTTAAACAGCATCTTATTCTGCATTTTTCCTAATATTTCAATTTTTCCAGTTTCATGACTCATGCAGTATTTTATTCTCTTACTATGTCCATGCATCTGTTTTTTTGCATTTTCGACGATTTCGTAAGCTTGATCAAATGGAACTTGAAATTGGTTTTTTACACCTTTTACCGGTCTGCACTGGAAAATATAATATGGTACAACACCGTTTTTTACAAGTCCGTTAATAAGAGTAGCAAGTGTGTCAGGTTTGTCATTAACACCTTTTAATAAGACAGTCTGATTGTTCACAATGATATTGTGATCTAACAGACATTGAACAGATCGAATTGCTTCTTCAGTCAATTCGTTTGGATGATTGAACTGGGTTACTATATAAATTCGCTTGCGCTTGGAGTATTTATCTAGGATTCCCAGCAATTCAGGGTCAGAATAAATTCTTTCTGGAAAGACGACAGGCGTCCTCGTTCCGAATCTAATAAAATCAATGTGATCAATTTCAGTCAATTCTTTGAGATAGGCTTCTATCATGTGGTTTTCAAGTAAAAAAGAATCGCCACCAGTTATGAGAACGTTGTTGATTTCTTCATGTTCTCTAATGTATGAAACAGCCTCGTTGATAAAATCTAGTGTTTCGTTGGTTTTTGTACCCACAAGTCGTTTTCTAAAGCAATGTCTACAATACATTGCACATTTGTTTGTGGATAAAAGCAATGCGGTTGTCGCGTATTTGTGTTGCAAGCCCTGCATTTTCGTATTCTGAGATTCTCCACTGGTATCAAAATCTCCATCCATATCAAATTCCTCTACGGATGGTATCGCCATCTTTCTTATAGGATCGTTAGGATCTTCAGGATCAATGAGATTCAAGTAATAATTGGTGGAGGATATTGGAAAATGTTTTGCAATCGTATTATAATCACTTTCCTCCTCTGGCGAAATCCGAATGAATGCTTTGAGTTTGTCAACAGAGTTAACGTTGTTCTTCAAAGAATCCTTCCAGGTCATTTTTACCCCCTTCATAATGAAATTTTAAGTCAATCCATTAGCACGGCTTAACTCACTAAGTAATTATATCATAAAAACTTATCATAAAGAAGTCATATATTACCATTTTTTAAAACTTATTCACAGAATTATTTGAAAATTTGGTTATTTGGTTAATTTTTTAACTATATGTATCAAATTCGATACAGCGATTCCTTTGGAAATGTGTTTCGATTTCGAAATATTTATTGCGTTTACTTAATATTTAACCTGAGTTTTTTCTCCGATTCCCTCGTATTTTTCTTCGTCGGGTTCATTTTATTACTTTTTATTAATATTTTCGTTGAATTAATACATTTTTATATTAATTTTTCTTCTTGTATACAATTGCCCTAACAATGTGTTTGTGATAATATTAACATATAAAATTCAAACATCTTTAGCTCCAATGTAAAAAATCGTTTAGAAGGGAGTTCTCTTATGGAAATTAAGGTATGTATCGGCAGTGCCTGCCACCTAAAGGGATCATATGATGTCATCAAAAAGTTACAGGCTTATATTACCAAACATCAGTTAGATCAAACGGTAACACTTAAATCGTCATTTTGTCTGGGAAAATGTTCTGATGCCGTCTCAATACAAGTTGATACGGATGACGTTATCTCCATGACGCCGGAAAATGTTGAAAACTTCATGAACCAGCTGGTAAAGAAGGTGAAATAATGAAATTTATCAAATTTGATCACGATCTCTGTGATGAGTGCTTCAAGTGTCTAAGGGTTTGTCCGACAAAAGCTATTGCCTTCACAAACCACAGTCGTCATATAATAGATGATTTGTGCATCAAATGTGGTCTGTGCCAAATGCACTGTACACAAGGTGCTCTTACCATCCAACTGGATCTTGAAAAAGTACAAGTGGCTATAAAATCTGGAAAAAAAGTGGTTGCTTCTCTTGCCCCTTCTTTTGCCGGAGTGTTCCGGATGGACGTGCCAGAACAAATGTCTTCAGCCCTTAAATCTCTTGGCTTTGTATCCGTGGAAGAAACAGCACGAGGTGCTGAAATCGTCTCTATGGAATATGAAAAAGCCATTGGCGGAAGCACTGAGGACAACATCATAACCAGTTGTTGTCCTTCTAGCAACTATCTTGTGGAACACTACTTTCCGAATACGACAAAGTCCGTACTTCCAGTTGTCTCCCCTATGATTGCACATGGCCTCGACATAAAGTCGCGCTATGGCGACGATTATTTTACAGTTTTCATAGGCCCATGCCTTGCAAAAAAAGCAGAGGCTGTGGAGAATCCAAATTCAATTGATGCTGTCATCACTTTTAAAGAGCTTGACAAATGGTTTGGTGAAGCCGGCATTATTTTAAGAGATATGCCCCCGCGTTCCTTCGATACACCTGTGAGCAAGAGAGGCCGTTCTTACCCTCTTGGCGGCAGCTTGTGGAAGCGGGATATGAAAACCAGAATCAATCCAAATTATAAATACATCCACGTTGACAGTATTGATGCGTGCAAGAGTTTCTTAAATTCTGTGGAACAGGGAGAAATCAAGGGATATTGTGCAGAACTGAATATCTGCCAGGGCAGCTGCTTAAACGGCCCTGACATGCCCAGCGACTCTCCAAACCTCTATGAGCGCATGAGTCTCATCACCGCTCATGTTGATAAAACACCTATACTTCCAACCGATAAACCCTATGTAGATGATAAGCTGACAAGCGAACAGCTTCACAAGACGTTCACCCCTAAACTGGTCAACCAAATCGCTGTAAATGATTCGCAAATTTCAGAAATTCTGATGCAAATGGGCAAATATACGATGAAAGACCAACTAAACTGTGGCGCTTGCGGCTATACCACTTGCTATGATAAGGCTGTGGCTATTTCAAAGGGCTACTCAAACATCGAGATGTGCCTTGACAGCCTCAGGAAAAAGGCTGAAAGTCTCCAAGCTATCATCTTTGACAACAGTCCGAACGCCATTTGTATTTTGGATTCACAACGCAGAATCCAAGAAGTCAATCCATCGTTCAACCAGTTGTTCAATGCCACCAAGATAAAACTCACTTACTGGCCAATTGCTGCACTTATTGACGATCCAATCTTTGAAGAAATTGCGGAATCCAATCAGCATAGGATGAGTAAAAAAATCTATTTGCCATCAGTGGACAGAACTTTTTACTCAAATGTTGTAAAAATTCAAAATGGCAAAGTATATGTTGGTATTTTCACAGACATCACAGAAGCTGAGAGCAATCGTGAAGAGCTAGAACGTGTTAAGGAAGAAACCCTTGTCACTTGTCAAGAGGTTATCAATAAACAGATGCGAGTTGCACAAGAGATTGCAAGTCTCTTAGGAGAAACAACCGCTGAAACCAAAATTGGGCTCAATAAATTAAAGAAACTGGTATTAACTGATGGAGGTGAGTAAGTTGCTATCTGATTATTACATCGACGTCTCGCATCATTCCCTCAACAAAGTTGGTGAAGAATTATGCGGTGACAAAGTTGAAATCACAAAAACAGATGACCGACTTATTATCGTGTTGGCCGATGGTCTTGGAAGCGGTGTCAAAGCAAACATTCTGGCGACTCTGACCAGTAAGATTATGATTACAATGCTCGACCAAGGAGCAGACTTAAAAGAGACCATCAACACCATTACGCATACCCTCCCGATTTGCCAAGTTCGTCAAATCGGATATTCGACATTTACCATCTTAGAAATAGATTCAAATTTGCAAGCCAGAATTATTGAATTCGACAACCCACCTGTGTTCCTACTCAGAAATCACCAAATTGTGGCACTTGATAAGGTCAAATTGAATTCAGCTGATAAACAGGTATGGGTCAGCTCAATTCAACTACAAATCGGCGATGAAATCACCCTCTGCTCAGATGGCGTGATCCACGCTGGTGTTGGCAGACTCTTAAACCACGGTTGGGAATGGCAACATGTGGCCGAATTCCTTGAACTTCAAAACACGCCGTCGGCTGAAAAACTAAACCGTCGGCTTATCGAAACTTGCAAACGCCTTTATGACGATAAACCCGGCGATGACACCACTGCAGTTAGTGTTAAGATAAGAAATCCGGAGTGGCTTCAAATTTTTACAGGTCCTCCTGAAACTGCAGAAAATGACCATCAAGTTATCACTCATTTTATGCATCAGACCGGCAAAAAAGTCGTATGCGGCGGTACAGCAGCAAATATTGTCTCCAGAGAACTCGATCGAGAGATCATCACAGAATTGGATTATATTGACCCTTTAATCCCGCCTACTGCGAAAATCAAGGGGATTGACCTCGTCACAGAAGGTGTCCTAACCTTGAAAATGGTTTTAGGAAGGCTCAAACAGTATAATCTCAATAGCGACGAACCCATCTTCAACAAACGCGATGGTGTTACACAACTGTTGAAACTCATGATTGAAGAATCCACACATATTCACTTCTGGGTTGGACGTGCCATTAATCCAGCGCATCAAAATCCCGATTTCCCCAAGGAACTGAGCATTAAGACAAATGTCATTAAGGAAATCGCTGCTGAATTGTCCAAAATGGGCAAATTGATAACGCTGGAATATATAGATTAATCGACTATAACTGTGAGGCAGTCTCTCTTAAATCAGACGGCTGACCAATATGAAGGTGACATTATGAGAAAATATGAAAATCAAGTTCAAAAAATAAAGAGCAATGTATTAATAGAAGTTGCCAAACTGGCATTTAATGGAACTCTTGAAGCTGAAGCTGCAACCATCCCCTATACCGTAAATCCCGGACCGGAGGAGCAATACCGTTGCTGTATTTTCCACGAAAGAGCTATAACAGGCGATCGTGTTCAAATGGCCATGGGCGGGAATCCACACATTCCAGGAATTGTTGAGGTTCTTGAATCCGCTTGTGATCAGTGTCCTGTGAACCGATACGTCATCACCGAAACCTGTAGAGGCTGTATTGCGCACAGATGTCAAAACAACTGTCCAGTAGATGCCATTCAAATACAAAACAACCGTGCCGTTATCGACTACAACAAATGTGTTGAATGCGGCCGCTGTAAGGAAAGCTGTCCTTACAACGCCATTGCAGACGTTATGAGACCTTGCAGACGTGAGTGTCCTACAAATGCAATTAAAATTGACCACCGTAAAAAGGCAGTCATTGATTATGATCTATGTATCAATTGTGGTGCATGTGTCTATCAGTGTCCTTTTGGCGCGATTCAAGAAAAATCTGAAATCATTCCAGTTATCGAACACTTAAATTCTGGTAGCCAACATGTATACGCCATGGTTGCTCCTGCTTTTGCCACTCAATTCGACTTTGTGGAACTTGGAAAAGTCATCCACGGCATAAAGCGCCTTGGCTTTAGAGATGTTGTGGAAGTCGCCCTCGGAGCAGATTTGGTAACCAAACATGAAGCAGATGAACTCATAAAAATGAAATATCATGGAAAGGTTTTAACCAGCTCATGTTGTCCAAGTTTTGTGGACTATATTAGCAAGCAATTTCCCGAACTAAGGACACATGTTTCGTCTACGATATCACCGATGATGGCCACAGCCAGATTGATAAAAGCTATTGACCCAGAAGCTGTTGTCGTCTTTATTGGCCCTTGTATTTCCAAGAAAAAAGAAAAACAGCTCACAGATGATACAGACTTCGTCTTGACCTTCGAAGAACTTGCAGCCTTACTGGATGCTAGAGAAATCGAGCTTGAGACACTGGAACCACTGCCACTAAATAATGCCTCCTACTATGGTCGAAAATTTGCTTCAAGCGGTGGTGTCACTCTCTCTGTGGAAAATTACCTCAAAGAACAAGGGGTCATGGATATTGAAACCATGGTTTGCGACGGTATCTCTGAATGTGATAAAGCGCTGAAACTCCTTAAATTCAATAGACTCAAAGCTGATTTCATCGAGGGAATGGCCTGCAAAGGCGGCTGCATCAAAGGTCCTGTCACAATGCATCACGGTCCTAAAGACCTCAAGGCACTGGACAATTACTCTAAACTCTCAATTGAAGACAGCACCAACAAAGCCTTGCGTATTTTCGATACAATACACATAGATATGGAATAACACTCCATGAACCAATCCCTAAAAAAGCTGTTGATTATTTCTCCCACCCCAACAAATACACGGAGAACTCAACAGCTTTTTTGCGTCTATTTCACAGCTCTATAACAGAGACATTATCCACTTTATGAAACTTGTCATTCGCCCTGACTGAATCAAAGATGCCAGCGGAAAGGAAGCCAGAAGGAGCACTTCAAACAGATAAAGACGCCTCTCCTTTAAGCTGTGGTTAAATTTATAGTACTGAATCAACATCTGTTTTAAATCATCTGACTTCCGATTTAAAATCACATAGCGGTCACTGAGCTCAAAATGTTCTTGAAGCGAATCACTCCACTCTCTGAGCATGCCTGATGCCTTTGGCTTTTCAAAGAGCTTCACAGACTGTACCAACTTGTATTTAAAGAAAATAATCTCTCCAAGTACATTCTTGGTGCGCCTGTTTATTTTAATTTGTCCATTGCTCATCTGAATTAACATCGGTTCAACCTGATCCATAAGCCGAGTCATGGCATCTTCCACATGTGCAAGTCCCACAGACTTGGCAGTGAGTTCTGCGATGATTTCTACCAATTGCTTGTGCTGAACCAGCGGCATATTCTCCATGAGAACTTCCCCGTACTCTCCCATTTGAACTTCGTAGTGCTCATAATACTTTGCAAAGGAATCATAGTCAACGGGTTCAATTTGATTCAAAAAGCTCAGAAATTCTCTCATCTCATCTTCGTAAAAATTGACAAAAGTCAAAACGCCAAACTCAAATAAATATATTTGATGTCCTCTAATACTCCTCTTCATAACGGTTTCAACAAGGGCATTGTCAATCAATATAAATTCAGTCCACTTCATGGGACGCGTCTGCTTAAAATACTCAGCAATCTTATCTAAATCAAATTTTTCTCTGACTTTAAAACTATAATATCTGACCTCACTCATATGCCACCTACTTGATTAAATCCAGCAGCATCAGAACCACTTCTGCGACAATTAAAATGACTATTAACCATTCGATAAAAACACCTCTCATGGAATGGGAGATTGTGGCAAATCCGTCTATTATATTGTTGAGAATATCTGTTTTAGTCTTGATGATTTCATATCGGTCAGAGAGTTCAAAGAACTCAGCCATCTGGTCATATAAGTCACTGTTGATATGGCTGTCCCAAGTCAAATCCGGCCTGTCTAAAATCATGATATAAGCGATGGTGCTGTACTCATGTCTGAGTACTTGTGCAATGGTCTTGGCGAGTTTTTTATCACTCAATCTGAATCGACCTTTCTCAAGCCTTTCAACCATAGACTCTATCCTATCTAAGATGTTTTTCATGTTTTCTTCTACGCGTTCAAGCGCAACTGATTTGGCGATAACTGTTGAAACAACTTCCTGATAGGCGGGCTCAAAACTTGCCACTTCCAGAAGTTCATCTGTAAAACTAAACGGCGCATCTGCCGCTAAGGACTCATCAATTTTCAGCTCATACTCATCTGAATAGCGATTCCATTCCTTTAAATTGATCTCATGTTCAATACCTTTAAGGTACTGGAGAAGTCTGTTGTCTTCGTCCAACGAAAAGTCTATGGTGACAAATGTCCCAAACGAAAATATAAAGGCCTTCACATCCTCTGATACCTGCCAGCCAAAGAGCCTATCTAAGACAACCGACGTCATGACCAGCGGTTCTTCCCATGTGTACTTCTTTGGGATATTGCAGTCTTGGGCTATCTTGTTCAAATCAATTTCATTTGCCACCGAATAAGCCTTGAATTTCATATGTTCCTTGTATACTAAATTTATCTTAGT
>DKFC01000077.1 GCA_002452745.1 Firmicutes bacterium UBA6806
ATAAAAAGAAAATAAAAAAAATTAGAAAACAAAAAGTATACAAAAAATATGTATTTAATATTATATTAACCATTAGTTTTATATTGGTAATTTATACATCTGTTCAACTTTTTGGCAAAATTTCCTTTCATTTAAACTTGTATGATGTTTATGGTTTAAGACAGAATTTTTCAGATAAAGGTTTCTCCACATGGCATACCTATATGCTAACCTGGATAGGCTTTGTCATTATTCCAATTTCCGCTTCATATTTTTTTTACAAAAAAAAGTATTTATATTTTTTTAGTTTATGCTTAATGCAAGTAATGGTATTTGCATTAGGCGGCCAAAAATCACAACTTCTTTTTATACCAATGGGACTTCTATTTGATTTATTTGTAATAAAGAAAAAGAAATCAGTCATAAATTATTTCGTTATCATCTCATTGGTATCTATAATTGAGGAAATGATTATTTCTACAAATTTTTTACTGGATATGTTTGTAAGGAGAATATTTTTTGTACCATCAGTATTGAGCTATTATTATATTGACTTTTTTAGCAAGAATCCCAAATTATTGTTCTTTGAAGATATGTTGATGAGTCGAATTTATGTAAGGTTGTTCGATTTGCATCCTCTTTATCCTAAGCCAGTGGCATATATAATCGGAGAAATATATTTAGGTAAATTTAATGTATCAGCAAATAACGGAATGTTTTCATATGAATATGCCAATGCTGGTATCATTGGAGTGGTATTATCAGCAGTTTTTCTTGTAGTAGTTATTCATCTGGTGAATAGAATCTTTAGTCAGTTGAATATTGGTCAAAGTGGTGTTTTGATATTAGTTCTATCGGTTTCAATTCTAAGTGTTTCGAGTAGTGATATTTTTTACGAATATATAATTCCATTGCTTTTAGTTGCATATCTTATTAATTATTCTAACCAAAGCAATAGAAAGGATAAACAGATAGATGATAATTAAAAAAAAGGTTTCAATATGTTGTATTACTTATAATCATAGTAGTTATATTGAAAAAACGTTAGAAGGATTTTTAAATCAAGATGTAGATTTTGATTTTGAAATTCTTATACATGATGATGCATCAACTGATAAAACTGTAGAAGTTATTAAGAATTTTGAAAAAAAGTATCCAAATCTAATTAAGACTATTTATAGTGATGTAAATATTTACTCTCAAGGGGGATCGGCTATTAAGAGACTATTAAGTATTGCTAATGGAGACTATATAGCTTTTTGTGAAGGTGACGATTTTTGGATTGATGATAAGAAACTTAATAAACAGATAGAATTTTTAGATTCGAATAAAGAGTACGTAGCATCGTATCATAATGTAAAGGTAGTAGATGAAGTTGGCAATTATTTTATAGAAGAACAAAATTCTTTTCCACTTTATGAAACACATGAAATCTATGAGCATGAAGTAGAAGTAGGAATATTATGTGGTCAATTAGCATCCTTAGTATGTAGAAACATATGGAAAAATTGGAGCAAAGATAAGCTAGATCAATTTTTTAACTTTAATTTGAATGATGATATAAAGATCAGTTCTTTGATGGTTAATGAAGGAAAAGTAATATTTATGTCTGATATAATGGCTTGTTATAGAAGAACCTATACAGGTGATAGCTGGAATGCAAGAACTTATAATAAAAATCAAACAATGCATTTAATTAATGCAAATAGAGAGTTAGACAAACTTTATAAAAATATGTTTGGTCTAAATAGAAATGATTATAGTGTAAATGTGATAATATATTCATTTAAATTTTTCGTAAAAAGACCATCGGTTCAGAATTGGGTCTGTTTAGTTACCAGTATCAAACAAAGCAAGAGTAAAATTAGAAGTTTTATTGAATTTTCACTTCGTATCTTAAAGTTTATTTTACCAAAAATTAATTCTCGGAACTCTAGATGGCCTAGATTAAAGAATGATGGTTTTGATTTGAAATAATATCAAATAATATAAAATTAGTTTGATGTTGTATTGATTATCAATAGAGGTGTCTAATGAGTAATAGAAGAAGTATTTTTAGCGGTCTTTTTTGGAAGTTTTCTGAGAGGATTTTCGCGCAACTAATTACATTTGTTGTATCGATAGTTTTAGCAAGGCTACTCACACCTTCACATTATGGCTCTATAGCCTTGTTGAATGTTTTTATTGCTATTGCAAATGTTTTTGTTATAAGTGGATTAGGTAATTCTTTGATTCAAAAGAAAGATGCTGATGATTTAGATTTTAGTTCAGTGTTCTTTTTTAATATTGTTATATCATGCTTAATGTATTTAATACTATTTATACTTGCACCATCTATAAGTCGCTTCTACAATGAACCGCTCTTAAGTCCTGTTCTAAGAATTTTGGGGCTAAGATTAATTTTAGCTGGAGTTAATTCTGTTCAACAGGCATATGTTTCTAAACAAATGATTTTCAAGAAGTTCTTTTGGGCTACATTTTGGGGATCACTGATTTCAGGCGTGTTGGGGATATTAGCAGCTTATAATGGTTTTGGAATTTGGTCATTGGTTATACAAAATTTATCAAATGCTACAATCGATACGATTGTATTATGGTTTACCGTAAAATGGAGACCGGTGATCAAGTTTTCAATTGAAAGGATAAAGCTTTTATTTACTTATGGATGGAAACTATTAGTTTCAGCTCTTTTGGATACGGGTTATCTTCAATTAAGAAGTTTAATTATTGGAAAAGTATTTACTTCTTCAGATTTAGCTTTCTACAATCGTGGAGAACAATTTCCACAACTTATTGTTAATAATATCAATGCATCAATAAATACAGTTTTATTTCCTGCAATTTCATCTGTTCAAGATGATAGGAAAAAAGTCAAAGCAATGACTAGAAGAGCCATTAAAACTAGTTCATTTATAATGTGGCCCATGATGATGGGGATGATTGTATTGGCAAGTCCCATTGTAGAATTAGTTTTAACGGATAAATGGCTATCAAGTGTTATTTATATGCAAATAGCTTGTATTGTTTATGGGTTTTGGCCGATACACACCGCTAATTTGCAAGCTATTAAAGCAATTGGTAGAAGTGATGTATTTTTGAAACTTGAAGTAATTAAGAAAACCTTTGGAGTGTTGCTAATTATATTTTCAATTAAGTTTGGGGTATTAGCAATAGCTGTTAGTGGTATTGTTTCTACGATATTTAGTTCATTTATTAATGCATTTCCTAACAAAGAATTTATTGACTATGGATATATGGATCAGATTAGAGATATTATTCCATCATTTGGCTTGTCAGTTATTATGGCGTTAATCATCTACCCTTTTAAATATGTATTTTATAGTAATATTTTATTGATATTCATTCAAGTGATGACTGGAACTTGTGTTTATATTTTACTTTCTTATTTGTTCAAAATAGAGAGTTTTAGGTATTTAACTAACTTGCTAACAAACAAGAAATAATATCTATGCAGACTAAATTTCGAGGTGAGATATATGAGTAGTTTTTATTCTAGTGAAGAACTTAATAAAATTGGTTTTTTAAACCTAGGCATAAATGTGCTAATAAGTAAAAAGGCCAGTATATATTCGGCATCACAAATATCAATAGGTAATAATGTAAGAATAGATGACTTTTGTATATTAAGTGGGAAAATTTCAGTAGGAAATTATATTCATATTGCTGCATATTCAGCATTATATGGAGGTAATTATGGAATTGAAATTCATGACTATTCCAATATATCATCAAAGAATTCTATTTACGCTTTAAGTGATGACTATTCAGGTGTGTCAATGACAAATCCAATGATTCCTGACAAGTATAAAAAAATCTATGGCGAAAAAGTAGTGATAAAAAAGCATGTGATAATTGGATCAGGTTGTGTAATACTTCCAGGGGTAGTACTAGGGGAAGGCAGTTCCTTTGGTGCAATGACTTTGATTAATAAGAGTTCAGAGCCTTGGACTATTTATGCTGGAATTCCATTTAAAAAGATAAAAGATAGAAGTAAAGAATTATTAATACTTGAAGAGCAGTTTGTAAAGGAGGTATTGGAAAGTGAATGAAATAATTCAAGTAACAAAGTCATCTATGCCTCCGATTGAGGAATACATTGATGAAATTAAAGTTTTGTGGAAAAATCACTGGTTGACAAATATGGGGGAAAAACATCTTGAACTTGAGGACAAACTTAATGACTATCTGAAAACAAATGATATTACATTATTTACCAATGGACACCTAGCTTTAGAATGTGCCATCGCTGCTCTTAATCTTACTGGAGAAGTTATCACTACACCGTATACATTCGTCTCAACAACTCATGCTATTGTCAGAAATGGATTAAAGCCAGTTTTTTGTGACATCAATCCTGAAGATTATACAATTGATGTTACCAAAATAGAAGAATTGATTACCGAGAAAACAAGTGCAATTATTCCAGTGCATGTATATGGGAATGTTTGTAACATTGAAGAAATTCAAAGAATTGCTGATAAGTATGATCTAAGGGTAATTTATGATGCTGCTCATACTTTTGGTGTTACTGTCAATGGAGCAGGTATTGGAAACTTTGGAGATGTATCCATGTTTAGTTTTCATGCAACAAAAGTGTTTAACACAATTGAGGGAGGGGCACTCACATATAGTAACCCCAAACTTCAGCAGGTTTTAAATGATATTAAGAATTTTGGTATTACTGGTCCTGAAACGATCAAGTATGTTGGAGGGAATGCCAAAATGAACGAATTTCAAGCTGCTATGGGTTTATGCAATTTAAGACATGTAGATGAGGAAATTCAAAAAAGAAAGTTAGTAGTCGATCGGTACAATGAAAATTTAAGTAATATTGATGGAATAATATTGTCTAAGCCACAAAAAGGTGTCAAAAGTAATTATGCGTATTTTCCAGTTATATTCGATGGGTTTAAGAAAGATAGAAATCAAGTTTTTGCAGAACTAAAGGAGAATAATATTATAGCAAGAAAATATTTTTATCCACTAACAAATGCTATTGAATGTTATCAGGATGAATATGATGTTGATGATACTCCAGTGGCAAAACACATTGCAGAGCATGTATTGACACTACCATTATATTCAGATTTAGAACTAGAAGTTGTTGATAGAATCTGCGAAATTATTAAGAGATAAGAGGTGATTTGATGAAAGGAATTATTTTAGCAGGTGGGAAGGGTACTAGGCTATATCCTATGACACAAGCAATATCAAAACAATTATTACCTATTTATGATAAACCAATGATTTATTATCCTCTTTCAGTTTTGATGATGGCAGGAATTAGAGAGGTACTTATTATTTCAACTCCAGAAGACACACCTATTTATGAAAAGCTATTAGGTAATGGATCAAACTTAGGTATTCGGATTGAGTATAAGGTACAAGAGACACCAAGAGGACTTGCAGATGCCTTTATATTAGGTGAACAGTTTATCGGAAACGAAAGTATTTGTTTGATTTTGGGTGATAATATTTTTTACGGACAAGATTTTGTTAGGCAATTAAAAGATGCAAGTAAGCTTAGAGAAGGCGCAATAGTCTTTGGATATCCAGTTAAAGATCCAAGATCTTTTGGTGTTGTTGAGTTTGATGATAATCGCAGGGTTGTTTCAATTGAAGAAAAGCCACAAAAACCCAAATCAAATTATGCTATACCCGGTTTGTATTTCTATGACAATAACGTTGTTGAGATAGCTAAAAATGTAGAGCCTTCTGAACGCGGAGAAATTGAGATTACTTCTGTTAATAATGCATATCTTGAAAAGGAAAACTTAAATGTAATACTTCTAGGCAGGGGAATGGCATGGCTTGATACAGGCACACCAGATGGAATGCTGAAAGCTGCTGAATATGTTGAGGCTGTCCAATCAAGACAGGGATTCTATATAGCTTGCTTAGAGGAAATAGCCTGGAGAAATAAATTCATTAGTGATGTCGAGTTTAAACAAGTTGGAGAAAATCTCAAGATGACAGACTATGGCCAGTATATTTTATCGCTATTAGATGAAATATAAGTGGAGACATGAGGTGAAATAAATTGAAAACTATTTTAGTAACAGGTGGAGCCGGATTTATCGGAAGCAACTTTGTCAAACTAATGCTCGAAAAGCATTTAGAATACAAGATTATTAATATTGATGCCCTTACATATGCGGGGAACCTTGAGAATCTAAAAGATATCAATGGCAATCCTAATTATGAGTTCATTAAAGGTGATATAAGAGATAGAGAAAAAATTGAAGAAATTTTCAAAAATAATGAAATCACTTCAATTGTAAACTTCGCTGCAGAATCTCATGTGGACAGAAGCATTGAAGAACCTGAAGTATTTTTGACTACGAATATTATTGGCACTCAAGTGCTATTAGATATAGCTAAGAAATATTGGAAAGTAAATCCAAGTGATAAGTATTGCAAGGAGTACAAGTCAGGAGTAAAATTCCTTCAAGTGTCAACTGATGAAGTTTATGGTGCACTTGGTGAGACAGGTATGTTTGTTGAAACTATGCCACTCATGCCAAACAGCCCTTATTCAGCATCTAAAGCAAGTGCTGATATGATTGTTAGAGCATACAATGAAACATTTGGTATGCCTGTGAATATCACTAGATGTAGTAATAACTACGGTCCATATCAGTTCCCAGAGAAGCTGATTCCACTTATGATTAATAATTGCCTTAAAGAGAAAGACCTTCCTGTCTATGGTGACGGAATGCAAGTAAGAGACTGGCTTCACGTTTCTGATCACTGCTCTGCTATAGATATTGTTCTTCATAAAGGAAGAGATGGCGAAGTTTACAACATTGGTGGGAATAATGAAAAACCTAATATCGAAATAGTAAAACTGATTATTAGTACTCTTGGCAAATTAGATGATCTTATTAAACATGTAAAAGACAGACCAGGCCATGACAGAAGATATGCTATCGATAATACCAAAATCACTACTGAACTTGGCTGGGAACCCGCATATACGTTTGAACAAGGAATGAAAGAAACAATCCAGTGGTACATGGAAAATACTAAGTGGATCGAGAATATCATTTCTGGTGACTATGCTAACTACTATGATAAGATGTACACAGGCGTTTAAATTACTTAATTGATGCTAGTATAAAAGCGTAGACACGAAAATTGAGATATAATAACTATATCGAAAGGACGTGTCTGCATGAAAAACAATGGAATTCTATATGAACGCCCAAAAACCAATGCCCCAATTACCTTGACCAAACATTGAAATTTCAAGTAAGTGGATAAGCTGATAGGCTGTGCGGTGAGTGTTGAAATGGATCGAGAATTTTGCTTCTGGGCATTGCCTATAAGCAGGATATAGACGACTAGAGAGAGCGTTCAGCTTTGAGAGTTATTGAAGTACTAGAGAATCAGGGGGTAGAAATTTCATGTTATGATCCTTATGTTTCAGAATATGTAGAACATGGTGTTGCTAAAAAAGGCGAGTCTGAACTTTCAGTAGATATTTTGGAGGACGCTGATTTGGTTATTATAACCACAGCGCACACAACTGTTGATTATGAATTTGTCCAAAAGCATTCAAAAATGATATTTGGCACAAAAAATGTTATGAAAAATATTAGCTGCCGTAAAAATATTGAAGTATTATAATGGAGGTAGGTATGGGCTTGAAATATGCAATTATAGGGTGTGGTCGAATTTCACCCAATCATGTAGCTGCTGCACTTGAGAACGATTTGGATATTGTGGCGTTATGCGATATTGAGGAGAAGAACATTGAAGACAAGATTTTAAAATTTGAATTACCTAAAACAACAAAACGGTACAGAGATTATAAAGAGATGATACAGAATGAAAAGTTGGACTTAGTTGCAATCTGCACAGAGAGTGGAACGCATGGAAATATCGCGTTGGATTGCATTGAGGCGGGAATTAATCTGATTATTGAAAAGCCGATAGCCCTCTCGTTGGAAGAAGCCGATCAAATAATTATAAAGTCCTATGAGAAAAACATTAAAGTTAGTGCATGTCATCAAAATAGATTTAATAAGTCCATTTTGAAGATCCGAGATGCTGTTGAAAAAAACAGGTTTGGGAAATTGCTTCATGGAACTGCTCACATAAGATGGAATCGTGGACGAGAATATTATGAGCGCGCCCCTTGGAGAGGTACTTGGGAACAAGACGGTGGCGCCCTTATGAATCAGTGCATTCACAATATTGATTTATTGAGATGGATGATGGGAGATGATATAACAGAGGTTATAGGGATGACAGATAATCTGACTCATGGCTTCATTGATGCCGAGGACTTAGGGATGGCACTCATAAAATTTGCAAATGGAAGTTATGGAATTGTTGAAGGAACGACAAATATATATCCTGAGAATTTAGAGGAGACACTTTATATCTTCGGCGAAAAGGGAACAGTCAAAGCTGGTGGCAAATCAGTCAACCTCATAGAGGAGTGGCGGTTTGCCGATTTATTAGACAATCCTGAAGAGGTCAAAAGAGAATATCATGAGAATCCACCAAATGTCTATGGATTTGGGCACAAGCCTCTATACGCCGATATGATAGATGCAATCAAAAATGACAGAGAGCCTTATGTAACGGCTGTTGATGGACGGAATGCACTTGAACTGGTTCTGGCAATTTACAAATCGGCAGCTGAAGGAAAGAGTGTTAAACTACCACTTGATAAATGTAGCACATTAGATTTTAAAGGAAGGTTTGACTGATGGGTTATTTCGTTCACGAAAGCAGTTATGTTGATGATCACGTTTCAATTGGAGATGCCACCAAAGTATGGCATTTTTGTCATATTCAAAAGGGTGCAGTAATTGGGAAAAGTTGTTCTTTGGGGCAAAATGTAAACGTGTCTAACAATGTTCAGATCGGAAATCACGTTAAAATTCAAAACAATGTGTCAATCTATGAAGGCGTTGAGCTTGAGGACTATGTGTTCTGTGGCCCTTCAATGGTTTTTACAAACGATTTGACACCAAGGAGCAAATACCCAAAGGGAACTGCGGGATATAAGAAGACTTTAGTAAAATACGGGGCATCCATAGGTGCAAATGCGACGATTGTATGTGGCAATACGATTGGGAGATGGTCTATGATTGCTTCTGGAGCAGTGGTGACCAAAGATGTACCTGACCACGCGCTAATGGCTGGCGTGCCAGCTAGGCGGATTGGATGGGTTTGTGAATGTGGAAATCCGCTGGATGAACTGTATAAGTGCTGTGAATGCAACCGAGAATACGAAGTCGAGTATAATAATCTGAAAGAAAAATAAATCATGAAAACGATTCTTGTAACAGGTGGTGCGGGATTCATTGGAAGCCACTTTATAAAAATGATACTGGATAAAAGACCAGAGTATAAAGTTATCAATATTGACAATTTAACATATGCAGGTGATCTATCAAATTTACCACAAGCCCCCAATGACAGATACAGATTTTATAAAGTGGATATCTGTGATAAAATTGGGTTAGAAAGGGTGTTTTCAAAACACCCTATTGATTGTGTAATCAACTTTGCGGCAGAGTCGCATGTTGATAGGAGTATCCAGTCGCCAGAAGTGTTTATTAAAACCAACGTCTTGGGCACACAAACCCTCTTGGAAGTTGCCAGAATACATTGGTCTCAAAATTGGATTCAGGGAGATACATCTGATTTGCAGTACAAAGAGGGTGTCAAGTTTGTTCAGATATCCACGGATGAGGTCTATGGGAGCACGACGCCGGACTGTAAATTTACTGAATTGTCACCACTTTGTCCCAGCAGCCCATATTCTGCGTCTAAGGCTGGCGCTGATTTAATTGTATTTGCCTACTCTAAAACCTATAACATGCCGATAAACATCACAAGATGTGGCAATAACTATGGGCCCAATCAGCATGTTGAAAAACTGATTCCACTTGTTATCCAAAGAGCGCTTTCTGATGAAGAGATACCAATTTACGGTGACGGACTCCAAATGAGGGATTGGGTTTATGTTGAGGATCACTGCCTTGGTATTTTAAAAGTGCTTGAGGAGGGCAAAATAGGTTCAACATATAATATAAGTGGAGGCGATATCCTTAAGAATGTCGATGTTGCAGAGCATATTTTAAAAATACTGCAAACGTCAAAGTCGAAGGTGGTACATATAGAAGATAGAAAAGGGCATGATTACTGCTATGCACTTGACTGTTCTAAGATAACAAATGAATTGGGATGGCAAAGGCAAGTTGATTTTGAGGATGGCCTTGTGAAAACAATAAAATGGTACAAAGGAGAGTGACAAAATGCGGTTAAAAAATGTAGTCTTGTTAATTGTACTTGGGTGCTTCTTATCTCTACCCACTTATGCAGATGGAGAGACAGGAGCAGATTTGCTTTTAAAGTATGGGTTTATATCTGGGGATAATGGAAATGTAATGCCTGAGAAGGAACTAACCCGGGCAGAAGCAGCTGTTATTCTGGCAGAGATGAATGGCGTCAAAGCAGAAGCAGCATCTTATACTCCTGACTCAGGATTTTCTGATGTTGCAAAGGATCAGTGGTATGCGCCTTATATTGCTTATGGAAAAGCAAAGGGATACATGGGTGGCTATCCAGATGGAACGTTTAAACCTGAAGCAGCTGTCACAGCGAAGGAATTTGCTGCTCTACTCATGAACGGGATGGGTTATCAAGGGGACTATTCTTTTGATACAGTATTGACATTTGCAGGAAACAAGAATGTAAATGTAGAGGTAAAGGGCATCAAGTTCATCAGGGGTGATGCTTTTGAAGCTCTATGGGATGCTGTTAATCAACCGTCCAAAGGATCAGAGGTTTCAATTGGCGTCAAACTTGGCAAGCTGACAAAAGCAGATGAAGGGTCAAAAAATACTGCAAGAGTGGATGATATAGTTATCTCAAAAAATAACATAATTTCAGTTCAGTTTACGAAAAGTGTTGATAATTCAGGACAGTATGCTTTTTTATTAACTAAGTATAGCAATGCAGTACCTGTAAAAGTTACTTGGAATTATGATTATACAATAGCGTCGCTGTCATCTGCAATTCCATTTAGTTTTGGGGATTACATTTTAACGATTAGCGAACCAGGAGAAAGTATTGGAACATCTTATAATGTCAAAGTAGAGAAACAGAAGATAGCATCTATCAAATACGACTCAGACTTGATATTGAGATTTGATGATTATATGGGCGTAATTGGCTACAGGGCATATGATCAATATGGTGAAGATGTTACAAATACTGCGCTGGGGCAACAATTAGGATTTTATGCATCGACAGACGCAAGTGAAGTTGTTGTGGATTCTTCAGCAGGTATTTTGGTGATAACACATGGACGATATGACGTCTCAGGGGAGTCGTTAAAGCAAAAAGAACTGGTTGAATTGGTGGCGATTGATGATAGTACTGGTTTTTCACAGTCCCAAACCTTAAAAATTTCGTCTGCGTCAACTGGTATTTACTCTATTAAAATCAATGGTGTTAAAGACAGTGAAGGAAATGGTGTTACATTATCTTATTCAAATTCAATCAGATATTATTTAGATTTGACAATTGTAGACGAGTATGGAAATTTAGTAATGTCTAAAGATATCTATGATCATAGAGGGCCAGGAAATCAGGAACTGCTTATGGTCAGATGCATGAATCCAGATATTTGCAGTATCGTCAAAACCACAAATCCAAAAGCAGAAAATCAAGTGGCTTATCAAATTATATTCAATAAAGCACCCGATCACGATATGGATTTGTTTTTCAACGCCGTGGCACCTTTTTCTGAAAGTGGATTTAATAATGCTTCTTTGATGATAAAAGTAAAGAAATAGAGCGAAGAAACTAAAAAAAATAGCCAATAGACGTTAGTGAATAAACGAATATTGGTTATTTTTTATTTCATTTAATGCAGTTGAGCTTGCTTTACTCTGGCACTCGTAGAGTGGCCATATAAGTTGCAAGGTTATTGCTGTCATCTGCTAAAGTGGAATATGCAGTGAACATAATAGGTGTATTGTAGACGGGCTTTTCGACAAAGTCTATTTTAAACGCAATTTCTGAGGTGTTAATTGGATGCGTTGTCTTTGTAATTTTAACAAGGGATTCATTCCCTGATTTTACAGTGAGCGTTTCTTTACCATCGGTATTTACAACATCAAGAAGGCTTGCATCTCGAACTTCATTGCCATAGGCATCAACAATAACCACATCGAGATAGTAGTCTTTTTCAGTATCATATATGAAGTTTGCAGTATTTCCGTACTGGTCAACAATGCCATTGATTTTAACGGTGGTGATACCACTATTTGTATCGGAGACCTTAATCATTTTATTAAAGTAAAATCCCGTCTTGGGATCGGTTACAATAATTCTAAAATGGTCGAGATCACTGAGTTTATATGAATCTGAATCTTCAGAGCCATGCTGAATCGTTATAACACCAGTAGAATAGGATATAGAGGGTTTAGAAACACTGGTTGTAGACATGATGTCAAGGCCTTTGGCTAAATCAGAATTCGTGATATCTTTGCCAAATTGATTGAATACCTTGAACCCGATTGTTCCCATATAGTCATTAATTCGATGTAGGTACTCGGAGTCTATGACAACTTCATCTACTTCTTCCTTTTCTATTTTGACATAGAAAGGTCCATGAAGTGTAGGCTCTTTAGTTGAGACGTCATTCACAAGCACTTCATAATCTCCCAATATCATTTCTCCAGCGGTAGAAAGAGTAGCTTTGGTATCTGAGGTATTCCAATCAACATATATAGGAATTTCTATTTTGGGTTTTTCGATAACTTGATGTGTCAATCGGCTCACTGTAAATAGCATATGATCGGTATCTGAAACAGCTTTTTGAAAGCTGACTTCGATGCTTCTCCTGCCAGTGACTTCGACTTCGTAAATAAAATCATTGAGGTTTTTTCCATCTATTTTATCTGCAATAGAAGGCGTGTAAATATCACTATTGCTATCAACGACCTCTGTGAGCTTTCCTAAATTCTGTCCAATTGTAACTTCTTCGCCCTTCATCGGCAAGTTGACGACTTCCCAAAGTGCGTCAAATGCATTTCCTCTGAGGAATGAAGCCCCAGATCCAGTAACGTGTACACCTTGTGTGGAGGCAAATCCAATAACAGAATCATAAGTATAGTCGCCATTATAACCCATGGCATTCATCATAAATGCAGCAAATTCCTGAGCAGACACATGTTTATGAGGTCTAAAAGTTCCGTCGGGGTAACCGCCTAAATAGCCATGAGCCTCACCGTAAGAAATATAGGGGGCAAACCAGTCGTTTGCGTAGACATCGCTAAACTTGGGTGGAAGTGCAAAGACGGAAGCCTCCAATTTGGCGTTGTTGAGCTCAGCCATAATGACAGCGACTTCTGCCCTTGTTATTGGATTTCGAACCATTGGATCACCATTGATGCCAGTGATAAAGCCATATTTCATCAACAATTCGGCAGGCGTAGGCGCAGAATCTGAATCTGTAGTCTCGGCGAAAGACAGTGGTGATAAGCTGTTTAAGAGTAGGCAAAGGACCATTAGCATCCATGCAAATTGTTTTAATTTCATAGTGAATTCCTCCTGTTTAGATTATAGCATATTCCATCCAAAAGGTTGCCATTATAGTAGGCATAAATGTGACCGTGCGGTTTTAATTCTGTTGGTGAAAGCAACAGTGTTTGTAATGTCTTAATATAAAGTGTATAATTTGAAAGGAATCAATTAATTATAAGTAGGTTGTGAGGCATGGACATGAATAAAAATATTAAGATTATCGCTTTGGCGATTATAGATATCATTGGACTAAGTGCGGCGTTTTTACTCTCCTATATGCTGAAATTTGATGGCGTCTCAAACGTCCCGTCGGAGCTCAGATTTCACCTTGTTAAGGTGCTTGTCTTTATGGTGGCTGCCAAATTTATAGTCCTTATTTTGATGAATATGTATAAGAAGTTATGGCGGTTTGCGGGGATTACGGAGATGATTGATATTATCATCGCATGTGGTATGGGCAGTGCTGTGGTGACAGGTGCGCTCTTTTTCCTCAGCCGACACCCAGAGCTTAAAAATATTTTAATCCCCAGAAGCATTATATTGATGGCTTTTATATTTGATGTCATCTTTATAGGTGGCAGCCGTTTTGCCTATCGCTTATTTTTTCATATAAACCCGAAGGAAGTGATTCGGCATCAGCATCAAAAGAGAGTCTTGATTTATGGCGCGGGGCAGGCTGGTGTTATGGTTTTAAAAGAACTCAATGCCCGTTCAAATCACGAATACGCTGTTATTGGTTTTATGGATGACGACCTTTCAAAGCGAGGTCAAAAGATGCATGGACTTCACGTATTTGGCAGTAGAGACGACCTACTCAAAACACTGGTGAAAGAAAATGTGGATATGCTTGTCCTTGCAATGCCAAGTGCTTCAGAGAGAAGCAGGAAAGAGATTCTGAACATGGTAAAGGACACGGCTGTAAAAATCAGCATTTTGCCAAAGGTACATGACATTATAGATGGTTCAATCTCGTATTCAAGCATACGACCTGTTGAAATTGAAGATTTGCTGGGAAGGGATCAAGTTGAGCTGGACAATCAGCAAATCTCTGAGTATTTAACTGGCAAAGTGGTTCTGGTAACTGGTGGGGGTGGTTCCATTGGGTCAGAGCTGTGCAGACAGATTGTAAGGTTTAATCCGAAAAAGCTGATTATTGCCGATATTTATGAAAACAATGCCTATGAAATACAGCAAGAGCTGAGGAGAACCTATCCAAAGCAAGAACTTTTTGTGGCGATTGCCTCTGTTAGAGATAGTGTGCGAATTCAAAAACTCTTTGAAGTCCATTCTCCTGAAGTCGTCTTTCATGCGGCAGCGCATAAACATGTGCCCCTTATGGAGGACAGCCCAGAAGAAGCTATTAAAAATAATGTGTTTGGAACTTATAATGTCGCCAATGCAGCCCAAAATACAGGGGTCAAAAAATTCGTTTTGATCTCAACGGATAAGGCAGTGAATCCAACAAATGTCATGGGGGCGTCAAAAAGGCTTTGTGAAATGGTGATTCAGGCTTTTGCCGGATCGCAGTCAAAGACCGAGTTTGTGGCAGTGCGATTTGGAAATGTCCTCGGAAGCAATGGAAGTGTTATTCCACTTTTTAAAAAGCAGATTAGAGAAGGTGGCCCTATAACGGTGACACATCCTGATATCATTCGGTATTTTATGACGATCCCAGAGGCGGCTCAGTTGGTTATCCAAGCAGGCGGTCTTGCTAGGGGCGGTGAAATTTTCGTCTTGGACATGGGTGAGCCGGTGAAAATTGACACGCTTGCCAGAGATCTCATAAAGCTCTCTGGACTCGAACCAGAGGTGGATATTAAAATAGAGTACACAGGCCTCAGACCCGGTGAAAAACTCTATGAAGAGTTGCTTATGTCCGAAGAGGGACTGACCTCCACTGCCAACAGCAAGATTTTTATTGCAAGGCCAATGAAGTGGTCGTTGGAAGAACTCTGTCATGGGTTAGACACTTTGAGAGATGCAATTGATGCGGATCAACCGATTGTACCCGTTATAAAGGGACTTGTTCCCACTTTTAAAGAACCTGATGAAGTCAATCAAAATTTTGGTCAAAAACAGGAGCATGATGATGTTAAAAATAATAAAATCAAAACCCTTTAGATGGGCACTGGTTGTTTTCTGGCTTATCTTTATCTTCACAATGTCACATCTGGATGTGGCAAAGTCGTGGATGTTAACTGGACGGGTCATGGTGGCTATAGAAAAAAACACAGTTGGAACAGAGGTCAATACTGGCGGGATGACTGAAAATGAAGAAATCAGTTATTACAGCAAAAGTGAAAATGAGCGGGTTATGATTCTTCTTCGAAAGACGGCGCATGTGATTGAGTTTATGGGACTTTCCATGAGCCTGATTTATGCGCTGATGAGGACGCACCTTGTCTCTAAGAGCATGTTGCTGAGTTTCTTGATAAGTGTTGGCTATGCTGCTTTTGATGAGGCACATCAGCTCTTGATTTCGGGGCGAACAGCGAATATAAGAGATGTTGGAATAGACAGTATCGGCGTTGTTTTGGGGATAATTCTCGTAAGGATTATCTTAGAGGTGTTATCAAAGCGAAAGGGAACGCTTGCTTATGAAAACTAAGGTTGTCATTATATCAGAGACAATTATGGATGGTGTTGGGAAACACATTGTCGATGTGGTGTCTCATTTAGACCTTTCTGCATTTGAACTGACAATTATTCACAGTTCAAAGCGACTTGATTACCGTTTTTACGAGATGAAAGAGAAGCTTATTGATGTCGTTGATTTTTTTGAAGTGAACGAGTTAATTCGAGAGATTCATCCGGTGTTGGATAGCAAAGCCTTCATGCAAATCTACAAAATTTTAAAGCGGGTTCATCCTGATATTGTGCACTGTCACAGTTCCAAAGCGGGTGTGGTTGGAAGGCTTGCCGCAAGGTGTTTAGGCGTAAATCGCATCTTCTATACGCCCCATGCTTATGCGGCCCAAAATAGAACTTTATCAGATCGTAAGAAGAAGCTGTACTTGCTGGCTGAAAAATGGCTTGAAAGATTTGCCACAACTGCTGTTCTAAACGTTTCTGAAGGTGAGAGAACCTTTGCGCTTGAAAACGGAATTGGAACGGAGAGCAAACTGAGAGTGCTCTATAATTCGGTGGAACCTGCGCTTGTTAAGGAAGAGGAGAAACAATCCATAAAAGAAGCAATAGCGGGCGAATTTGGACTTTCGTCAAATAAAATTGTCATTGGAACGGTGGCAAGGTTATATACTCAGAAAAATCCGTTTGAGTTCCTTGAAATTGCAAAGCGAGTGTGTGATAAGAATTCAGATGCCGTCTTTGCTTGGATCGGCGAGGGCGAATTTCTGGAAAGTGCCCGAGAATGGGTTAAAGAGAGAGAGTTAGTAGATAGAATCCTTTTCTTAGGTCACCGCAAAGGCATTGAAAAGTATCATATGTGGTTTGATATTTATTTAACTTCAGCCCTATATGAAGGACTTCCATATACTTTAATCGAAGCACTTAGTGCTTCGACACCTATTGTGGCATCTGATGTCATTGGGAACAACGAGCTTGTCATTCATGAGAAGACAGGTTATTTGTACAGCCTTGGAGAGTGTGATAAAGCGGTTATGTATCTTCAAAAGTTGATTGAAACCCCCACGCTCAGAGAGGAGATGGGAAATGAGGGGCATGCTCTTTTTAAGGAGAAGTTTGATTTGGATAAAATGATTCAGCAATATGTTGAGCTTTACAGAATGTAGTTTTTATATTTATTAAAAATTTCTTAGATGTTTGCCAGTTCGATTTACCATGGTCTTATGACGTGGTAGAATGAGGAGAGTAAACAGATGATTTTGGAGATATTATGAGTCAGGTTAGATCGATTACGACGCGTTCTGGGATTCTCTTTTTCGGGAAGATCATAGATGCGTTTTTTATGTTTGTTTTCAATTTGCTCGCGGCTAAGTTCATAGGGGCAGAGGGGTATGGAACTTATGTTTATGTGAGCACCTTGATTATGTTTTTGGCAATTGGCATTAAGCTGGGCATGGATCATGGGCTTACGGCAATGCTCCCGTCTATGAGAGATGACAGACGGGAGAAGGAGCTTGTTTCTTTTTCAGTTTATTGCCTACTTGCAATCAGTTTGGTGCTGGGGATTTTGTTTATATTTGGAGCAGATTTCATAGCAGATACAGTTATGAACAACCCGAATCTAAAGCAGGCGTTGGTTTTATTTGTGCCGCTTATGTTTCCAATCTCTTTTGTCCAAATGAGTGAGGGCATTTTTAGATCAGTAGGCGGGATTAAGCACTTCTTTATAGGCAAGAACATCATCATGCCGATTTCGCTTGTGGGCTTTTTTCTGTTCAGAGTAATTTGGCTAAAAGATGTTTCGGTTGAATCGCTTATTTTTTCCAATTATTTTGCATGGACAATCAATGTATTTTACTTGGTTGGCGTTCTTTTAAAGCGCAGGATTTTAGTGGGACTGAGCAGATCAAATGCGGCTTTTTTTAAAAAATTGATGGTGATATCCATTCCGCTTATATTCGTTGGTTTAATTGAGTTTTTAATGGGCAGAATAGACGCTTATGTAATTGGATATAAACTCACAGAAGTAGATGTTGGCGTTTACAGCATTGTGGACAAGCTAGCTTATATTGGCAACTTTATGTTCATTACAGGTGGCTCTATGATGGCACCTGTTTTGGCAAGGTACTATGCAGATGGCAATTACGAGGAACTCCGATCAACGTATTTTGCTGTAAACCGTTGGATACTAATTATCAATACAGCTGTCTTTGGCGGGCTGATGCTTTTAGGGCATCAAGTGCTGGCTTTGTTTGGACCCGATTTTATGGTTGGAGACGGTGTTTTATATGCCCTTTCTTTTGCGCAGTTAATCAATGCCTTTTTTGGACCTTTGACTTTCCTCAATGCCATGGTTGGCCTTGAAAAAATTGAATGGCGAATTGGGATGGGAATGCTCATTTTGAACACGGTTTTGGACATTGTGGTGTCAGAGCCATTTGGCATCCACGGCGTCGCAGTTGTGAGTATTTTTATCTATCTTATTGGAAATATAATTAGGATGTGGTGGTTTAACAAGCGATTTGGCATCAGTCTGGTTTCCCTGAGTGGTTTTAAAATTATTTTGTTGGGGGTTATGGCTTATTTGCCTGTTGCATTCGCACTGAAAAACAATCCTTTTTCAGGATTTATGGTGACATTCATCTTGTTCGGGGCGGCGTTTTCTCTGCTGTATTTGGGGTTGGTTTGGATCTGGGGACTCAATCGTTTGGATAGACAGAATCTGAAAAAAATGATTTTTAGAAAAAATCAATAGAGTTCATAAGTGAGGAAATGAAATGCTTGAAATGATAAAGGCAATTATGACAAATGAACTGAAAGTCATGTTCACTGCGGCACTTCCAATTATAGAAATTAAAGGAGCTATTCCACTTGGACTATCACTTGGAATGAATCCGTGGCATGCACTACTCATTAGTTTGCTTGGAAGCATCATACCCGTTCCGTTTATTTTGTTTGGCATAAGGCCCGTCCTCAATGCCCTAAAAAGATCCTCTTTTTTTCAGAGGATTACAGATCATATTGAAATGAAGACAATTAACAAGTCGCATCGCATACAGAAATATGGCGTATGGGGACTCTTTCTGTTTGTGGCGATACCGCTTCCAGGAACAGGTGTGTGGACGGGGTCTCTGGCAGCTGTGCTGTTGGATATCCGCTTCAAGTGGGCATTCCCAGCCATTCTCTTTGGAAACTTAATGGCGGGCATTATTATATTTTCACTTAGCAATGGTATCATTGCGTTGTTTAGATTCTAATTTAAGAGCTTGATTAAAAGAAGTTCATGAGATGGGTTTTGTCGTTTTGCAGGCATGTGAAATAAAACCTTAACATGAACTTCTATTTAAATTTGGTATAATGGTTACAGATAGCAAGTCCGGCAAATGGACAAAAATACAGGGGATTAAAAGGAACTGACAAATAGTTTTTTAGGAGGCTGAAATGAAAAAACAACTCAGTTGTATGTTGGTAATTGTTTTTCTAATGACGACTTTTTTACAGGGCATGGTATTTGCAACAGGCGAGTCTGCCGCAGATTTGCTCTATAAGTACGATTTTATCTCTGGAGATAATGGTGATCTTATGGTAGACCAAAATTTGACCAGAGCTCAGGCTTGTGTGTTGCTTTCTGAAATGTACGGAAAGAAATCGGAAGCGTCAAAGTATATCTTTATACAGAATTTTACAGATGTAGGCAGTAAGGATTGGTTTGCGCCATATGTGACTTATGCCAAAACACAAAAGTGGATTAGTGGATATCCAGATGGCACGTTTAAGCCCAATAATTCTGTGACGAAACAGGAGTGGAGCGCCATGCTCATGAATGCGCTTGGGTATACTTATAAATGGGAAAATGTCATCTTGGATATGAACACTATAGGGATAGATTTTAGTGTTGCCAACGCTTCTTCTATTAAGAGAGGCGAGGCGTTTGAAGGTATGTGGTCAGCACTTTTGACGCCGCCTTCTGGTGAAACAAAGGCGTTGGTTTTAAAACTTGGGAAAGTTCCAGATGGGATTATAGATATTAAAGATGATACTCCAGTAGTAGATACTTCTGGATCGTTAGATGTGGTCAGTTATAGAGCCGTTGGACTCACAGAGCTTGAATTTGTGTTTAACAAGCCTATTAAAGTTGCTGAAAACAATGACATGTCCAAGTTTAAATTATCACAGGAAACCAATTTCTTTTTAAGACCGATTAATGCGATGGTGACAGAAGATGGTAAGGGATTAAGACTTGTAACAAATGTGCCAATTGGACAAAATAAGGAGATGAATATTACTCTTTCCAATATTGAAGCTACAGATGGATCTGTAATGAAGGAAAAGAAACTCGTTGCAGTTAAATTTATAGACTCAGGATTACCTCAAATGATGAAAGCAGAGATTGCTGGAGATTATTATATTAAAGTGACATTTAATGAACCTGTTCAAAGTGATGAGGATTATGCTCCGCTGATGGATAGTGATGATGTTCCAGAACTCTCAATTTCAGATTTTATTGTCAATAATGGCGATGTAAACTTAAAGTCAGTAACGTTAAGTGATAACAATAAAATCGCCATTATACAGACGCACACCAAGTTGACAGACAATGTGGAAATAACAGCTAAAAATACTATTAAGGACTACGCTGGATTTAATTTGTACAGCACTAAAATTAAAGCGGAGTATATCAAGGATGTTACACCGCCTAAAGTAGTTGGTGCAAGAGCGGTAAATTCTAAACAAGTTATCATTATATGGGATGAAAATTTAAAACTTATCACAAAACATTCTAGCCAATACTATCATGAAAGTTTAGCCAATAGTATAGATTATGATTTGACAGATGATGATATTAACGGAAATGAGATGACTCTGGACTTTTCTAGCAAACCATTGTCTTCGGGGACAAATACGTTATATATAATGGGTGGTTCTGTTAGTGATTATTTTGGAAATTTAAATGAAACACAAACCATTAAGGTTGAACTTGAAAAGGATACGACAAGCCCGACACTTATTTCTGAGCCAAAGGTAGAAAATGAAAAGACAGTTATTTTATCATTTTCAGAAGCCTTGAGAAATCAAAATAATGAGCTGTTTACAAAATCAAATTATGAACTTTTAGATTCTAAAAAGAGTTCAACTGCTATTGGATCAGTCACTTACGATTCTCAAAAAGAACAAGTCACTTTAAGGTTTAACGAAAAATTGTCTGGAGAATATACACTTGTTTTAAAAAATATCTATGATTTAGCCGGGAACGCATTGGTAGATGGTGGACATTCATTTTCAGTTCAAGATATGTCGATACCAGATTCAAGCGATTGGACTGCTAAAGTCTTTTATACCACAAAGTCAGAAACAGATATTATTGTCTTCTATAATGAACCAATGAGTATGACTGGAAATTATTCTGTACTTGATAAGAGTAATTATCGAGTTAATGGAAGGGACTTAAGTCAACTTCCAAATTCAGCGGTAAGTATAAAGGCTATTGATAATCAGACGGTCCAGATTACGATTGCAACGAAAGCATATGATGGAATGGATGTTGTCGCAGATTCGAATTCAGGAGCGAGCTCAAATGATCTAACTGTTGGGAAAGTTGCAGATGTCTCAGGAAATGTTACAGAAACAAATGAAAATTATATTGACTTAAATGAAAAATCGTATGTTAATGTCTTGGGATTTAGGTATATAGGCAACAATCAATGTGAAATACTACTTTCTGAAAAGGTTGTAGATGTTGATTTAAGTGACTTTGAAGTAGTTAGAAATGGTAAGAATTACAGCTTGTCTGATTACTTTACCAGTGAAGATGATGAAGGTAGAACAATTATTACCGTCACAATCAATGATAATATGAACTCAAATCTAGGTTATTTCCTCTCTGCACGTGGGCAGAATACGAAAACAGCCTTTGGGGAGACGTTTGACCCATATGCACCATATGTTCAATTGACTGAATATGTGGGAGGTGGCTTAGAAAAAATAACTTTAAACGGAAACTATATAGATAATGTATATTATACTGAAAGTACGGGAATCATAACGCTTGTTTTTAGCAAAACTTTAAATACAAATTCTGTGTTTTTAATGACATTCGAAGTTCCAGGGGTTGAAATTGATCAAATACTTGCT
Source organism: Firmicutes bacterium UBA6806 (assembly GCA_002452745.1). Classification (GTDB taxonomy): domain Bacteria; phylum Bacillota; class Clostridia; order Peptostreptococcales; family Acidaminobacteraceae; genus Fusibacter_A. Next base: position 22,276 of record DKFC01000077.1, read on the forward strand.
ACAGGGGCATTTGTTCAAATATATGTCAACAGCAAAGATTGGGATGATGTAGACAAATATATGTCTATCATTCAAAACTATCCAATGAAAGACTCAGATGGAATTGAGATCAATGATATAAACACGCGAATTGAATATTTTAGATAATTATTAACTGATTCTTAATTTATAGATAAAATTAGATTAATTAATAGGGAAACCTAGTGATTAATCTTTTTTTTTATATATAATAGAAATAGATTTATAATGAGAGTGGATATGGCCATCTAATGAAGGAGGATGACATCTAGATGAAATTAATGAGATTAGGGTTTATCAAACGTTTGTTTATAGTTTGCCTTGCTTTCGGAATGTTTGGCGTCAATACTATAACTTATGCTGATGAAAGTGGTTCTATAGAAAGTGAAAATTTATTTATCAATTTAACTGATTTGAGAGAGGCTTTTATCAATGAGTCAATTGAATTTAGAGATTTAAAAGAGAATATTGTGGATTTAGATCAATCGGCAGATGCTTCTGAAAAGACGATTTTCTATCGCTCTGATTCTCCATCAGGAATAAAGGATCAGAGAAAAGGGAGTTATTATGAATATGCTTATCCTACATTTGTTCAACTTGAAAATCTGAAAACTCAAGTAGATGTATTGGACAATACAAAGGATATTACCGAAACAACATTGAGCTATTCGGCAGATCAGCTTCTTTCAAATTACAGTTTGCTAAAAAAGCAATTAGAACTATATGATAAAATGGTTGAGAAGACAGAGCAAACTTATGCAGCAAGTGAGAAAAAATATGAACTTGGAAGCATCAGTAAAATGGATTTGGAAACGTCTCAAGTTGAGCTCGAAAATTTGAAATACAACCGAGATAAAATCCAGTATTCCATGGAAAATGTCATGTACAACATGATGAAACTTGCAGGACTTGAATTTGGCAAAGAGTATAGATTTCAAGAGCCAGTCTTCACTGAGATTGAATTCAGTGAATCCAATTTTGGGAGTTATTATGAAGCTGCATTAGAAGTTAGTAAAGATGTTGCCAATGCAAACCGGGAGATGGATGCTCTTGAAAATGAGGGTAAATATGTTAAGTTATATCATTCGTCTATCTTAAAATCAGATTTACTTGACTTTGACCGCAGATATGAAGAGGGAAAACAGGCTCAGGAAATTGCTCAAAATGAAGTATACCAATCACTGAGATCGTATTTGAGTGAATTCAATAAATTATCTGATGAAATATCAGTGGCTGATATTCAAATAAAATATGACAAGAACAATTTAGCAAAGCTGGCTCAAATGGAAAAAATGGGTCAAGTTGTAGATACAGATAGACAGAGTTACGAAATCAAAGTTTTTCAATCGGAAATTGAAAAAATGAGTCTTATGAATGAAAAACTATTGCTAAGCCAGAAAATAGACTTGTTGGTTAGCTATGGAATCAAATTATAGAGGTGGAGGAACAAGATGAAGCGAGTAGGTATATTGTTGATTATTTTGACCATGTTGTTTCAAGGAACTGTTTTTGCAGATGAAACAGTTAAAACAGTTGAAATAGTTTCGTTTGAAAATGCATATAATAAAATGATAGAAAATAACAGAGAACTGAGTAGTATCGAAAAGCAAATTGAAATTCAAAAGGAAATTGTAGAAGAAGTCAAAAATGAAGCAAGCCGTTTAGATGGTTTTATTTATGATGATGAAGATAAGATAAACGACAGAGCGACAGCGGTGTATGTGGACCCTGTTGTGGCTCAAAACAAGCTGAATAGCTTGGAGAGAAGCTACGATGATAAAGTGTTTGAGCTCAAACAATCGTTGGTGGACTATTTTGTAAATTTTGTTTCTAAAGACAATCAAATCGCCTTATATCAAGAAGTTAAGGACATCTATCAAAAGGAATACGATCAGAAAGCACTTGAACTAAGCCTCGGAAAGATTACAGAAAACGACCTTTTAACATATGAAGTGAATTTGGATTCGGCTAATAAAGATTTGGACAATGCAAATAGAGACAAAGAATTGACACTTATGGACTTTAACTATCTGATTAACAACTCTCTTGAAATCGTAAATACGCCTGATACAAAATCGCTTGAATCAAGTTTGCTAGGAAACTATGTGGACATTGAATCCATTAATCTGGAAAAGCTGATTGAACGCAATATTGAAAATGATTCAACGGTTGCAGGTTATAAGGAAGATATTGAGAAATACGAACAGCAAAAGCATGTTGAAAGAGTTTATACAAGCAGTGTAAGCGCTTTTAAAAACTATGAGCAGAATATTGAAGACAATGAAAGAGATACAGATGCGAGAATTAAAGCCATTAAATTTGAAGCGTATACAGATTTGAATACACTCAAAAGCCTTGTTTTAGATGTTAAAATTGCTCAAAACAATCTGACGCTTGTAAAGAGCACTTTAGAGGCGACTAAAGTAAAAAATAATTTGGGAATCGTCACAGATTTAGAACTGATTAAGGCGCAAAAAGAGGTATTGTCATCAGAGGGAACTGTGACTGATGCTCTAAATGCATACTATAAAGCTTATCAAGCGTTCTTGAGATATTATTAGGTAGTGGAATATTTGAACTAAATGCTGGATCGGCATCTTAGAAACGGAGAAAAGTCCGAGTTTCTGAGATGCCGATTTTTAAATTTTGCAAAGAATTAATCTCTTTTGCCTAATAGGCACTTATGTTGTCACTGAGAATCATGTATAATGTTAAATAAAAGACATAAATGGAGCGCAATTATGATTAATACCAAATCTATAAAGACCAGAATCGTAATCGGCACACTCTTAAGTTGTTTAGTTCCACTCATAATTGGAAGTATATTCATAAGTCGTCAACTGAATCAAGCTGTCTATGAGGACAACATAGAAGATTCTCATCTTATTCTAGAACAGATAGCAGGACATGTAGATGATTCTTTAATAGAGCAGTCAAAGAGTGTGATAAGAATCCTTGAAAATGATAAAAAATTGATTGCTTCGGGAGATAATCTAAATACATATATGGATTATAGCGATGGCATACAAAGTAGCGGAATCAGCAATGAAGAGCGGGAATTGCTTGACTTATTTAAGTCTATTAAAGAATCAATGCCGTATTTAACAATGGTTTCATATGGAAATGAATTTGGAGGATATGTAGAATATCCAGATTTTAAGCCAACTTCATCATATGATCCTAGAATAAGGCCTTGGTATATTGGGGCAATCCAGTCAAGTGATATTGTTATATCAGAACCTTATGAAACCATGATGACCAAAGAGCTTGTGCTGAGCGTAGACAGTGCAGTTAAATCTGAGGGAAAACCCTTAGGTGTTCTCAGTCTTACAATTCGAGTAGACGATATTCTAAACTTTATTGAGGATATATCTATTGGAAAAACAGGTGAGATAGTTGTTGTTAGCAATGAAGGCTATTTCATAAATAGTCCTGAGCATCCTGAGTGGCTTCTTAAGTCGGTTAATGAAATTTCAACAAATGCGTATAAACTTGCAATAGAAAACCAAAAAAGAGAATTTGAGCATAAGATTGATGGACGTGAAAAATTATTGACGATTTATCAGTCAAAAACAACAGGATGGTATTTCATTACCGTTATAGATAAAGCGGAAGTATTCAGTCAGTCTATGCAGGTACTAAAAAATATGTTGATGGCGATTCTTGCAACTGTTATCGTCATGAGTTTAATTTTACTGGTTGCATTGAGCCGAATCACAGAACCAATAGGTCGCATCACTGAAGCGATTATTCAGCTTTCAAAATTTGATTTTAACAGCCAAGAAAATTTTGATTGGTCACCCTTCAAGTCATCTCATGATGAAATAGGGAAAATAGCATCTGCAATGAGTCGTTTTGAGGAAGGTTTTGTTGAATTAAGACAAAGCCTTAAGATGATGAATAAGGAGATACAAGAAATTGAAGTCAATAAAGGCCCTGTTGACAAGCTGGTTCTAGCAGATAAGAATCCGTTTAGTGGAATTGCGGAGTCAGTGAATGCTCTCTTAGAGAAGGTCAATGATTATGTTAGTCAGATAAAGAACTATACTTTGGAAATAACAGATAAAAATGAACTGCTTGTAGCATCAGAAGAAGAACTTTCAGCTCAGCTTGAGGAAATCATGGAGCAGAAGCAGCAGATACAGTTCATGGCGGAGCAAGACCCATTGACTACGTTGCCTAACAGGAGACAGTTCTCTGCATATGCTGAAAAGTTGACGAGCATGAACATTCCATATGCGGTCCTCATGCTTGATATTGATAATTTTAAAGATATAAACGACAGTTTGGGACATATTTTTGGTGATCGAATTCTCATGGAATTTGCTATGATATTAAATGAATATGCTTCAGATGCTGTTTTTATTTCAAGATTTGGAGGCGATGAATTTTTAATTCTGTACAAAACAGAGCTTGCAGTTGAGACGGTTGAAGCATTTGTTGAAGCGCTGTTCAAGCGATTTGATAGTAGTTTAAAAATAGGACAGCATGAGATTCGAATAAAGTTTAGCATAGGTATATCAACAGACAGTGCAGACATTGAAACTTGTATTAGATATTCGGATCTCGCCTTATATCATGTTAAAAGTCATGGAAAGCAGTCACATGCCTTTTTTGATAAGTCTATGGAAGCGCATATGAACAGGAGACTTGAAGTCAATAAGGCTTTAAAAAGTGCAATTGAAAATGATGGATTTTATGTGCTGTATCAGCCGCAAGTATGCCTTAAGACCGGTGATACAATAGGGTATGAAGCATTATTGAGGATGAAGGAACACACGTATCCAGCATCTCTGTTCATAGATGTGGCAGAAAAAGAAGGTTTGATTATTGAAATTGGTAGAATCGTAGTAGATAAGGTGTTAAGACAGATTAATAAGTGGCATGATGCGGGAGCTGATATCAAGCCGATTTCCATAAATTATTCTGCTGGGCAACTGGTGGACTATGGATTTGTGACATATTTGATGAAGCAACTAAATGAGTATCACATTCAAGCAGAGCATCTTGTAATTGAAATTACGGAAAGTGTTTTTATTGAGAATATGGAGGAGGCATTGGACGTTTTTAACCGAATTTCTGAACTTGGAATTAAAATTTCAATTGATGACTTTGGGACAAAATACTCTTCTCTAAACTATCTTAAAATTTTTCCTGCGAGCACATTAAAATTTGATCGACATCTATGCCAGCATTTGATTGAGAGCTTTGACATAAAAGCCATTCAAAAATTAGTTGATTTTATTCACGAATTGGGCTTGCAAGTCATTGCTGAGGGAATCGAAGAGACGGAACATGTTACTAAATTTATAAATGCAGGATGTGATTGCATTCAAGGCTATTACTTTAGCAAACCAATTGAACCAGAGGCTTTGCTTAAAATAGGAAAGGGAAAATTCAAATTGCCCAACGCTGATAGGCAATTTGAATAGACGATTTGAATAGATATTTTGTAAAACGCTCTGATATCGGTTAATAGCGCCGTATTTTGAGCGTTTTATTATGTAGATTTTTTGACATTAGTATGAAGCTAAAATAGCCTTTACAAAGAACTTATGTTCGTATAATATAGAGAGGTGAGAAAGAATTTAAAAGTTAGGTTTGAAATTTATAGGTTACGAATAATCAAGAGTGGAGAAAATTGATGGAAAAGCGAAACAATTTGACGCAAGGCCCAATATTCAGCAGTTTAGTAAAAATGGCGCTTCCAATAATGGGGACGAGCTTTATGCAAATGGCATACAATTTAACCGATATGATCTGGATAGGATTTCTTGGATCAAAAGCAGTTGCAGCTGTTGGAATTGCAGGTTTTTATGCATGGATGTCATTTGCGTTTATCCTAATTGCCAAGACTGGTACTGAAATAAAGGTTTCACAAGCTACAGGTGCAGAAAATGAAACCCTAGCAGAGACGTATGCACGTTCTGGTTTTCATATTATAATTGCCATCGGCCTTGTCTATACATTGGGGTTGATTATTTTTAAAGACGCTCTGATTTCTTTTTTTAATACCAATGATCTCGAAGTAGAGGCACTTAGTAAAATCTACCTCGTTATTATTGCCACTGGAATGACGTTTTCGTTTGCAAATCAGGTTTTTACTGGTATTTTCAACGGTAGAGGGGATAGCAGATCTCCTTTTGCAATCAATGCGGTGGGATTGGTAATCAATATTGTGCTCGATCCGCTATTAATTATGGGAATTGGTCCTTTTCCAGTGATGGGGGTTTTAGGAGCTGCTGTGGCAACTGTCTTGGCACAAGTGGTCGTATTTTTTATCTTTGTCTATAGCATTAGATTTAAGCACAGCTTATTTAGTCATTTTTCATTTTTTAAAAGCCCGGACTGGAGCAGTATAGTTACTATTTCAAAGATGGGACTGCCGCCTGCAATCCAAAGTGGATTATTTACTTTCATTTCTATGATAATAGCAAGACTTATTGCAGAGTTTGGGCCAACGCCTATAGCCGTGCAAAAGGTTGGCTCACAAATTGAGGCACTTTCATGGATGACTGCTGGTGGCTTCTCTGTGGCTTTAGGTGCATTTGTCGGGCAAAACTATGGTGCTAAACAGTATCATCGAGTTTTAGAAGGCTATAAAAAGGCAATTCAAGTGGCCCTCATTTTGGGACTGGCCAATACGGCGCTTTTATTTTTTGGAGCGAAGTGGTTATTTGCTATTTTTTTAAGAGAACCACTTGCCATTTCACAGGGAATAGATTATCTGAGGATCTTGGCACTCTCTCAGCTTTTCATGTGCATCGAAATAACAGCATCAGGCGCATTTAACGGGATTGGGAGAACCAAGCCAGCTGCAATTACCAGTATTATCTTCAATGTTCTGAGGATTCCACTGGCATATTATTTAAGCGAGTACACAACTCTCGGACTAAATGGAATTTGGTGGGCTATAACCATTAGCAGCGTTTTTAAAGGTGTTGTCATCTATCTTTGGTTCAAGGTTATCGTGAAAACCTCTCCAGAGTTTTCGGTTAACTCTTGAGAAAATAAAGCTTTTAGAAGGCTTTTAGTTGCCAAATAGATTAGGAGTATAATTTTTATTTAGAAATTTTTACTTTAATATAGTAATCGTTATGTAATAGCTAAAAACTCTCAAATAACTTGATTTTAAGTTAGCGAGAGTTTTTTGAAAAAAGATAATGTAAAAAAATTACAAAAATGAGTTGCAGATGGTGAGCAAAGTATGTTATACTTTAAAAGCATCATGGTTCACTAAATACAATTATATAGAGGTGGATAATCTAAATATTAGGAGGGAAATGAGGATGAGACCTGAACCGTTAGTTCCGATCATTCTTTGTAATGGATTTGCAGAAAAGAGAGAAGACTATTTAGATCATGGGCGAGTGGAAAAAGAACATATAGAAGATCGAAAAGTCAGAATCGTACATAGAAATGAATAGGCATAAATAATTTAAGGAGGTGTGAGAACACCTCTGTTTTTCGT
>DKFC01000037.1 GCA_002452745.1 Firmicutes bacterium UBA6806
GGTTCGAGTCCACTTATGCCCACCATGCCCAGATAGCTCAGTCGGTAGAGCAGGGGACTGAAAATCCCCGTGTCGGTGGTTCGATTCCGCCTCTGGGCACCAATTAAAAGCAGTGATGATTAAATTCATTACTGCTTTTTTATTTTATTTGATAAAATGTTTTTATGAAGAAATTGACAACAAAATAGCATAGTGATAAAATGGCTTTTAATACGATTTATAAGGAGTCTAAATATGAACGGATTACTAACTGGAAGTAAGGTGTATTTAAGAGCAATTGAAAGAAAAGATGTCGAACTAGCATGGAAGTATATCAACAATATAGATACGTATAGAAATTTGTCAGTCGGAATCCCGTATCCTATGAATTATGATAATGAAATGGATTGGTATGATGCTCAAAGGAAGCAGAACAATCTGTATAATTTTGCAATTTGTAAAAAAGACGATGACCTCTATCTTGGTGGATGTGGGATTAATAAAATTGATTGGAACAATAGAAGTTGCATCGTTGGAATTTTTATTGGAGAGGATGCCATGAAGGGAAAGGGATATGGCACAGAAGCAATGACACTTTTACTGGACTTTATTTTTTGTCAGATTAGTGTCAATAGAGTCGAACTAAGGGTATTTTCCTTCAATGAGAGGGCATTTAAATCCTATTTGAAAAATGGATTCAAAGAGGAAGGGCGTCTTCGTGAAGCTATATTCAGAAATGGTGCTTATCATGATGAAATTGTCATGAGTATTCTTAGAAGTGAATACGAGGCGAGAAAATAGGCAAGAGATACTAAAACAAGAAAATGAGAAAAAACATGAGAAAAAACATGAGAAAAAACATGAGAAAAGAACATGAGAAAAGAATATGAGAAAAGAGCATGAGAAAACAACATGGCAGAATATAAAGTTAGAGAATGTTACTTTTAGAGTGCGAAGTAAAGCGTTGAATTAGAAAATGAAAGTGAAATGTCCCTAATGAAATAGGGAACATAAAGTGAAATTTATGGATATAAAATAGAGCTGGAGGAAAAATGTCATATAGAGAGCAATTAAATCAATACAGAAATGAACTTGATTATTTAGATGAACAGATTATAGAGCTGCTGAATCATAGGTTTGATGTTACAAATAAAATAGGGTATCTTAAGATAGAGCACAATCAGGAAATTTATCAAGCGGGAAGAGAATCGGCGATAATGGATAAACTGTCAAAGAAACTAGAGCAATCTGAGCATCATGAAGCCATCTTAAAGCTGTATAAAGAACTAATGAAAATAAGTCGAGAGACCCAGAAATTCTTAAAATAATAGATAAAGAATTACAAATATATTAAGAATAAAATTCCATATAGGCTATTGTCAAATTTAATAGTATACTGATAATGAATGGAGATAAAATAATATACGGGGGAGCACATGGAATTTATTCAAGCAGTTATGTCCTATTTACTCGAACTTATATCGGAAATACGAATTACATATATCATAGATATTTTGATTATTGCATTCGTATTCTATAAAGTGTTGGGATTTATAAAAGAAACCAGAGCAGAGCAACTGGTAAAAGGGTTTCTAATCATACTGATTGTCTCGAAACTCAGCGAATGGGCGAAGCTGTATGCGGTTAATTACATCCTTCAAAGCACCTTCACAATTGGACTGATTGCACTGGTTATTTTGTTTCAGCCAGAACTCAGAAAAGCTCTGGAACACCTTGGTAGGAGTCAGATATTTCTCATGAGCAATCGGAAAAATACAATTGATGATTTAAATAAGTCTATCAATGAGATTGTTGATGCGGCAGGCGTTATGTCAAGAAAGAAAATAGGAGCATTAATCGTCATTGAAAGAGCAACTGGAATCAATGATATTATTGAAACTGGTACAGTGATTGATGCGCAGATTTCAGCGGATTTATTGATGAATATCTTTTATCCAAAGTCGCCTTTACATGATGGCGCTGTAGTTATAAAGAACAACCGATTGATGGCTGCTGGCTGTTTATTACCGCTTTCAGCTAATAAATATATTAGTAAAGAACTTGGAACAAGGCACAGAGCGGCTATGGGGATGACGGAGAGTTCAGACGCAATGATCGTAATTGTCTCTGAGGAAACGGGACATATTTCAATGGCTGTGGAAGGCAAACTCCAAAGATTCTTAGATACGAAAACGCTCAAAGAATTAATGATTACCACCCTGAATCAAGAACGAGAACTAAAGATAGGTGGTGGTAAAGATGCGTAATGGATTTATTAAAAAGGGAACAGATGGCATTTTGAAGGGAATCAGATGGATAAAAAATCTTCCAAGAGCATTTTTCACAATAAACTTATCTCATAATACTGGTTTAAAGCTGTTTTCACTGATTTTGGCATTGCTCTTTTGGGTTTATGTAATGGATCAAGTTGACCCTGAGATTACGAGAGTTTTTGAGAACGTTCCAATACAGTTAATTAATTTACAAGAGCTCGATCAAAACAATCTCAAAATAATGAACCAGCATGACTACTTTGTCAATGTTGAAGTAGTGGGCAGGCGGAATAATGTCATTAATTTAAACTCTAAGTCCATATATCTTTGGACTGATATGAGAGGGGTTAAAAAGGGAACGAATACCCTGTCTATTAATAAGACGATTAACTCTGAAGCCGTCACTATAAAGACGATTATTCCGAACAACATTGTACTCCAAGTCGATCAAATTGTATCGCTTCCAAAACCTGTGAGGGTTAGCGTGACAGGTGACTATACATCTGACATCTATCAAGAAGGGATAACAGTGAGCCCAGATGAGATTAAAGTAACTGGACCTGAAAGCATTGTAAACACAGTTGCTTATCTGGGGGGCAGTATCAATGTCAGCAATCTAACGGCTAATTTAGCTAAAGATATTTCCTTGATTCCATATGATTATGACGGTGAAATTGTCAATGGTGTGACGTTGGATAATAACTATACAAACGTAACGCTTGTCCTTGGAAAGACAAAAAATGTAGAACTTCATGCAGTGGTTGAAGGTGATCCCAAAGAGGGTTATGAAGTCGTTTCATATAAGACGATTCCTGCCTTCATAAGCATAAAAGGCGATGTTGATGCTGTTAACGCAGTGGAGTATATAACGCCAGAGAAAATCACTTTAAAGGGAACAGAAGAATCAACATTTATTATTGAAAAAGATCTCGTGTTGCCAGAGGGTGTAACCACAGATTCTGTGGAAGGGCCTGTCCAGGTTGAAGTTGAGGTTGAGCAACTTCAAACAAAAGAATTTACGTTTGCAGCGAAGGACTTGCCGATTGTCAATCTCTCTGAGGAATACACAACTGACTTAGCTCAAAATGATCAGCTAATCAACGTCAAAATCAGAGAAATAGAATCTATTGTAAAAGCACTTTCTAAAACAGACATTCACTTATCGCTTAATTTTAGTAATGTTGATAAGCCTGGTGTCTACAGATTGAAAGTTACATTATCAGATCAAGATCGGTTTAATGAAATCAATATAGATCCTGGTTATGTAGAAGTCAATGTGATGGATGCAGCCAATTCAGGAACGCCTCAGGGAACTTCATCAGGGACAAACTCGGGAACGGGAAACAACAATTCGAATTAGGGCATGCATAGTGATAAGCGTTAATTATTAAATAATGAAATTCATCAAATAAAAAACATCAGGTTTGAACGCCTGATGTTTTTTTATTAACGACATTGCATAAGCAATCTGGCGAAGGACAGAGAGGATCCCAGTGTTTCTTGATTTAACTGGGAAGAGAACGCCTTTAAAGGGCGTTTGAAATGAACCGTCAGAGATGCGCATATGAATTAAAATCGAATGATGATATAATAAAAGTGGATTAAGGGGATGCTAGAGTAGAATGAACGAAAAGAATAAGATGATATTTACACAAGGAGTCGTCTGTGAGAAAAGATATTGAAAAAATTTTGGACTCAACACATGATGCGATGATTGCCATAGATAAGAGCAAGGTGATAACGCTCTATAATAAATCAGCTGAGAAGCTCACGAAAATCAAAGCAATAGATGCAATTGGAAAGCCTGTAGAGATTATTGTGGATAATACTAGATTGCCTGTGGTGCTGGATACAGGGGTATCGGAATTAAATCAACAGCAGCAGTTAAACGACATCACGATTATAACCAACCGTATGCCAATCTTAAATGACGATGGTGAGATTATTGGGGCAGTTGCAATTTTTAGAGATATTTCTGAACTGATGGAGTTGGCAGAACAGATTACAAACCTGAATCAAATCAGAGAGACTTTAGAAGCGACCATCACAGCGACACAGGATGCCATATCCGTTGTAGATGCAGATGGAATTGGACTTTTAATCAACCCAGCGTATACGAGAATGACAGGATATACGACAGATGATATTATTGGAAAAGACTGTACAGTGGATTTAGTAGAGGGTGAAAGCGTTCATTTGGAGGTTCTTCGAACTGGCAAAGCGGTTAAGGGCAAAACACTAAAAGTTGGGCCTAAACGCAAAGATGTCATAGCTGAGGCAGCGCCAATAATCGTAAATGGCGTCGTAAAAGGTTCAGTGGCAGTTATTCACGATCTGACAGAAGTCAATGAGATTTATAAACAGTTGGATCAAGCAAAGCAGATTATCAGAAATCTCGAGGCCAAATATACCTTTGAAGACATAGTTGGGTCAAGTGAAATTTTGAACAATGCCATAGAAAAGGCCAAAATTGCCGCTGAAACGCCAGCAACGGTTATTTTAAGAGGTGAAAGTGGTACGGGTAAGGAATTGTTTGCCCATGCAATTCACAACGCTTCAAGCCGAAAATACGCCCAATTTGTAAGGGTCAACTGTGCGGCAATTAACGAGAACTTGTTGGAAAGTGAATTATTTGGCTATGAAGAAGGGGCTTTTACAGGTGCGTCTAAGGGCGGGAAAATTGGTCTATTTGAAAAGGCCAACGGGGGCACTATTTTTTTAGATGAAATTGGAGAATTAACCTTGAATACTCAGGCAAAATTACTTAGAGTCCTACAGGAAAAAGAGATTATGCGCGTTGGAAGTACGAAACCAATTCCAATTGATGTTCGAATTATAACGGCAACCAATGTGGATTTAGAGAAAGCCATTAAAGAAAATAAATTTAGGCAAGATTTGTATTATCGCCTCAATGTCGTCCCAATTTATATTCCCGCCCTTAGAGAACGGCTTGCAGATGTAGGACTACTGGTTAAACACATGATTAACCGATTTAATCAGGAATATGGCAGAAATGTCGACAGAGTCTCTGACTCTGTACTTGAAATTATAAGAGCTTATCATTGGCCGGGGAATGTAAGAGAACTTGAGAACTTCATAGGCAGAGCCATGATTAACATCCGTATGCATGAATATTTGATGACGGCTTTACATTTGCCACAGCTAGGAACAATTAATCCAGCGCTGAAGTATGATATGAACGAACAATTGGCTGAGAAAATAGAAGGCAACAACCAGCTTGATGCCAAGCTCAAAGCTTTTGAAAAATATCACATTGAATCTGTGCTGGAGAAAAACAAGGGGAATCGTGAAGCCGCAGCAAAGGAATTGGGAATTTCCATCAGATCGCTTTACTATAAGATGAGTCGATTTTCTGAGGACAAAACACAAGCATAAAAGGCCAATAGAGCCATAAAACATATAGAGATAGAAATCAGAATAAAATAATGGTTTGCTTTCAAGAATAGCATGCAATAATTTGCACAATTTTACACGTGGTGCAAATTGTTGCATGCTATTTTTTGCAGTTGAAAGTCTATAAGGAAATCCAGTCAATTTCAAAATGAGTTTTTTTAGTTGAGAATGGATATCATGAAGCGGAAAACAAGTTATTCCAATGGTATCGAGTCTGTAATAATTTGAACGATCAAAACCATAAAAATGCAAGTAGTTGGCATCATACTTGCGTTAAACTTAAGGGTGAGAATAAAAGTTTATCGGAGGTGCCAATTTGGAACGAAAATATGTTTTAGTCATTAACCCAGGTTCTACATCCACTAAAATTGCAATTTATGACGGGTTTGAAAAAAAAGCACAAGAAAATTTGACACATGAAACTTCAGAACTTGAAAAATATGAAAAAATAACAGATCAGTATGAATATAGAAAAGAAATGATTGTTGACTGGCTTAACGCCAAAGGTTATGAACCATCCAAGTTAAAAGCTGTTGTCGGAAGAGGCGGACTTTTAAGACCAATGCCAAGTGGCACTTATAAAGTAACAGAACCAATGATTCAAGATCTGATAATTGGCTATCAAGGCGAGCATGCTTCTAATTTGGGAGGGATGATTGCAGGGGCAATTGCAAAAGGAGAAGGCATTGAGGCTTATATTGTAGACCCAGTGGCTGTCGATGAATTTGAAGAGGTTGCAAGAATCTCAGGAATGCCTCAAATTAAAAGAAAGTCTCTATTACATGCTTTAAACATAAAAGCGATTGCCCATAGCGTTGCAAATGATAAAAACTGTAAAGTGGAAGATTTAAATATGATTATTGCCCATTTAGGCGGTGGAATTTCAGTTGTGCCACTTCTAAAAGGCAAAATGATTGATGCTAACAACGCAAATGAGATGGGCCCTTTCTCACCTGAGAGAACGGGAAATCTTCCAGTTGGTGACCTTACCAAAATGTGTTTTTCAGGTGAGTATACAAATGCTGATATGAAGAAAAAACTCAGAGGCAAGGGTGGGATGACCGCTTATCTTGGAACAAATGATGCCCGTGAGGTTCTTAAGATGATTGAATCGGGCGATGAACATGCAAAATTGATTTTCGAAGCGATGGGATATCAGATTGCCAAGGAAATAGGTGCAATGGCTACAGTTCTTCACGGAAAGGTAGATGCTGTGGTTCTAACAGGTGGTGTTGCCTATTCCAAATATCTTACGGACTATATCGAATCGCACGTATCCTTTATAGCACCTGTGATTTTAAAGCCGGGTGAAGATGAAATGGAAGCACTCAATGAAGGCGTTCAACGTGTATTAAATGGCGATGAACAAGCAAAAATATATGAAGAAGAGGTAGAAATCAATGATTAAGAATTTTGACGAGTTATTGGAAATAGCAGTTACCAAAGGCCCTAAAAAAGTGGCAGTTGCATGTGCGCAAGATGATGACGTATTAAAGGCCATTAAAGAAGCACATACAAAGGGCATCATAAAGGGCATCTTAGTAGGAGATGTTCCGAAAATTGAAGCCATTGCAAAAGAAATCTCACTTGAATTAACAGATTTCGAAATGATTCATATTGAAGACATGGCAGCAGCTTCATTAAAAGCAGTTGAGCTTGTTTCCACTGGAAAAGCTGACTTGGTTATGAAGGGCCTTGTGGATACAGCGATTATCTTAAAAGCGGTTTTGAATAAAGAAGTGGGTCTTAGAACAGGCAATGTACTAAGTCACGTGGCTGTTTTTGATATTCCAACGTATCACAAAATATTAACAGTGACAGATGCGGCGATGAATATTGCGCCAGATTTAAATGCGAAAAAGCAAATTATTGAAAACGCTTTGGTCGTAACAAAAGCACTTCAAATTGAAACCCCTAATGTTGGCATTATCGCTGCAAAGGAAAAAGTCAATCCAGCAATGCCAGCAACGGTAGACGCAGGGGAACTTGTGAAAATGAATCAAGAGGGAACCTTGGTAGGCTGCAAAGTTGGAGGGCCTTTTGCACTGGATAATGCGGTTTCAAAAGAAGCGGCTAAAATTAAGGGCATTAAGGACCCAATGGCAGGAGATGTGGATATTATTGTCGGTCCAACAATTGAAGCAAATAACATCTTATATAAAGCACTTAACTTCTTGGCAAATGCAAAATCTGCTGGAATCATAGTTGGTGCAAAAGCGCCAATCGTACTGACTTCAAGAGCAGACTCAGATGAATCAAAATTAAATTCAATTGCACTTGGTGTTTTAATGTCAGCAATCTGATAAGTGCAACTCAAAGTATAAAATACTTGCTGTAAATAGGAAGTCTCGAGGAGACAGAAAGGGAAAAGGAGAGAGAGTATGGAGACATTTAGAATATTGGCTATCAATCCGGGATCAACATCCACAAAAATCGCAATTTACGATAATGAAAAAGAAGTTTTTGAAACGACAATCCGTCATTCAAATGAAGAAATAGAACCATTTGATAAAATCTTTGACCAGTATGATTTTAGAAAAAATGTCATACTGAGCACGTTAAATGACAACGGCATCAACTTGACAAAGTTAAGTGCAGTGGTGGGCCGCGGTGGTCTTCTAAAACCGATTAAAGGCGGTACTTATAAAGTAGATGACGCAATGCTGGAAGATTTAAAAGTAGGCGTCTTGGGAGAGCATGCATCTAACCTCGGTGGCATTATTGCAAACGAAATCGCATCACAGTTAAATATTCCTGCATTTATAGTGGATCCAGTGGTTGTGGATGAAATGCAAGAAGTTGCGAGGGTATCTGGAATGCCTGAAATCAGTAGAAAATCTATTTTCCATGCACTGAATCAAAAGGCAGTTGCAAGAAGATATGCAGATGAAAAAAATAAAAAGTACGAAGAAGTCAATGTTATTGTCGCTCACCTTGGCGGCGGTATTTCAGTAGGGGCTCATGAAATGGGAAGAGTAGTCGATGTGAACAATGCACTTGATGGAGAAGGCCCATTTTCTCCAGAGAGAAGCGGTGGCCTTCCTGTTGGTGATTTGGCAAAAATGTGTTTCTCAGGTGAGTATTCACATGCGGACATTAAGAAGCTGATTAAAGGAAAGGGCGGCTTGGTTGCCTATTTGAATTCAAATGATGGACGAGAAGTCGTTCAGATGATTGAAAAGGGAGATAAAAAGGCAGAGTTGATTTTCAAGGCAATGGCGTATCAAGTTTCTAAGGAAATTGGAAGTTGCGCCACTGTATTAAAAGGCAAAGTAGATGCCGTTATTCTCACAGGTGGACTTGCTTATGGCAAGATGCTCACAGATTGGATTGAAGAGAGCGTCAGCTTTATTTCGGATGTAGTCATTTATCCAGGAGAAGATGAAATGAGTGCTCTTGCACTTGGAGGCCTCAGGGTTTTAAGAGGCGAGGAAGACGCTCAAAAATACGCATAAGAGGATAAATGGAAACCCTTAATCAAAATTAGACTAAAGTGGTATGGTGAAAGAGAATGGAACTGAAAAAGGATAAGAGAATACGAATCATTATAGGGCATTATGGAAGTGGAAAGACGGAATTTTCAGTGAACTATGCGATGGCCTTAAGAAGCGAATGCGAGCATGTTTCACTATGTGATTTGGATATAGTAAATCCTTATTTCCGCTCTAGAGAAAAAGCTGAAATGATGGAATCAGAAGGAATCACAGTGATAAGCGGCGCAAGAGGCCATCATGCGAACCTCGATATTCCGATGATGTCTGCCAGCATTTTAGCCCCACTGCAAAATGAATCTGAACAGGTGATACTGGATGTCGGCGGCGATGCGGTTGGCGCCAGGGTACTGGCAAGGTTTAAGAGCTATTTTACAGAGGGTGAATACGATATGTTTTGCGTCGTCAATGCATATAGAGAACAAACCCAGGATCTACTAGGTGTTATGCATCATATCAGGACGATCGAAGACACAGTTGGTGTCAAGGTAACGGGTCTGATAAACAACACGCACCTACTTAGAGATACATCTGTTGAAGATGTCATAAAAGGTCAAGCGTTAGTTGTGGAAGTATCAAAGAAACTC
This sequence comes from Firmicutes bacterium UBA6806, assembly GCA_002452745.1. Taxonomy (GTDB): domain Bacteria; phylum Bacillota; class Clostridia; order Peptostreptococcales; family Acidaminobacteraceae; genus Fusibacter_A. Next base: position 9,745 of record DKFC01000037.1, read on the forward strand.
AATATTCCTATCAAATATGTCAGTTCCTTGGAAAAGGTTACCCGCCAATTACCGGAAGACATTGAAGGAGAAGTGTTCCCGATTAAAATGTACATGAGGGAAGAATGGATGTAGATTTGACACTTCCACACAATATTAGAAATGGAGGTTGGAGCTAGTGGCTGCTAAAGGTAAAGTTACGTTCAACGAAGATATTTGTAAAGGCTGTGGTCTTTGTGTTACTGCATGTCCTGTGAAAATCGTCACGTTAAACACAAAAAAAATCAATGTAAAGGGATATCAACCTGCAACTGTCATTGATGTTGACAAGTGTATTGGATGTGCAAACTGTGCGATGATCTGTCCTGATTGTGTCATCACAGTTGAAAGATTATAGTAACTAAAGGGAGGTTAAGCTAAATGGCTAAGGTTTTAATGAAAGGTAATGAGGCGATTGGTGCTGCTGCAATAAAAGCGGGCTGTAAATACTTCTTCGGATACCCAATTACACCTCAAAATGAATTACCGGAGTATATGTCTAGAGAAATGCCTAAAAATGGCGGTGTCTTTTTACAAGCTGAAAGTGAAGTTGCTGCAATTAACATGGTTTATGGCGCAGCTGGCGCAGGTGCACGTGTTATGACATCTTCATCTTCTCCGGGAATTGCACTGAAACAAGAGGGAATCACATATATAGCTGGCGCTGAACTTCCATGCGTCATCGTAAATATCGTTCGTGGCGGTCCTGGTCTCGGCGGTATTCAACCGGCTCAATCTGATTATAACCAAGTAACTCGTGGCGGTGGTAATGGCGATTATAAACTGCTCGTATATGCACCGGCAAACCTTCAAGAAATGGTTGATTTAATGCAAGAGGCATTTGACGCGGCAGATTACTATAGAAACCCAGTTATGATGGTTGGCGATGGCATGATTGGTCAGATGATGGAACCAATTGAGTTCAAAGAAGGCAAATCTAGATTTGAATTGCCTGCAAAGGACTGGGCGACAACTGGTACGAAAGGTGCTAGAAAACCGAATATCATCAATTCACTTGCGCTTGATCCAGCAGAACTCGAAAGACATAATGAAAGACTTCAAGTTAAATATGATTTGATGAAAGCTAACGAAGTTAAATACGAAACTTACAACATGGAAAATGCTGATGTCGTCATCGTTGCTTACGGCACAACATCAAGAATTGTAAGAAACGCAATTATAGATTTGAAAGAACAAGGCATCAACGTCGGCTTAATCAGACCGATTACTTTATGGCCTTTCCCTGAAAAAGCATTTGATGAAGTGCCTGTAACTTGTAAATCGCTTTTATCAGTTGAGATGTCAATGGGACAAATGGTAGACGACGTTAAAATCGCTTCAAACGGAAGATGGCCAGTACATTTCTACGGAAGGGCAGGCGGCATGATCCCTACTCCAGAAGCGGTTATGGACAAGGTTAAAGAATTGGTTGGAGGTGCAAAATAATGTCAGTTGTATTTCAAAAAACAAAAGGCTTAGTTGATAAGCAAACACATTATTGCCCTGGTTGTACACACGGTATCATTCATAGATTGGTGGCAGAAGTGTTGGAAGAACTTGATGTATTAGGTGATTCAATCGGAGTTGCACCTGTAGGCTGTTCTGTGCTTGCATATGAATACTTCAATTGTGACATGCATGAAGCATCACATGGTAGAGCACCAGCTGTTGCAACGGGAATTAAAAGAGTTCATCCTGACAAAGTGGTATTCACTTATCAAGGTGATGGAGACCTTGCATCTATTGGAACAGCTGAAATCGTTCACGTTGCACATAGAGGTGAAAAAATAACCACAATTTTTGTCAACAATGCAATTTACGGAATGACTGGTGGTCAAATGGCGCCAACAACTCTTATTGGACAAAAAGCCACAACTGCACCGCTTGGAAGAACTGTTGAACATTCGGGAATGCCGCTTCAAGTTTCTGAAATGCTCTCTACCATCAAAGGCGCAGTATTTGTTGAAAGGGTATCTGTAGATAATCCTGCTAACATTAGAAAAGCAAAAAAAGCAATTAAAGAAGCCTTTGAGTGTCAACTCGCTGGAAAGGGATTCTCCATCGTTGAGGTTCTCTCAACTTGTCCTACTAACTGGGGTTTAACACCAGTTGATGCTCTCAAATGGTTACAAGATAATATGATTCCTTACTATCCAATCGGAAACTTCAGAAGACCAGAGGAGGTAAAATAGACATGTTAAACGAAAAAATTATTTGCGCTGGTTTTGGTGGTCAGGGAGTTATGCTCATGGGTCAATTGATTTCATATGCAGGCATGATCGAAGGCAAAGAAGTCTCTTGGCTGCCTTCATACGGCCCTGAAATGCGTGGCGGTACAGCTAACTGTAGTGTTATGGTATCTGAAAGACCAATCGGTTCGCCTGTTATCACAGATGATGCGACCACTGCTATTGTCATGAACTTGCCATCTCTTGACAAGTTTGAAACAGATGTTGCGAAACAGGGAAAACTGTTGGTGAACAGTTCACTTATTGAGAAAAAAGCTTCAAGAGACGACATCATAGCTTATTATGTTCCTTGCAATGATATTGCTGTAAAAATTGGAAATCCAAGAGTTGCAAATATGGTAATGCTAGGTGCTTATCTTGAATTAACTAAAATTGTTGAAGTGGATTCAATTATGAAAGCCCTTAAAAAGATATTCGGAGAGGGAAAAGCTCATCTTCTAGATATCAACAGAACAGCACTTGAAAAAGGTGCTGAAGCAATAAGAGCATAATAAAGCCAACCCATTGAAAATGAGAGGAGCTGTCAAATCAGGGGAAACCTTGTGAGACAGCTCCTCTTTGACGTTTTTATAAGGTATTCGCTCTGATGCCTGTGACTGCGTGATTGCATAGAGGCCACGTAATATGTTTTTAATAAGATTATTGTATACATACCGTTGAGTTCGAAATATAGATGTGAGATAATAGGAAGGCAAGAATGATAATATGGGGGAAGTATGGGAGATTTTCTAAGGGCCTTGCTATTGATTTTTATTGCAGAGATGGGGGATAAAACTCAAATCATGGCAATGGCGTTTGCAACTAAATACAGAGTTCAACAAATCTTGGTTGGCGTTGCAGTGGGATCGTTTCTAAACCACGGAATTGCAATTCTACTGGGATCGTTGCTTAATAAAGTTATACCAATCGAGGGACTTCAGCTAGTAGCTGGAGTACTCTTTATAGCATTTGGCTTGATGTCTCTGTCAATTGCCGAAGAGGAAGAGGCAGAACAGGGCTTCAAGATATATGGAGCAATTGCAACCGTTGCAATTGCATTTTTCCTCGGTGAACTGGGCGATAAGACGCAGCTCACTGCCATGACACTTGCGACGGATTCACTGCATCCTTCCATGACTTTGCTTGGAACGGTTACTGGGATGGTCGTTGTCAGTTTAGTGGGGATTTTTGTCGGTGCAAAATTAGGAGACAAAGTTCCTGAACACATGATTAAATTCGTTTCTTTTTTGATTTTTATGTTTTTTGGGCTCAACAAGATTTTTACGTCACAGTATGTTCAGAGTATGGGGATGACATTTATGGCCCTTCTGGTCTTAATTTTAAGCGTTCTGACAGCCTTTAGATTTATGATATTCAGTAGACAGCTTAAAGAAGTCTCAATATCAGCATTGAAGCAAAAGGCAAAAGATCTCAAAGCATACAGGGGGCGAATCCTCGAAAATGTGAATCATCTTTGCAAGAACTGTGAGATATGCCGTGAAGGTGAGTGCCTAGTGGGCTATATGAAGGAGCTGCTTTCAAAAAAAGTAACCCCGGAAGCAATTGACCACGGCTTTATAGAAGCGCTTTATAACGACAATTTTGACACCTGTCAGGCTGAACTTATCCTAGGCTTGATGCAGGAGTATTTTGATAAATATCCAGAAGAACACATGATCAATATAGAGTTAATCAATATCGAAAAAGTGCTCACACGGATAGTTGGCAAAACAACATTGGATATAAATAATTAATTTGAGGTGAACAAGTGGGAAGATTATTTGGAACAGACGGTGTACGAGGTGTAGCCAATAAGGAACTGACCATCGAATTGGCAATGAAGCTCGGAAAATATGGCGCATATGGAATCACTGAGGGCAAGAGCAATGCTAAAATCATAGTTGGAAAGGACACGAGAATATCGGGAGACCTTTTGGAAGCGGCATTGATATCTGGCATTTTGTCAACAGGATGTGACGTCATAAGGGTTGGCGTTATTCCGACGCCAGCAATTGCGAAACTCGTTAAGTTTTTAGGGGCTGACGCAGGGGTTATGATTTCGGCATCGCACAATCCAGTGGAGTTTAATGGCATCAAATTCTTCAACAGTCAAGGGCTAAAGCTATCAGATCATTTAGAGGATGAAATTGAGGATATGTTGATTGCTGAAGAGAGTATCCACTTGCCTGTGGGATTGGAACTTGGAACGGTTAAAGAATACCCTCACGCACATGATGATTATGTTGAATACGTACTAAAAACTTTAAATGGCGTGACATTTGAAGGTATAAAAATAGCAATGGACTGTGCAAATGGAGCGGCTTATGATGTTGCCCCAAACACCTTTAATAAGCTAGATGCAAAGGTCTACACGATTCATCACGAACCTGATGGAACCAATATAAATGAAAGTTGTGGTTCGACGCATATGGGCGACCTCAAGAATTTTGTAAAAGTTGTTGGAGCAGATGTGGGCCTTGCTTTTGATGGCGATGCAGACAGACTTTTGGCAGTGGATGAAAATGGTCAGCTCGTGGATGGGGATAAGATTATGGCCATCTGTGGACATTATTTGAATTCACAGGGAGAACTTGCAAAATCCACAGTGGTGTCAACTGTTATGAGTAATCTTGGGTTTGACATTGCCCTTAAAGAAAACGCCCTTAATACCAAGAAGACCAAAGTAGGGGATCGTTATGTGCTTGAAGAAATGCTGGCAAATGGCTATGAACTTGGTGGAGAACAGTCTGGACATATTATCTTTTTAAAGCACAATACAACAGGAGATGGCCTCCTCACAGCAGTACAGCTGATTCGAGTTATGAAGGCCACTGGCAAGAAACTCTCAGAACTTGCAGGGATAATGACTGTATATCCACAGGTTTTAAAAAATGCCAAGGTTTCAAACGCGAAAAAAGAACACTACTTGGATGATCCGGTTATTGCTGAAGCTGTAAAAAAAATTGAAGAGATGTTTCATGGCAATGGCAGGGTTTTGATTAGACCTTCGGGAACAGAACCTCTAGTGAGGGTTATGATAGAAGGTAAAGAGCAAGAAATGCTTGAAAAAGCGGCAAATGACATGGTGGCATTAATCGAAAAACAACTTAACTAAAGAGGTGCACTATGAAGTTCTTTGATTTACACGCGGATATTTTCTATGACTTGACCGTTCAAGAAATTAAGGGAACGCCTTCAACTTTTGAAGAAAGGCATCTAAAAAAATTTAAGGCTGGCAATGTGAAATCGGGTATCTTTGTCGTCTGGTATGAGACGGATTCGGAGATTGCACCGAGTGTCTTTGTCAATCGTGCGTTTGATGTGATTGAGTCATTAGAGGAGAATGCGGAGAGCTCACTCTATTTTATAAAGGATTTTAAAACGCTTGAAGATTCGTGGAATACAGAAAAAGTTGGCGTGATTATTGGCATGGAAGGCGTCAGTGCCTTTGGCGATAGCATGGAGCCGCTTGAAGCGTACTATGAATCAGGTCTGCGTCATATTGGGTTGACGTGGAATGAACAAAATACTTTTGCAACAGGTGTCTTTGGTGAGCCTACACGAGGGATTACCCCGCTTGGTCGAAAGTTAATTGAAAGGGCTCAATCCAAGAATATGCTTGTGGACTTGGCGCATTTAAACGAGAAGAGTTTTTGGGATGCGATGTCGTTTACAACGAAGCCTCTGTTTGTATCTCATGCCAACGCTTTTAAATTATGTCCACACAGTCGGAACCTAAAAGATGAGCAGATTAAGGAGCTTGCTAGAAATGGCGGTGTCATAGGTCTTGCATCGGTTGGTTCGTTTTTAAGTGAGGATATGAGTGAACGGCATGTGGACAAATTTATCGACCATTTAATGCATATGGCTTATCTTGGAGGCATAGAATCAGTTGCAGTTGGATTTGACTTTTGTGACTACATTTATGACGAATATGTTGGTGTTAAAAACTTGGAAGATGCTTCAAAGACGGGAGTTTTAGTGGAAGGACTCATTAAACGTGGCTTTTCTAAAAATGACATAGAAAAAATTGCCTATCAAAATGTTTTAAGGTATATTAAGAGCACAGGCTTTTAAATGGTAACCCCCTCTAGACGAATGTC
>DKFC01000066.1:0-9838 GCA_002452745.1 Firmicutes bacterium UBA6806
TAAAATCTGCTTTCCAGCGACTCAGAACTGGTTGTGCGATTTCATATTTCTTTGATATTTCAGCGAGGGTACTGTCTTCTCTTAAGATTTCCAGTACGATTGCTGCTTTTTCTTCTGGGGTCCAATTTCTTCTTTTTCTACTCATACGTTTATCATAACTTATTTTTTTGAATTTGTGTCTAACTCTATGTGTACATTATATTCAGAATAGCACACCGCCATTTTGAGCGGCGTATCGTAATAAGAGCAACTGCTTTCAGCTATGCGATAAACTGCTGACTTTGTCGATATTGGAATTTCAATGCGCACCATTGATTCCAGATTGGCAGCTGCGTATTCAATGGCTGCCTTGGTTTCTTTGATTTGATCCGGCATTCTTGTGATGACTTTGACCTCGAGTCTTTGAGCTTTTTCAAGGAATTCTTTGGTGAATGCCGCACTATCAGCAATGTAAAAGAATTCATTTGCTGCCCACGCAAAGCGTTCTCTGAGCTCAGCCGCACGGTCCAGATTATCGATGTTGAAGCGCTTGTCATCCTGATTGCCAGACAGAACTTGTCCATCGATACAAATCCCCTGAGTAGTCCCCATGGACAGCTTAATCTGCTTCTTATCAGGTCGATTTTGTTTTGAATAACCGAAAGAAATGTCAACAATGCCCTCGATACCTTCTGGGGTTTCGTACTGACCCCACATGACTTTTGAAGTTGTATCAAAGTTGACATTACCAAGTTTGATCCCATAACGTTTGAAGGCTCTGACGGCGATCTCAGAAAGAATCGAGCTGTAGCCAGCGTTCTGCATCAGATCAAGAAAGCCACCAATGCGGTCATCATTGATTTTAGCGGGATCCATACGCATACCAAAAATAGCTTCAAGATCTACATCTTCAAAGTAATCATGCATCCTAGACAGCGGGTGACGATCATCTGCGATATTGACCAACATCATTTGAGCAAGTGTTCCATAAGGTATTTCAGGTGGTCGACCTGCTGGTTGAGCCAACAACTGATTAAACACATCATTGACGCCTATTTGCTCGCAAAGACCAGTGATTAATCCGGCTTTACCATTACTGTATGATTTAATTTGATCAAATCGAATATCCATCAGAATCGCTCCTCGTAAAATCTTGATATTACTATTATTCGTGATCGATTCAAAAAATCCTTTTTGTAAATATTGGAAACATAAAATATTTTATTTGGAAATTTTAGTTAGGCGGAATATGAGTTAGAGTAGAGGTTTCCTTAATCTCTACTTTTTATTTTGGGAGTTTAGTATTAACTCATTCAAATATTGTTCTCTTATGGTCTGATGTGTTCCAGTGGGAAATTAGAATACCTGCTTTCCAAAACAGCGTGCATATTGCAATGATAAACCGTTAAGTTAGAAATGGACTTGAAGTGATATGATGTCAGATAAAAAGTAGAAGAACTTATAAAAGAGAGAAATGCATTTGTGATTCAATAATAACGGACATAAAATAGCATGAAACCAGCGATTTTGATATAATAGGACAGAGATTCTGTCTATTATTTCTAGAGATTTATAAGAAGATGCAAAATGCTGTGGATGATGTAAATTCACATTTTTTTCTTGAGACAGATATCTTTAAGTTTATGGATCTATCTCTTATTATATGTCCCATAAGATTGGCGTGGCTTACTACAATGGATGAAAGTGAGATTCATAATTGACTAAAAGTCATTTATTAAAGCATGGATTGGAGCTAGAAAATTCTTCGATGAAAATCAGAACGGGGCATTATTTCATTAGATACGGATTATACAGGACAGATAAGGGAAGAAGGGGTGGAAGAACATGGATACATTCTATTTTAATCTTCTAAAGCACAAAAAAGTAAATATATCGTTGGATGAGCTTGCAGAATGCTACGAAGGTGTCGTTTCTTATGAGGTTTTCTATCGGGAGGTCATGGCGTTAATAGATTCTGGGATTATAGAGGCGGTAGCGAGTTCAGGTACTAACGGTTTTTCCAAACCACTTGCCAACAGATATCGAATCAATAAAGGTGCACTTGAAGAGAGCAAAAGGAACCGAATCAATGAAAAAGTATTTAAATCACACAGATTATTGTCTCTTGAAGCCTATTTTCCCTTGCCTCTTGAGGTTTTTGAGCAGGATGAACCTTATATCGACATGATTAGTACTTATCTAGAATACCATGATTTGCCAAAAGGAAAGCTCGCGCCTGAAGTTTCTTTTTTATTCACTGGGAACGAAAAATGGATTGAAAAAGGTTTGGGTAAGAAGGTGCTTGAGCGACTGCGTTTATGGGATATGCTTGCTATTGACAGGAATCCAGACCCAATCGCTTTTTCCATTAACAGAAATCAAATTGGAGAGGTTCGACAAAGACATCTGATTATAGAGAACAAGACGCCTTATATCCATTTAATGGATGTAATTGAAAAGTCAAAATATAGTACCCTGATATATGGACAAGGATGGAAGATCACTAGTGGGCTGGAGATGTTCTACAGGCAATACCCTTTTGGACAGAGTCATGAGTTTCTTTACTTTGGTGATGTTGATAAAGAGGGGATAGCCATTTTTTGCTCCCTGAAGGAACGGTTTGGCAAAGCAATTATACCTGCTAAGGAATTCTATAGCCAATTGAACAGGCATAAGCAATCAAGTGGAAAGACGAATCAGACGTGTAGCAAAACAAGGATACGTTCGTTTATAGAAGAGCTGGAGAAAACGGATAACGGCTTTAATTTGAACAACTTTGATCCGAACTACATCGAAGTTATGTTGGAAAACGGTTGTTATCAGCCTCAGGAAGTACTGTCACAAGCGGAACTTGTTGAGATTATGATAGGTAGCAGACGGGAGAAAATCAATGGATTATAGAGATTCGATTGCTGGGTACAAGGAACGGATGGGAAGAATTACTCTCTTTGACGTTTTCACTCAGGCAAGCAACAAGAAAAAAAAGGACAGTCTAGACAACGATATAGACTATTATGGCATGATGCTATTAACACTGCTCTTCTTCTTCGAGTGTATGCTCACAAGAACAAAAACTTCAGGCGGCAATGAACTGGCAGGATATCTCAAGGATGCCACACAACAGTTCTATGTGCTGTCGGATAGTGACTATATTGACATGGCAAGACAAATGATCGGAATACTCAGACCAGCAGGAGGCAAGAGAAACCGGAAAGAGTTCATGAACTTTGAAACGGGTGAGTTGGATTATCTGGAGATCGGTTATCTCAAGGTTAGTGGCTGGGATAAGGAGAAGAACCATCAGTACTATACTCTTGATGAACAAGGGCTTGAGTTGGTCTTTGCATCCAAAGAATATTATAATGAATTTCAAATCTCCATCAGCCAGCTGATTCTGAGAAAACAGTTGGAAAAAGGGGAATTCAGTGGAGCACTAAGACAAATCGACGAGATGAGAATCAGTGTGCATAACATTAGAGACAAAATTGTTGCCATCAAACACGAGATTCAGAGCAATATCGTATCGGATGAAGTTTACGAACGTTACAAGACTCTGATTGATGACATTAATACAAGGCTCAGGAGAGAACATGAGGAGTTTCAGGAATTGACAGCTTTCGTTCATGAAACCAAGAAACATTATGAACAGGATATGGATCATAGCAATAAGGACATGAAAGCCTACAAGGCAATTATACAGGTGGACAACGAGCTGAACGATGTACATAATCTACATTCAAGACTATTGGATGACAGTATTGAGCTTAAAACAACGACTCTTCAGGCGGCGAGGGAATCCATGTATTTCATTGGCTTGACTTCCTTCAATTTCAAGAAGGAAATCGTTGGCAAGATCATGAATGAGCCGATCCCATTTATGGAAACTAAGCTCATTGCCAAGCCGTTCCTGGGGATGAGCAAGGTTAGAGTCTGGTCACCGCTAGCACTGTTTGCCAGACAAAGGATTCAGAAGAGTGAGTATGAAGAGAAGTTCAATGCTTTTCTAGAATATGCGTTCGAGGAGAATAAAGAAGAACTTGAGGAACGGAAACGTTTGTATCGGATTATTTTTTCTAATATATACAGGAAACTTGAAGAGGATAAGCCAGCGAAGCTGAGTGAAATTATTGCAGATATGAACTCGGAGCTTTCCGGTATGAAAGAGGTCTATGAAATGGCTGTTCTGCTTCACCAGCTGTCCCCAATTGATATTGACTTAGTTAAAGGGCAACGCGAACATATTTTTTCTGACGCAATGGCATTAATTCCCTGGGAGGGGCGGATACTTGAAATCAGGGAATTATCGGGAAGAGTCATTGAAGCCGATGGGATTGAGATATCGGATATGTTACTTGTAATGACTACGAGGTAGGAAGGGGTGTGCTATGAATGAGAAAAATATGATGGAAGCGTTTATGATTTATCAGGATCTGAGTTCAAAAGGCGTAGTCAGTAAAGACGAGGCGCCAGGTTATATGGATGAATCTGTGCGTGGCATCATTACAGAGTTTGCAGAAGCTATGGGAACGACCATTTTGTCAGCCGGCGATCATATCTACTTAATTCCACTGACGGTGAATTCGGATTACCATATAACCAATCAGGAAATCAAGGACAAGTACTTACCTGCCAGAGCTACGAATATGGATATCTATCTTCTGTATGTGGCAATTATTATCTTCATTGGAGAGTTTTATGATAGCTATCAGACTCAACAAGCTACTAGAGACTTTCTGACTGTGGATGGATGGATGCAAAGCCTGGATGAGCGCATCCAAGGGCTTAAGCAGATGGATGAAGAGTCTTTAGAACTATTGGAACAAGAATATGAGTATAATTGGAATGGCATCATCGCGCAATGGGATTCAATCGATATTATCAAGGAAGATGTAAAAAAACAGACAGCCAGAACCGTATCCAGGAAAAGCTTCATGATGATTGCAGCGAAGTTCATGATTGAGCAGGGGTTAGCTAGAGAGATTGGTGAAGAAGAACTGGAGCTGACTGAAAAAACGAAAGTGATCGTCCAGTGGTTTTTTATGGACTTTGAATATAACAGGGGAATCATGGAAGTCATCTACAAATTTTCAGAGTACGAGGAATTCAGAGGGGAGGACACCGGAAATGCCGACAATATCCAGAATTAGACTGACAAATGTCGTATATGAGAACAACGCGAAAAGGTATAATAACCAAATATTCAGGTTCGATGGCGAAAACGGTATTTTTCTTCTGGAAAACGGTGGAGGCAAAACTGTATTCTTGCAGACGGTTTTACAGGCAGTCATACCTCATGCTGATCTGGCAGACCGGAAAATCAAGGAGACGCTAGTTCTTGACAATAGTCCTGCGCATGTGGCCATTGAATGGATCTTGAATGAAAAGCCGAGGCGTTATGGCTTGACGGCTGTATCCTTATATATTGAGAACAACACTTTGAAATCCTATAAATATGTATTCAGTTATGGTCCGGAAGAGAAGAACAGTATTGAAGATATCCCTTTTGTCATCAAAAACAAGGATTTTAGCGAACGGCCTGCCAGCAAAGGCGAAATTAGCGAATACTATTCTAAGATGAAGCAACAATATCTGACAGCAGAAACCTTTGCTACGAAAACAGAGTATCATCAGTACATTGAGGAGAATTTCAAGATCATTCCAAGCGAATGGTATAAAATTGCCATGATTAACAGCTCGGAAGGCGATATCGAGAAATTTTTCGACCACTGCGCGACAACACAACAGCTGGTGAACAATCTTCTGATTCCGACGGTAGAAGATGCCCTTCAAGGCAGTGTTCGGATCGATTTTGTGCAAACATTTGAAAAGCAGAGAGAGCATTTTAAACAAAATAAGCGGCTGGTGGAGGAGATTGAGCAATTTCAGGCGATTAAAGATAAAGTTGACCAATATGTTGGTGAGTACAGCAAACTGGATGCTGCTCTAAAGGTTTATAACGAAGTCAAAATAGAGGCGAAAGCTTTTAACAAATATATACTGGAAGCACTTGAAGGCAGAGAAAAGGAAAAAACAGCCTTGGAAGATGAGTGGCATCAATATCACATAGTCATGGAAGAGCATGATCATAAAACCCTGTCATTGGATATACTTTGTCTGGATATGGAAATACTGCATCGGGATGCTGAGCTTAACGAGTTGATCAAGCAAGGCTCAGACAAGAAGCAACTGTTGGACGACGCCTGTATGCGTATGCAAAATATTGAGATTACGCAGTTGGAAGATGAACGGTCATTCCATGAACAGCAGGTTAAAAGTCTTAGAGATCAACTGACTACCATCGAACAGAGCAATGAGGAAATCGACTTGCGAGAAAAAGTGGATGAAACTCTGGCTCATATTCATGGATGCTATGCTAATACTTTTCATGGGTTGGAGAAAGATAGAAGTATCGCTGAAGCACAGAGAGATAGGGAAGCTGAAACTATAGTGGTTATTAAAGAGCAAATCAAGAGCAAGAACAAGGAGATCAACCAAACAATCGGTGAAATCAGTGCGCATCAGTCAACGTCTGAAAACTGCCAAAAACGAATGAATCAGATTACAAATGAAATCTATGAACCCTTTGTCGAAAGCGATGTCGAAGAAGTCTTACGAAGGTCGAAGAACAGGATGGAAGCCATTGAAGCGGAGTCTAGGCAGTTACAGCTTAGAAAGAAAGAGATTGCAGACAGGACCGTGGAAATGGATGGTAAACAGGATAGATGCAGCAAAGAAGTCCTTAAAGTTAGTAACGAAAAAACCAAAATCGAGACAGAACTGACTTCTATGAAGGGGCAACAGGATAAGCTGATTGATGAACTGGAGTTGAGTTTTTTCAATCTTGGTATCTTCGACTCAATCTATAGCAAGGAGCCTACAATCAGGAACAGCCTAAAAGATCGGATGAGCAAGCTAGAGCATGAATACGAGGAAGGATTGACGGGGGAGCGTATCAGTAGCCGTCTAGCCGATCTATACGTAGATGCACCTTTCTTTACGGCAGACCCCTATCTAGCAAGACGGCTTCGAGGCATAAGCAATCAGGTGTCGTATGTGGAACATGGAACCATGTATCTTATAAAGAATCTTAAGGCCATGGGTAATGATATGGACCTTCTATATCAACAGTATCCGTTTTGGGCTAACACGGTCGTGACAACCGAGAAAGACAAAGCGAAGGTGGTCGACTATATCAACGGTCTGAACAGCGAATTGACTCATCCTGTTGTTGTACTGACGACTTCTGAGGTGCAGGCGATAGCAGAAAAAGGCGTTCAGGATATCGTTACTGAAAATGGAATATTCCCTGAAATATGGAAGAACAACCTTGACTCGTCAAACTTCGAAATATGGAAACGAGATACACTGGAAGAGGCTGCCATCGCTAAGGAGAAACGTGAAGAGATAGGCAATAAGCTTCAGAAGATGAATAACCTGAGCGAAAAGGTTTATGACTATTATGAAAGATACCCTTATGCAGCATATACTGAGGCTATCGAGAAAATCAGCCTCTTCGAAGTTAGGCTGAAAGAACTTAAGGCGGAAACTAGCTGGATTGAAGATGAGAAATCTATAATGAGTCAGGAATCTGAGCGGATCGACCGCAATTTGAATGAACTGACTCAAGAAAAACAGACTGTCTTAAAAAATTATGACTTGTTGACGGAATTCATGCAGAAAATCAAGGAGAAGAAAGCAGCGGATCAAAAGGTATGGGAGGAAAACAAAATTCTTGATCGGTTGAACCTCGAAACCCAGCGGCTGAATAGAGAGCTTGAGATTCAAGAAGGGATTCTTGAGGAAGTCAAAGATTCGCTATCTATGTTGAACCATAGACTGAACAGTCTTAAAGCGGACGAGCTTTATCTTCGAGTCAAAGAGACAGAGGTGGTCTACTCAGCAGAAGTGTTTGACGTATTAAAGGACAGGCTTAATACTCTGGATGACCAGCTAAAAGGCTTCAGGGGACAAGCTGCTGATATCACATCAAGGATTGAGCGTGAAAAACAGGATTTGCAAAAGAATGAGGCGAAACTGAAACGTCAGAAATTGGGAGCCAAGTATCCAATAGAAGTAGCTAGAATTCATTATGAAACTGAGTTTGACGCTTTGCAGGAGAAATCGGTAAAATTCGAACGGGAATATGAAGAAATAAACGGCAAAACGGAACATGTCAAATTGGATTTAGAGCGAAAAAAGGGAAGCAGGGACGAGAAATTCAAACCTATCGAAAAGCGGTTTGGTGATCTATACGTCTTTGAGGAAGATATCCCGACGGCTGAGAACCAGTTAGAGAATGAATTGCATCAACTGGCTGCCCGCAAAAAGGAGTTGCAGAACCAAAGCGATATGAATTTGGAGTGGATTAGGCTATATAGAGAAACAAGTCATGAACTTGAAGTTTTGGCCGCAGAGCACTCCTTTGCATCCATGGTGATAGGCGAATATGACAGAAACACTTTTCTGGATTTTGAATATGACAATAAGAGGTTTATCGGTAGGCTCAAGCAGAAATTGTCACAACAAGCAGATACCTACATCCGGATGAAGGCTCATATGGACAGCAAAATGAGGGAGTATTTGGATTTTTGTAAAAACTCGATCAGAGAGCCGAGACTCAAAGAAACAGCGGTCAAAGGTATTGAGAAGAAGCAGAGTTACAGCGAGCTTTTGGAATACCAGAAGAGCATGGAGAGCCTCTTGAACAAGAACATCAAATTGGCAGAAGATGACCGCCGTGAGAGCGATGCAGAACTTCAGACGTTCCTGTCTCATTTAATGACATACGCTAAAAATGTCATTGACGAAATCGATGATATTCAGACCAAGACCAAGATTAAAGTAGATGGGGTGCCAAAGCAAATTTTTGTTTTTCAGATTCCAAGGTGGGATGAGATAGAAGCGAAGGAAGAGCTTAGAAGGTACATTAACAGACTGGTGGAAGATTATGACAGGAAAAGCGAGCAACTAACAGATGATCAAAAGGTAGATCGTGAGTCCATCCGCCAGTATATTGAGGAAAAGTTGAGTATCAAAAATCTCATCATGAGACTACTGGGAGACAAGCGGATCAAGATAAAGTGTAGAAAGGTGACAAACGATCTGAAAGTCGGTCAGGCGCCGATGACATGGGAGCTTTCTAACAAATGGTCAGGTGGTGAGAGATGGAGTAAGAATATGACCCTTTTTCTAAGTATACTGAATTATCTCGCTGAGAAGAAACAATACATGTCTGCTTCGCAGAAGCGACACCGAACAGTGCTTCTAGATAATCCCTTCGGTAAGGCATCCAGCAAACATGTTCTTGACCCGGTGTTCTTTGTTGCGGAGAATCTCGGCTTCCAGATGATCACCGTAACTGCCCATGCAGAAGGGCAGTTCGTGACAGAGTATTTTCCAGTGGTCTACAGTGGCAAACTGAGAATATCCAGTGATTCAGACAAGCAAATCATGGACGTGTCCAAAACACTGAATACTGCCTATTTCAAGTCGGAATCCCCAGATTCTCTGATGCGATTTGAGGAGACGGAGCAGATGAGTTTCTTTCGATGATAAGCATCGGAAGAGGGATGAAAAATAGAAACGCTTAAGAATAGTCAATGTTAGTCAAAACAGGATAATTGAATAGTAAAATGAATTTCAAGTTTAGAGGGGCAATCGGGAAAATACCTAATTGACCCCTGAAAAACAATCAACATGAAGAAATGCTAGAAATGAGGCTTACGTTGAGTCTTTTCCAGCATTTTTTATCTGGGTTTTGTTTTTATCTCACTTATGCCTGATTTTTGAGCATAACAAAAACAGGTTTGATTCAGAGGCGATTGTCATAATTAAAATTATGCTGTTTGGTCAATTTTTC
>DKFC01000066.1:9867-11001 GCA_002452745.1 Firmicutes bacterium UBA6806
TTAGTACTTTATCTTGTGAACGATGGTTAAACTGTCTAAAGTCATCGTTTGCTTTCATATTTCCAAAGAAACCTTCTGTTCAAATGGAAAGAATTTGTCTGTTTAGAATACCCCTGTCACTGTGTATATTATTGTGTGAATTTTCTTTTAAACCGTCCCAGCATTTATTGACTTTTATCACTTTGGTTTTATCACGGTGCTAGTCTTCATCGTATTTGTGTAAACAGTTCGGCTTTAGTTCACAATTACTGCAATCTTTGCAAGAGTAAACTTGATGTGTTTGCGTCTAGCCTTTCGAGTGGCTGACCTGTGTTTTATCAAATGTGATTGTTCTGTATCCCCAGGTTGGATGTGCTGTGGGGCGTTCATCAATTCGATTCGTAATAAAAATATCCAGCTCAGTATATACCTTTGTTTTAAGTGCATCACGATAAAGGCTACTTCTATTGATGCTCAATAGCTCGGCCTGACGTTTAATTGTTATTCTATCATCATCTAAATCAACGTGACTTTTTCTTGAAGTCGGGTCCGAGGATTTCTGTAGATTTTTTTCATCCAGTCGACCTCATCATAGGTCAGTTGGCCAACTTTTTGATCTAATTCAGCTATATGTGCTTCTTTTTCTACAAGTTTTTTTCGGAATCTGGTGTTTCCTTCTTAAATATATCAGATGCTCAATCCAAGAGTTCTTTCTTCCAGCGAGTAATTATCACTGGACTAACATCATATTTTGCTGATAATTCGCTCACTGTTGAAGCTTCAGATAATAACTTTAGGACTACCATTGTTTTAAATTCTGCCGTGTAATGGTTTCGTTTTCTCATGCTCTCATTATAGCTTTTTTTCAATTTTGTGTCTCGCCCTATGGGGGCATTATTTCCAGCCTGCTTGATGAAAAGATGATTTCAGAAAAAGAATTCATCAAGATCAAAGTTGAGTTGGAAATAAAATACAAAATAGAACGAGGTTTAAGTAGCTCCTAATTATCTACTGTGATAAAATTAAAATGATAATTAGGAACAGAGAATGATGAACTATCTGGAATTACCGAATAGTTCACTTATAAACGTCAGACAGTGCCTGATGAATTGAAGCTACATATGGAGAAGGAGGGCTAGATTGGAACATAATAAT
>DKFC01000047.1 GCA_002452745.1 Firmicutes bacterium UBA6806
AGCTTTCTTAATGCCTGTTGAAGATGTATTCTCAATTAAAGGTAGAGGTACTGTAGTTACTGGTAAAATTGAAACTTGACTTATTAAAGTAGGTGATGATATTGAAATCGTTGGTATCAGAGATACTAGAAAAACTACTGTAACAGGAGTTGAAATGTTCCACAAATCATTAGATCAAGGACAAGCTTGAGATAATGCTGGGTTAGTATTAAGAGGTATTGAAAGAGATGATGTTGAAAGAGGACAAGTTCTTGCAAAACCAGGATCAATTAAACCACACACTCAATTTGAAGCTGAAGTGTACGTATTAACTAAAGATGAATGAGGAAGACATACTCCATTCTTCAAAGGATACAGACCACAATTCTTCTTCAGAACAACAGATGTAACAGGTTCAATTGACTTACCAGAAGGCGTAGAAATGTGTATGCCTGGCGATAACGTAGAAATGAACATCGAACTGATCGCACCAATCGCGATTGAAGAAGGTGTAAGATTCTCAATCCGTGAAGGCGGAAGAACAGTTGGAGCTGGTAACGTTAACAAAATTACTCAATAAGAAAATAAAAATTCTTCTTACTTTAAAACTTTTGTTGAAAAAAAATAAGAAGTAGTATAAAATACTATAGGTAAATTAAACTAAATCAGACTAAACTATATTTTCTAACAAGCTAAATTAGAAGATAAGGACTAGTGGCTACTAGTCCTTATTTAACTTAAAACATTGCTGAAATGTTACCAAAAGTTTAAAGCCTCAAAAGCCCAAAGTTTTGTTGACAATAAGGGGTAATTGTGATAGGTTAAATTAGTAATGTTATAGTGGAGTATAGTGTGCATTGCCAGGCACGGACAATAATCGTTGTAGGAGGTGTCAAGATGAGAGTTAATATCACATTAGCATGTACTGAGTGCAAAAACAGAAATTACAACACTACAAAAAACAAAAAGAACAACCCAGACAGAATTGAAATGAATAAATATTGCAAATTCTGTAAAAAACACACGCTTCATAAGGAAACTAAGTAATAGTTTCAAATATTAAATAAGGGGTTGAAATAAATGGCTTCTAGTAATTTAAAAGAAAAGAAACCAGGCGCAGGCAAGTTTTTTAAAAGTGTAAGAAGTGAAGTTAAAAAGGTAACTTGGCCAACAAGA
The DNA here is from genome assembly GCA_002452745.1 of Firmicutes bacterium UBA6806. GTDB lineage: Bacteria > Bacillota > Clostridia > Peptostreptococcales > Acidaminobacteraceae > Fusibacter_A. Next base: position 1,156 of record DKFC01000047.1, read on the forward strand.
AAAGACGTATGGCAATATACACTTGTTGTATTAGCGATGTGTTTAATTTCTGCGGTCACAATTGGCCTTCTAGACGCTATCTTCAAATTCTTATTTAACTTGTTTGCTTAGGCTAAACAAATAGCAATGGGAGGAGGTTGAGGTTTTAAACCGAGAGAACATGGCGGAAACTAATCAAGCGAGATGGTATGTTGTCCACACGTATTCAGGACATGAAAACAAAGTGAAGGCAAACATCGAAAAAATCGTTGAAAATAGAGGCATGGAGGATGTTATCTTGGAAGTTGTCGTCCCAACTGAGCTCGTCGTCGAGATCAAGAACGGCAAACGAAAAGATAAATCTAAAAAAATCTTCCCAGGTTATGCGTTGGTAAAAATGATTATGACTGATGAATCTTGGTACGTTGTGCGAAATACTCGTGGCGTAACCGGCTTTGTTGGTCCGGGTTCCAAACCGATTCCTTTGACAGAAGAAGAAGTGCTGACAATGGGACTGGAAAAACGTTCAATTGAAGTCGATTTTGAAATCGGCGATTCGATTACCGTTATCTCAGGACCGTTTGAAAGTTTTATCGGAACTGTTGAAGAGATTCACTTGGAAAAACACTCTATAAAAGCATTGATTTCAATGTTTGGTAGAGAAACCCCGGTCGAACTAGAATTCGATCAAGTAGAGAAAAATTAGTAATACAAGGAGGTGCACTGTAAATGGCTAAAAAAGTTACAGGTCTAGTAAAGTTACAAATTCCTGCAGGTAAGGCTACACCAGCGCCACCAGTTGGTCCTGCTTTAGGTCAACAAGGTGTCAACATTATGCAATTCTGTAAAGAATTCAACGCTAAAACAGCTGATCAAGCTGGTTTGATCATTCCGGTAGTAATCACTGTATACCAAGATAGATCTTACACATTCATCACTAAAACGCCTCCGGCAGCAGTTTTACTTAAAAAAGCAGCTGGCGTAGAAAGCGGATCAGGTGAACCGAACAAAAAGAAAGTAGCTACTGTAAAAAGAGCTAAAGTAAGAGAAATTGCTGAACTTAAAATGCCTGATTTAAATGCTGGTAGTGTTGAAGCAGCTATGAGCATGATTGAAGGTACAGCAAGAAGTATGGGCTTCATAGTAGAAGATTAATCCATACACGTTTGTTTTTTGTAGTGGGAGGAATTACCGTTAAAACCACAGAGGAGGAATTAAAATGCCTAAAAAAGGAAAGAAATATCAAGATTCTTCTAAAATTGTTGAAAGAAACAGATTATATGAACTTGATGAAGCATTAAAATTAGTAAAGCAAACTGCTAAAGCTAAATTTGATGAAACTGTAGAATTACACATTAAATTAGGGGTCGATGGTCGACATGCAGACCAACAAGTAAGAGGCGCTATCGTATTACCTCATGGTACTGGCAAAACGAAAAGAGTGCTTGTTATTGCAAAAGGTGAGAAGGCGGCTGAAGCTGAAAAAGCTGGCGCGGATTTCGTTGGAGCAGAAGACATCATCGCTAAGATCCAAAATGAAAGCTGGTTTGATTATGATATCATCGTTTCAACACCAGACATGATGGGTCAACTTGGACGACTTGGTAGAGTGTTAGGTCCAAAAGGGTTAATGCCAAACCCTAAATCAGGAACAGTTACTTTTGATATCGAAAAAGCTGTTAACGAAATTAAAGCAGGTAAAGTAGAATACAGATTGGATAAGACTAACATCATTCACGTTTCAATTGGTAAAGCATCTTTTGAAGAAGCTAAACTTCTTGAAAATATGAATGCGTTAATCGAAGCCGTAGTTAAAGCTAAACCAGCTGCTGCTAAAGGAACTTATTTAAAGAGCGTTACTTTAGCAACAACAATGGGTCCTGGTATCAAAGTTAACGCAGCAAAATTATAATTGACAAATTGGTATTTATCTGATAAAATTTGTTTGTTGTAATTTTAAACAAAATTGAATGTAAACCGTAGACAGTAGGTGCGAATGCTTAATTTCCTACCGAGGTAAGGATAAATAGTTTATTTCGATAAATTATAGCCTCTCTTGTCTACGGAAGAGAGGCTTTTTTAATGATGAACTGCTTGTGAATACAAGCGAGAATTTCATTAGAGCCCATGTTGCTTAAATGTTGAGACACAAAATAATCAAGGAGGTGGACAAATGTCAAAGAATCTTGAAAACAAAAAAGTAGTTGTTGAAGAGATCAAAGAAAAATTTTCTGCTGCTAAGTCTGCTGTTCTTGTAGATTACAGAGGGTTAACGGTTGAAGAAGCTACTGAACTCAGAAGCAAATTCAGAGAAGCTGGAGTAGAATACAAAGTTTATAAAAATAACTTAGTAAAACTGGCTATCAAAGATACATCATTTGAATCGTTATCTCAAGATTTGACTGGTCCTAATGCAATTGCATTTGGCATTGAAGATGCAGTTGTACCAGCTAAAATTGTTAAAGAGTTTGCTAAAACACATAAAAACCTTGAACTTAAATCAGGTGTTGTTGAAGGCAACTATTGTAATCTTGAACAGATTCTTCAAATCGCAGAGTTACCATCAAAAGAAGTTCTTATTGGAAGATTCCTTGGAAGCGTCAAGGCTCCAATTTCAAACTTTGCTTATTTCTTATCAAATCTTATTAAAGAAAAAGAAGCAGAGGCTTAATTTAAAAGTTCGTTAAAAATTCCGGAGGTGTAAAATGACTAAAGAGCAAATTATTGAAGCTATCAAAGGCATGAGTATTTTAGAAGTTAAAGAATTAGTAGAAGCGTGTGAAGCTGAGTTTGGTGTATCTGCATCTGCTCCTGTAGTTGCAGTTGCAGCTGGTGCTGGCGCTGGTGAAGCTGTTGAAGAAAAATCAGAATTTGATGTAGTATTAGCAAATGCTGGTGCTAAAAAAATCGGCGTTATCAAAGTGGTTAGAGAAATCACTGGTCTTGGCTTAAAAGAAGCTAAAGATTTAGTAGATGGAGCTCCACAAGTTGTTAAAGCTGGCGTTTCTAAAGAAGAAGCTGATGATATGAAAGCTAAATTAGAAGAAGCTGGAGCAGCAATCGAATTAAAATAATTCAAACTGCATATGATAGCCACCCTTGGGTGTATACCACACGGGTGGCTATTTGATATTTAAAATCCAACTGAATCAAAAGGCTGATAACAGCCACTTTTCCAAATATGACAAAAATGAAAAACTCTATTTTAAACAAACCTATAAAATAATGTTGACACGGCGGTTGAAGTGTGATATTATTCTATAATGCTATAAGTATGTTTAAAATGGAGTTTTTGCGTTTTAAATCTTATAGTGAGGAAGTTAAAAAAGGATTAGTTCCTTTTATGATACAACATTTTTAATTACACAAGGGGTGAAAAGTTTAATGCCACAACCTGTAATGCTCGGAAAAACTAAAAGAATGAGTTTCGCAAGAATTAATGAGCTGCTTGAAAAACCAAACTTAATTGAGATTCAAAGAAAATCTTATGAGTGGTTTTTGGAAGAAGGGCTTAAAGAGGCTTTCAAGGACATCTCTCCAATCGAAGACTATACTGGTAATTTGAGACTTGAGTTCATTGATTATGAACTTGATGAAGATGCAAAGTATGAAGTTGAAGAGTGTAAGGAGAGAGACGTTAACTATGCAGCGCCTTTAAGAGTTCAAGTTCGCTTCATTAATAAGGAAACGGGCGAAATCAAAGAACAAAAAGTCTTTATGGGCGATTTCCCATTGATGACGGAAAAAGGTACATTTATAATTAATGGCGCTGAAAGGGTTATAGTCAGTCAGCTGGTTAGATCACCGGGACCTTATTATGACGTTAAGATCGATAAGGTTGGTACAAAGCTCTACTCGAGTACGATTATTCCAAATCGTGGTGCATGGCTTGAGTATGAGACCGATTCAAATGACATTGTATCTGTCAGAATTGACAGGACTAGAAAGTTGCCTGCCACTACTTTGATTAGAGCTTTAGGCTATCAGACAAATACTGAAATTCTGAATTTGTTTGGAGAAGATGAAAAACTAATCAGAACACTTGACAAAGACAGTACTTCTAACTATGAAGAAGGTCTCATCGAAATCTATAAAAAATTAAGACCAGGTGAACCGCCTACAGTTGAAAGTGCGAGCAATTTGATCAACTCCTTGTTCTTTGACGACAAGAGATATGATTTGGCCAAAGTCGGTCGATACAAGTTTAACAAGAAGTTAGGCGTGTCAAACCGTATTGAGGAACGCGTTGCAGCAGAAAATATAATCAATCCCCAAACAGGTGAAATCCTCGTAGAAAAAGATGAAAAAATAAGCATTGAAATGGCTGGCATTATTGAAAATGCAGGTATTTGCTGTGTGGATATCTATGGCGATGACGAAAAGATGGTCAGAGTTATTGGAAATCACTTTGTAGATATGGCCACTTATTTTACGAGCCCTAAACTCAACATCAAGGAAAAAGTGTACTATCCAGTATTAAAAGAAATACTTGACACATATGAATCGGAACAGGATAGAATTGTTGCGATGGAAGATAGAATGTCTGAACTTGTACCTAGACATATAATCCATGCGGATATCATCGCGTCATTTAGCTACATCTTAAACCTCAATTCTGGTGTTGGACTTGTGGACGATATTGACCATTTGGGCAATAGACGTATTCGTTCCGTGGGTGAACTCTTGCAAAATCAATTTAGAATTGGTCTTTCAAGAATGGAGAGGGTTGTTCGTGAGAGAATGACCATCCAAGACATGGAAGCGATAACGCCACAGGCGCTTATCAATATTAAACCTGTTGTTTCGGCAATTAAAGAATTCTTTGGAAGCTCTCAGCTTTCTCAATTCATGGATCAAACCAATCCGCTTGCTGAATTGACACATAAGAGAAGACTTTCGGCTCTTGGACCTGGCGGTCTCTCCAGAGAGAGAGCAGGCTTCGAGGTTCGTGACGTGCATCACTCCCATTACGGAAGAATGTGCCCTATTGAAACGCCTGAAGGTCCGAATATCGGTTTGATTGGGTCACTCAGTACGTTTGCTCGTATTAATGAGTATGGATTCATTGAATCGCCATATCGAAAAATCAATAAAGCCACTGGTGTTGTGTCAGATGATATTATCTATATCACAGCCGACGTGGAAGAAAAATATATAGTAGCGCCTGCGAATGAGCCATTGGGCGATGACAACAAATTTGTCAACAACCGAATTGTTGCTCGTAGACGTTCTGATATCAAAGAATTCCCAGCTGCGGAAGTCGATTTGGTTGAAGTCTCGGCGCAACAAATGGTTTCAGTTGCAACTGCAATGATTCCGTTCCTTGAAAACGATGACGCCAACCGTGCCCTCATGGGATCCAACATGCAACGTCAGGCAGTTCCACTCGTTAGAGCGGAAGCGCCAATTATTGGAACTGGAATTGAGCACATCGCGGCAAAAGATTCTGGTGTTGTTATCAAAGCTGTGGTAGATGGCGTTGTTGAGTACGTATCCGCTGATGAAATTGTCATCAGAGGAACTGAAGACAAGCGCAAATACAGACATAAGCTCTTGAAGTTCAAACGATCCAATCAAGGGACTTGTATCAATCAAAAACCACTCGTCAAAAAAGGCCAATTGGTTAAATTTGACGATATTATAGCAGATGGGCCTTCCACAGAAGATGGTGAAATTGCACTCGGAACAAACCTCCTAATTGGATTTATGACTTGGGAAGGGTATAACTATGAGGATGCGATTCTACTGAGTGAAGAACTGGTTATGGAAGACAAACTCAGCTCAATTCATATTGAAGAGTATGAATCGGAAGCGAGAGACACAAAACTCGGACCTGAAGAAATTACAAGAGATATTCCAAATGTCGGAGAAGATGCACTTAAAAATCTTGATGCTGAAGGTATTATTAGAATAGGTGCTGAAGTAAATTCGGGAGATATCTTAGTGGGTAAAGTAACACCAAAAGGTGAAACAGAACTCACTGCGGAAGAAAGACTCCTCAGAGCGATATTTGGTGAAAAAGCCAGAGAAGTTAGAGACACATCTCTTAGAGTGCCTCATGGTGAATCTGGAATTATAGTAGATGTTAAGAAGTTTGAGAGAGAAAATGGAGATGAGTTGTCTCCAGGTGTCAACAAACTGATTCGCGTTTATATTGCTAAAAAACGTAAAATCAACATCGGTGATAAGATGGCGGGTCGCCACGGTAATAAAGGGGTTATCTCAAGAATTCTACCTGTGGAAGACATGCCGTTCTTAGAAGATGGAACACCGCTTCAAATCGTACTGAACCCATTGGGCGTACCTTCGCGTATGAACATCGGACAGGTACTTGAGGTCCACTTGGGGCTCGCTGCCAAGAAAAAAGGTTGGAAGGTTGCGACGCCAGTATTTGACGGTGCGAAAGAATCACAAATTAAACAAATTCTCGAAGAAGCCGGTTATCCTGGAAATGGCAAACTGATTGTTAGAGATGGTCGTTCAGGCGAAACGTTTGACAACCCTGTAACAGTGGGCTACATGTACATGCTGAAACTACATCACCTTGTTGATGATAAGATTCATGCTAGATCTACGGGACCTTATTCACTTGTAACTCAACAGCCACTAGGTGGTAAAGCACAATTCGGTGGACAGCGTTTTGGAGAGATGGAGGTATGGGCACTTGAAGCATACGGTGCAGCACATACACTTCAGGAAATCTTAACTGTTAAATCGGATGATGTCGTTGGTCGTGTCAAGGCATATGAAGCAATTGTCAAAGGTGAAAATATTCCTGAACCGGGCATACCTGAATCGTTTAAAGTTCTTATAAAAGAACTTCAGGCTTTGGCTCTGGATGTTAAAGTTCTCAGAGACGATGCTGGTGAAATTGAAATTGAACTTGGCGATGATGATGACGATGACGCATTGGATTATAATGCAGCTTTAAGAGAAGCGAAAATTACCAATGATGTCGATTCAGGTTCGTTTATTGACGAGAACCTTGAAGAGGAAGAGGAATCGTACGAAGAATCAGAAGAGGATTTCTTATCAGAAGATGATGACGACTACGAAGAATAATAGTGATTATTAGAAGGGAGAGGTAGCCCTTGATCGAATTCAATAATTTTGATTCCATTAGAATAGGCTTAGCTTCACCAAATAAAATCAGATCTTGGTCAAAAGGTGAAGTCAAAAAACCAGAAACAATCAATTACAGGACACTTAAACCAGAGAAAGAAGGTCTTTTCTGTGAAAAGATCTTCGGACCTACAAAAGACTGGGAGTGCCACTGCGGTAAATACAAAAAAGTAAGATATAAAGGCGTTGTATGTGATCGATGTGGTGTTGAAGTCACTAAATCCAAAGTGCGTCGCGAGAGAATGGGACATATTGAACTTGCTGCTCCTGTATCGCACATTTGGTATTTCAAGGGGATTCCGTCTAAAATGGGGATTCTCTTGGATCTGTCGCCACGTTCTCTTGAAAAAGTTTTATATTTTGCTTCCTATATTGTTATTGAGCCAGGTGAAACAAGCCTTGAAAAAAAACAACTCTTAACTGAGAGTGAGTATGGCCAATACAGAGAAAAATATGGTAATGCTTTTAGAGCGATGATGGGTGCAGAAGCAATCAAAGAGATTTTGCAAGAAGTTGATTTGGAAGCGCTTGCAAAAGATTTAAAAGCACAACTTAAAGATAGCTCAGGACAGAAGAAGGTAAGAATCGTCAGACGTCTTGAAGTTGTTGAAGCCTTTAGACAATCTGGAAATGATCCTGAGTGGATGATTCTCGATGTCGTTCCAGTTATTCCGCCGGATCTTAGACCGATGGTTCAACTTGATGGGGGCAGATTTGCAACTGCGGATTTAAATGATTTATACAGACGTGTTATCAATAGAAACAACCGTCTTAAAAGGCTGTTGGAGCTTGGTGCACCTGATATTATTGTTAGAAATGAAAAGAGAATGCTCCAAGAAGCTGTTGATGCACTGATAGATAACGGCAGACGTGGTAGACCGGTAACAGGCCCTGGTAACAGACCGCTTAAATCTCTTTCAGACCTTTTGAAAGGGAAACAAGGGCGTTTTAGACAAAACCTCTTGGGTAAGCGTGTTGACTATTCAGGTCGTTCGGTTATCGTTGTCGGTCCAGAACTAAAATTCTATCAATGTGGACTGCCTAAAAAAATGGCGCTTGAACTCTTCAAGCCTTTTGTCATGAAACGCCTTGTTCGTGATGGCTATGTTCACAATATCAAAAGCGCAAAGAGAATGGTGGAAAGGGTTAAGCCAGAAGTTTGGGGCATCGTAGAAGATGTCATTAAAGAACATCCAGTTTTACTCAACCGTGCTCCAACACTGCATAGACTAGGAATTCAGGCATTTGAGCCAGTTTTAGTTGAAGGAAAAGCAATCAGACTGCATCCGCTTGTTTGTACGGCATACAATGCCGACTTTGACGGCGACCAGATGGCGGTTCACGTTCCGCTTTCAGTTGAAGCGCAAGCAGAAGCAAGATTTTTAATGCTTTCGGTAAACAATATTTTAGCACCTAAAGATGGTAGACCGATTACAACGCCTTCACAGGATATGGTACTTGGAGCTTATTATTTGACATATGAAAAAGAAGATCAACCTGAAAAAATGATGGTCTTCAAGGATTATGAAGAACTTCAATTGGCGTATTTCAATGGAGCGGTAGATCTTCATACTAGAGCTAAATTAAGAACTTATATAAAAGAAGAAAATAGATTTATCCTCGTGGAAAGTACAGTAGGCAGATTTATTTTCAATGAGAATATACCTCAAAACTTAGGATTTGTGGATAGAGAAAAAGAACCGTATGCGCTGGAAGTAGATTTCCTTTGCAAGAAGAAAAGTCTTGAAGAAATCATCGCAAGATGTTTCAGTGAACATGGAAACACCAAGACTGCCGAGCTTTTAGATCATCTTAAAAACATTGGTTTTAGGTACTCTACACGTGGTGCTGTGACAGTATCCGTATCGGATATGGTGATTCCAGAAGCTAAAAAGGAACTGATTTCTAAAGCTAGAGAAGTTGTTGATAAATATCAAGTTGCTTACAGAAGAGGTCTAATCTCTGATGAAGACAGATATGAAAAAATCATTCAAACTTGGACTAAGACAACAGAAGAAGTAACCGATGCACTCATGTCAAACCTCTCAACACTGAATAACATCAAAATCATGGCGGATTCAGGAGCGCGGGGTTCGAAAAACCAGATTAGACAGCTTGCCGGGATGCGTGGTCTGATGGCCAATGCCCTTGGTAAAACAGTTGAGATTCCAATCGTTTCAAACTTCCGTGAGGGCTTATCGGTTCTGGAGTACTTTATCTCCACAACAGGTGCTCGTAAAGGTCTTGCAGATACGGCGCTTCGTACAGCTGACTCTGGGTATCTCACAAGAAGACTTGTTGACGTTAGTCAGGAAGTCATCGTAAGAGAGATGGATTGTCAAACTGAAACGGGAATAGAAGTTGTTGAGTTTAAAGATGGAAATGAATTAATCGAACCTCTTCAAGAGAGAATTTTAGGTAGATATCCAGTTGAAGATATTTTACATCCTGAAACAGGGGAACTATTATGTTCTAAGGATAAGATTATCTCTGAGAGAATCGCAGAAAAAATCGTAAAATCAGGTTATAAAAAATTAAAAATAAGATCTGTTCTAACCTGTGAGACGCAATATGGTGTCTGCTCAAAATGTTATGGGCTCAACCTTGCGACTGGCAAGCCAGTGCATATTGGTGAGGCTGTCGGTATTATTGCAGCGCAGTCTATCGGGGAACCGGGAACACAGCTTACAATGAGAACATTCCATACCGGCGGGGTTGCCGGAGGCGATATCACGCAAGGTCTTCCGAGGGTCGAGGAGCTATTTGAAGCTCGTAAGCCTAAAGGTCTTGCCGTTATTGCAGAAATAGATGGCGTGATTTCATTTAAAGAAACAAAGAAGAAAAAAGAAGTTGTTATCACATCAGACTCAGGTGAACAACATGCTTCTCAAATCGTATTTGGCGCAAGACTGAAAGTAAAAGAGGGCGATTTCGTAGAATCGGGACAACCGATTACTGAGGGTTCTATCAATCCGCACGATCTCCTTAGAGTTGTAGGCGTTAAAGGCGTGAGAGAGTATATCATCAAGGAAGTTCAGAAAGTTTATAGACTTCAAGGTGTTGATATCAATGACAAGCATATCGAGATCATCGTTAAGCAGATGCTTTCAAAGGTTAAAGTGGAGGAATCGGGAGACACGCTGGTATTGCCAGGTAGTGTAATCAGTCTTAAAGAGTACAATAAACTCAACGATCAAGTAGAGTTGGATGGTGGTATTCCTGCAACTGGCTCGAGATCACTTCTTGGAATTACCAAGGCTTCACTTGCAACAGAATCGTTCTTATCAGCAGCGTCTTTCCAAGAGACAACACGTGTGTTAACGGAAGCTGCTATTAATGGAAAAGAAGACAGACTGCTTGGTCTTAAAGAAAATGTTATCATTGGTAAACTGATTCCAGCTGGAACGGGGATGAGACATTACAGAGATATAGCGGTGAAGACAAAAGACACTTTTTCATTGGAATTAGAATAATCCTTTAAGAGTATTTAACATAAATTTTGTTGACAGTCAAAATTTATGGTGTTAAAATGATGAAGTGCATATTGGCGACTTCAAGGAGGGACACCGTATGCAGATAAATGAACTATCAGGTAACCCCAAATTAGTCATTGGTGTTAAGCAAACGACTAAGATATTGATTAATGATCAGGCAAAACTTGTGTTTGTTGCAAAAGATGCTGAACAGCATGTTGTTAGGCGCATTATACAACTTGCCACTGAAAAGAACGTTGAAATTATCTTTGTCGATACGATGAAAGAACTTGGAAGAGCCTGTAATATTGACGTTGGTGCTGCGACAGCGGTTATTGAAAAATAGATAAAAACAAAGGAAGGAGGTGCTGTAAAGGAATGCCTACTATAAATCAGTTAGTAAGAAAAGGAAGACTTGCAATTGAAGAAAAATCAACTGCACCTGCATTACAAAGAAGCATGAATACTTTAAAGAGAAAACCGGTTAAAATGAGTTCGCCTCAAAAAAGAGGAGTTTGTACGAGCGTTAAAACTGTAACTCCTAAAAAACCTAACTCAGCTTTAAGAAAAGTTGCTAGGGTGAGATTAACAAACGGTTTAGAAGTAACTGCTTATATCCCAGGTGTTGGCCACAACTTACAAGAACATAGTGTTGTTTTAATAAGAGGTGGTAGGGTAAAAGACTTACCAGGTTGTAGATACCACATCGTAAGAGGTGTGCTTGATTCTGCTGGTGTTAACAACAGAATGCAAGCTAGATCCAAATATGGTGCTAAGAGACCAAAGAAAAAGTAGTAAGTTAATCAGCCTCTTCCGCAAGGAAGGGGCTTTATATAGTAATTAAATCAGCAATAAACCAGCATTAAAAAACAATTCAATACGTTAAATCGCACAAACGACATTAAGTTGTCGAGTACCGATGAATGACCAAAACGCATTATAAGGAGGGAAGAATCGTGCCTAGAAAAGGAAATGTACCTAAAAGAAGCGTACTGCCAGATCCAATCTACGGAAGTGTGGTAGTATCAAAATTAATCAACCAAGTTATGTATGATGGTAAAAAAGGTGTTGCCCAAGCAATCGTTTACGGCGCATTTGAGCAAATCGCTGAAAAAACAGGCAAAAATGCTTTAGAAGTTTTTGAAGAAGCGATGAACAACATCATGCCAGTTCTAGAAGTTAAAGCTAGAAGAGTCGGCGGTACTAACTACCAAGTTCCAATGGAAGTTAGAACTGAAAGAAGACAAACACTTGGTCTTAGATGGTTAATCACTTACTCGCGCAAAAGAGGCGAGAGAACAATGAGAGAAAGATTGGCAAAAGAGATCATGGATGCTGCTAACAACACTGGTGCAGCAGTTAAAAAGAGAGAAGATACTCATAAAATGGCTGATGCTAATAAAGCGTTCGCACATTACAGATGGTAAAATTGCAATTTTTCTTTTCAATATGATTAAGATGAGAAGGGAGGATATATATGAGTAGAGCATATTCCTTAGAGAATACTAGAAATATTGGTATCATGGCTCATATTGATGCCGGTAAGACGACTACTACTGAAAGAATCCTCTATTATACAGGTATCAACTATAAAATTGGTGAAGTTCACGAAGGCGCTGCTACAATGGACTGGATGGAGCAAGAGCANNATTACTTCTGCTGCTACAACTTGTGTCTGGAAGGGTAAAAGAATCAACATCATTGATACGCCGGGTCACGTTGACTTTACAGTTGAAGTTGAAAGATCACTTCGTGTATTAGATGGTTCGGTTGCAGTATTTTGTGCGAAAGGTGGCGTTGAGCCCCAATCAGAAACAGTTTGGAGACAAGCTGACAAATACGGCGTGCCAAGAATGGCGTTTGTAAATAAAATGGATATCACTGGTGCTGACTTCTTTAGAGTTGTGGGCATGATGAAAGATCGTTTAAAGGCAAATGCAGTACCAATTCAAATTCCAATTGGTGCAGAAGATAAATATGAAGGTTTAGTAGATTTAATCAACATGGAAGCTGTTTATTACAGAGATGACCTTGGAGAGAAAATCGACAGAATTGAAATTCCAGCAGAATTAGCTGATATCGCTACTGAGTATAGAGAAAAAATGGTAGAGGCAATTGCGTCAACAGATGAAGAGTTGATGATGAAATATCTTGAAGGCGAAGAAATGACAGTTGAAGAACTTCAATCTGCCCTCAGAAAAGCAACTATCAACAACGAAATCGTTCCTGTACTTTGTGGTTCAGCTTACAAAAATAAAGGTGTTCAATTAATGCTTGATGCAGTCCTTGCATATATGCCAGCTCCAACAGATGTTGCTGCGATTACAGGTGTTGATGAAGATGGTAACGAAGTAGAAAGACCATCTGATGACGCGCTTCCATTTTCAGCGTTGGCATTTAAAATCATGACTGACCCTTATGTTGGTAAATTGACATTCTTTAGAGTTTACTCAGGAACACTTGATGCAGGTTCATATGTTCACAACTCTACTAAAAATAAGAAGGAAAGAGTTGGTCGTATCCTTCAAANNAAATGCATGCAAACAAAAGAGAAGAAATCGAAAAGGTTTACTCTGGCGATATCGCGGCAGCTGTTGGATTAAAATATACAACTACTGGTGATACACTCTGTGATCCAGATCATCAAATTATTCTTGAATCTATGGAATTCCCTGATCCAGTTATTCGTGTGGCAATTGAGCCAAAAACAAGAGCTGGTCAAGAAAAAATGGGCATCGCACTTGCGAAACTCGCTGAGGAAGATCCAACATTCAAAACTTATACAGATGAAGAAACTGGACAGGTTATCATTGCCGGTATGGGTGAGCTTCACCTTGAAATCATTGTCGATAGACTTTTGAGAGAATTCAAAGTTGAAGCAAACATTGGAGCGCCACAAGTTGCTTACAAAGAAACAATTACAAAACCAGTTGACATTGACCACAAGTATGCTAAGCAATCAGGTGGTAGAGGTCAATACGGTCATGTTAAAATTAAATTTGAGCCAGTTGAAGCTGGAAAAGGATTCTCTTTCGAATCTACAGTTACTGGTGGTACCGTTCCAAGAGAATACTTTGGCGCTATCGAAGATGGTGTTAAAGGCGCTATGAAGGCAGGTATCTTGGGTGGATATGAAGTTGTTGATATCCATGCAAACCTGTATGACGGTTCTTACCATGAAGTTGACTCGAACGAAATGGCATTTAAACTTGCTGCTTCTATGGCACTTAAAGAAGCTATGAGAAAAGGTGACGCTATTTTACTTGAACCATATATGAAAGTTGAAGTTACAGTACCTGAGGAATATCTTGGAGACGTAATGGGAGATATCAACTCTAGACGTGGTCGTTTAGAAGGTATGGAAATGGTAAATGGCGTACAAATCATTAGATCATACGTACCTTTATCACAAATGTTTGGTTATGCAACTGACCTTAGATCAAATACTCAAGGTCGTGGAACATATTCAATGGTATTCAATCACTATGAGCAAGTTCCAAGAAGCATTGCAGATGAAGTGTTAGGTAAAAAATAACCCGAGGAGGAAGATTTAAAATGGCAAAGC
>DKFC01000001.1 GCA_002452745.1 Firmicutes bacterium UBA6806
CAATATAAGCTACAACTCCTAAAGTACCCATTCGCGCCACTCCTTCAAATCAATTTTTTATCTCTATATTATTATAACAGAATTTTAAAGATTTTAAAGCAAAACCTCAGATTACAACTAGTCTTCTTTACCACCTTCGCCATAATATTTAGCGAAGAACTCGTCTCTAAAGTCACCCAGTCTGTCGTTCATAATCGCCTCTCTCACTTGTTTCATCAAGTTGAGAAGGAAGTGCAAATTGTGTGTTGACATCAGTCTTGCTGACAAAATTTCATTCGCCTTGTAAAGATGTCTCAAATATGCTTTAGTGTAGTTTTTACAAGTATAACAACCACACTCAGGATCAAGTGGTGAAAAATCTCTAGTGTACTTTGCATTTTTTATGACAACTTTTCCCTGTGAAGTCATTGCAGTGCCGTTTCTGGCAGTTCTAGTTGGAAGTACGCAATCAAACATATCAATGCCTCTAATGCTGCCTTCAATCAATGCATCTGGGCTGCCAACGCCCATAAGATACCTCGGTTTGTCTTTGGGAAGCAGCGGCGTTGTATAGTCGAGAACTTCATACATGAGTTCCTTGGGTTCACCAACACTAAGCCCACCCACTGAATATCCTGGGAAATTCAGTTCCATCAGCTCTCTTGCACTTTGTTCACGAAGGTCACGATACATGCCTCCTTGAACAATTCCAAATAGAGCTTGATTTTCAGTGTTTTTATGTGCTTCTTTACAGCGAGCTGCCCACCTTGTGGTTCTCTCTAGTGAATTCTTAACATACTCTCTATCCGCAGGATAAGGGGCACACTCATCAAACGCCATGATAATATCTGCACCAAGAGCATTTTCAATCTCCATAACTTTTTCAGGTGTCAAAAAATGTCTGCTGCCATCTAAATGTGATTGAAATTCAACCCCTTCCTCAGTGATCTTTCTCAAATCACCTAGGCTGAACACTTGAAAACCACCACTATCCGTCAAAATTGGACGATCCCAGTTCATAAATTTATGAAGCCCACCCGCTTCTTTTACAAGCTCGTGACCTGGTCTAAGATAGAGATGGTAGGTATTTGATAAGATGATTTGAGCGTTCATCTCCTTTAATTCTTCCGGTGTCATCGCTTTAACCGTCGCCTGCGTTCCCACTGGCATGAATATAGGCGTTTCTATCACCCCATGTGGCGTATGAAGACGTCCCAGCCTCGCACCAGTCTGTTTACACTCTTTAATCAATTCGTATCTAATCGCCATTCTATTGTCCTCATTTCATTTTATTCATTCATTTATCACTAGCAGATGAACATTGCATCTCCAAAGCTGAAAAAGCGATATCGTTCATCGACAGCTGTCTCATAGGCCTTCAAGATTTTTTCCTTATCTGAAAGCGCACTGATGAGCATAATCAGCGTTGACTCTGGCAAGTGGAAATTTGTAATCAAGGCATCAATCACCTTGAAGCGATATCCGGGATAGATGAAAATATCTGTCCAACCACTTTTTTCTGACACCAGTCCATTGTCAGCGGCGATGGTTTCTAGCGTTCTAGTAGAAGTTGTTCCAACAGCCACAACCCTTCCACCATTTGCCTTTGTGCTGTTTATTTTTTCGGCGTTTTCTGCATCTAGCATATAGTATTCTGAATGCATCTTATGTTCTAACACATTGTCTACTTTTACAGGTCTAAACGTGCCAAGTCCAACGTGAAGCGTGACATAGGCCACTTGAATCCCTTTTTGATTCAGCGACTCAAGGAGTGCTTCGGTAAAGTGAAGGCCAGCTGTTGGCGCCGCTGAAGAGCCATCATGTTTTGCATAAACAGTGTTATATCTTTTAGGATCATCCAGTTTAGCTGTGATGTACGGCGGCAGAGGCATGTTTCCAAGTCTGTCCAAAATGGTTTCAAAAATGCCTTCAAACTTGAATTCGATGATTCTCGAACCCTCTTCCCCAATTCCCACAACTTCACAGGTAAGCTCACCATCACCAAAGGTGAATTCCGTTCCAATCTTTGCCTTTTTACCAGGTTTTACAAGAGATTCCCACCTTGTATCAGAAAGTCTCTTAAGCAATAAGAACTCAACAACAGCGCCTGTCTCTTTCGTCCCAAAGAGCCTTGCAGGAATGACCTTCGTGTTGTTGAGTACAAGACAATCTCCCGGATTTAAGTAATCCACAATATCTTTAAAAACTTTGTGTTCAACATCGCCCGTTTCCCGATTAAATACCATGAGCTTTGACTCTGCCCTGTTTTCAAGTGGTACTTGTGCAATCAGTTCATCAGGCAATTCAAAATAAAAATCGCTTGTCTTCATTTAAACTCCTCAAACTCTATTCTCAATGGACTCATCTAATGAAACGTCCATTCAAAAACAAATTTACAACTTATTGATTTAACTTTTAACTAAAATATGATTTTATATGATATGCGCCTCATTTTCAAGTGTGAATTCTTACAACCACGTTACACTTTTACAGGAAATACTATTGAGTAATTGTGTTTACATACGTGTTTTGAAAATAATGTCCCAATATCTGCTGATACGTGTATCCCATTTCCGCCATTTTCTTTGCGCCCCACTGGCTCATGCCAAGTCCATGTCCGTATCCACGACCATAAAATGTAACTTGTCCCGATGAAAGATCTATCCCCTGTTCAAGTCCATAGGCTGAAGTACCCGTGCTGGATGTTGGAACAGTCACCGTGCTTTGTCCTGTGTTTTGCCCTGTACTGCTTGTCTCTGTCGTCCTCTTGGTCACATAACTGCCAATACTATAGCCGTCATTTGTCACAGTCCCAGAAGCAGTATTAATCCCTGTTGAAGACATAGCCGAAAGTGCTTTTGCACTAATCTCAGACATGCCTTGAGACGACATGACAATGATAGTCTCCTGCACATCACCTCTTGATGTCACCACGGTCTCTGTGGATTTTGAAGCATCCACATAGCTTTGATCTGTTGGTGCTATGTCCACGTATGATGGTTTAAAGCTGAAGCTCATGCTCTTTAGAGACGTATATCCAAATAAACTCCTAGCTTTTTCCTTTAAGAGAGAAGCCGTCCCTGCTGACCCAACAAAATCTAATTTTGTCACACGACCATGACTTGTCTTTTCTGAAATTCGAATATCTTGTAATGACCCAATACTATATCCACCTGCCGCAAGTTTCTGTTCTATTTCACTTACAGACAAAGTCAATGTCCAAGTTGTGTTGGGCGATCCAATGGAAAATGGATCCGAAACGCCCACAACATATGGCAAGTCACCTGACCAGATATCTGCAATATTATCAGTCTCTCCTCCGCTATTCGAATGATAAAAACACGATGCTAATTGACCTTCATAATAAAGACCAATGCCCTTTGTCGCATCAACAGCCTGATTGCTTAGAGGCTTTTCCACAGAATACCCGCCATACACTTGGCAGTCTGTTGTTGAGCATACATCAAACCCAAGATCGGCATGTTTACTGCCAGATGTATAGACGAAATTTCTCGCCGTCACTGCTTGAGCTTTTAAAGCCTCTATTGGCCAGTCCCCACTCATTTCTTTTGGAAGTACGCCATAAAGATACTCGGACATTGTAAGCCTGTTGATTACCGTGAAATCACTGGAACTCTTTCGCAGAATCTTAACAGCATTTCGATATTTAACTTGATTCATCTCAAAAATCGTCGTTTTTAACACATATTCATCTTCTAAACTGTCATAAGCGATTAAAGGGGTCTCTCCACTGTAGATCATCACGCGATTTCTGTTTGGCGTCATCACTTGAATTGATTGACTCGAAAAGGCGGATGCATACTTGCTGATATCTGCCTGTGCCTGTGCCGCAGTCAAATAATTACCCACAGCCAACTTCCAGCCGTCATCGCAAACCACATAGATATTGGGAGCGACAGATTTATACATAATATAATCATTGACAATCGCATCATAAGTCGGATACGAACTGCCGATTACAAGATGATACCCGCCTTTGACCCTTCCAGTTTGATAGTAGGCCTCATAAGATTCAACCAATTGATCTGCAGCTGTGAAAAAACCGTCCTTGTAAGCAGTAACCTGAGTGTAATTAGACAAGTCCACAAGCGATACAAAATTAGCCCCTGCATACATGCCAAATTGAAATCCCTGATCTGAAACAAGTCCAACAGGGTATTCATTGTTTGCACCATAGATCAAGCCCACATCTACATAGTCACTTGCACGTCCCTGTGAGTAACCCATGTGATTTCCAGCCATGAGAAGCACTGTCATCAGCAAAAAACACATATATTTTCTATAACCCATTCGTTCCCACTTTTTATCTCGTTTCCTCAATCGAAAGATACCTCCATCTGCTCTACATTTAGAACCAATTGATATCCCAAGTGCGCTCTGGCCTTATTGGTGACAACACGCCCCCTTGGCGTCCTGTTGATAAAGCCAATTTGCATGAGATATGGCTCATAAACATCTTCTATTGTATTTGCCTCTTCTCCAGTTGTGGCGGCAAGGGTTTCAATGCCCACAGGACCGCCATCAAAATTTTCGATCATGCTCTCCAGAAGTTTTCTATCCACAGCATCCAGTCCAAGTCCATCTACTTCCAGCAAATCCAAAGCCGATTTCGCAATCTCCTTGGTGATAACGCCTGTTCCCCTTACCTGAGCATAATCTCTCACTCGTTTCAAGAGCCTATTGACAATTCTAGGGGTTCCACGACTCCTCATGGCCATTTCATCACAAGCCTCTGATTCAATCTCAATCTCTATGACACGAGCTGATCGCTTGATGATTTGGCTGAGTTCTTCAACATTGTATAAATCCAGTTTGCAAATAACCCCAAACCGATCTCGCAGTGGAGACGTAAGTTGCCCTGCTCTAGTGGTCGCTCCCACCAGCGTAAATCTCGGAAGGTCGAGTCTAACCGATCTAGCTCCCGGTCCTTTGCCAATGACAATGTCTATGACAAAATCCTCCATGGCAGGATAGAGGACTTCTTCCACATGTCTTGGAAGTCTGTGTATCTCGTCAATAAAGAGAACGTCGCCCTCTTTCATACTCGTCAAAATTGCCGCCAAGTCCCCAGGCCTTTCGATTGCAGGTCCAGAGGTAATCTTAATACCAACCCCCATCTCATGCGCAATAATACAAGAGAGCGTTGTCTTGCCAAGACCTGGAGGGCCATAAAGCAAGACGTGATCCAACGACTCTTCTCTCATTTTAGCTGCTTCAATAAAGATATTCAGCTTTTCCTTTGTCTTCTCTTGTCCGACGTATTCCAGCATCTGTTTCGGCCGAATGTGATTCTCGCTGAACAAATCCTCTTCAACGAGCTTTGGTGTTACGAATCTATCCATGCTCACTTAGTGCCTCCTATTGTGTCATCAGTTCCTTAAGTGCCGTTTTGATAATTGTCTCAACAGTCATAGAATCTACATCCATGCGTTTTAAAACGCCCTGCGCTTCACTCTTCGTGTAACCCAGCGCAATTAGCGCTTCCAAAGCATCCGATCCATTTCCGCCCACTGCCGACGGCATCTCAATTGCATGATCTGACGAAATAGCCATGGTCTTCTTAATTTTATCCTTGAGTTCCAAAATAATTCTCTCAGCGGTCTTCTTGCCAACCCCCTGTGCGGCAGTCAGCGATTTGACGTCGTTAGAAGCGATAATTGCCGCCAACGAAATATAGTGTATCGAAGATAAAATGCCGATTCCAACCTTTGTCCCAACACCGCTAACCGATGTCAGTAATCTGAACATATGAAGTTCATCTTTTGTGCTAAACCCAACCAGTGATATGGCATCTTCTCTGACAATCATCTCAGTATAGACGACGATGTCCTCTCCCAAAGTATCAAAATCAGACACTGAATTGGCTGACGTAAAAATCCGATAGCCCATTTGGTTGTTCTCAACGACAATATAATCTACATCCACATGATGCAGTTTTCCCTTTATAAATTCAATCATGCCATTCTCCTATGCACATTTGTCTTAAATCACTCTAATTTGGGTAAATCCCATGGACTCTGCCCTTTCCTTAAGGGCTTTCATCTCACTTTGTCCTGGCACTTCAAGCCATTGTCCCTCAGACGCAATTCCATGTTTTCTAAACGCTATCAGCTTATAAGGAACCTCAGTTGCGCCACGCGCCACCAATGCCTCAAATATTCTCTGAATGTCCACAACATCCTTTATATAAACGGTTCTCAGTTCTGCTATCTTTTGACGTTCTAGCAAGAAATCCAGCGTTTCGATAACCCTTTGATTTCCAATCCCGGCCAAGTCACGGTGCTTCTTTTCGTCCCATGCCTTTATGTCCAGCATAAAACCATCTACTTCGGGTTCAAGCCTCCTCAGTTTTTCAAGGGGCAACGTCCCATTGGTATCTAAAAGCACATGAATGCCCTCTGTTCTCAGCCTTACGGCACATTCAAGCAGAAACTCAAATTGAGCAGTGCACTCCCCGCCTGAAAACGTGACCCCTGAAATATAATCTCGATAGGGCCTAATTTTTTTTAAGAGTTCCTCTGGTGTATAGATGCTGATATCTCCATGTTCCTTTTCATTATAAAAATCTATGGTCTCAGGATTGTGGCAATATAAACAGCGCATGGGGCAACCTTGAAAAAAAACCACATACCGATTTCCAGGGCCATCAACTGCTGAATTCTTGATAATATTCCTGACATATCCCTTCATTATAAAACCTCTTACTCTAAACTTTATAAAACCTCTTACTCTAAACTTTTGTTATGACTTGTATAAACCATTTCATGCTTCTTATTCCATTATATAAGTGTTTTAACGGTTGTTCAAGCAATGTTGATGCTGTAAAATAGAAAGAGCAGGCTTTTATTGCCTGCTCAACACATTTTTGACTATAGATTTACTTGGCATCCCATGTACTTATCGCTTGCCAAATTCATTTCGATGAACCTTTTCTGGGTTGTATCTGTCACTTGGTTCTCTTGATTCATCTGGGTGTCCTACTGCGATAAATCCCATTGGTTTGATGTACTCTGGCAGCTTCAATATTTCTGCAAGGGCCTCCATTCTATCTTCATTGGGATAAACTCCAATCCAACAAGCCCCCAGTTTGAGTTCTTCGATTCGAATGAGCATATTTTGAATTGCAGCTGCACAGTCTCCAATCCAGTATCCCGGCTTGTCTTCTTTTTCCGTATTCCCACAAACCAAGATGCCAAACTTTGAATTAATCAGCGGTATCGCATATTTGTGCACTTCTTTGAATGCCTTTAAAATTTCCATATCATCCACGACGACAAACTCCCAGAGCTGTGTATTTTTAGCCGTTGGCGCTGCAAAACCAGCCTTTAAAATCTCTGTGATTTCCTTCTCTGACAGTCTTTCTTCTGTGAATTTTCGAATACTTCTTCTCGTTAAACTTGCATTTTGATTCATACAATCACTCCTTCATCATACACGCATGGTTTCCCATGTTCCTCTTTTGTAAAAAAATGCTATGATGAGCATGTCTACAAACTCGCTGATGATGTAGGCCGCCAACAACCCAACATATCCCGTTTTGAGGACATATGTTGTATAAAAGGCAATTGGAAGCAGTACCAGCCATCTCGATGCGATGCTTGCGTATAAAAATGGTTTATTGTAACCAGAACCTGAAAAAGCGGTTCCGAATCCAAACATAATTGCCAAAAAAATCATAGCGGGCATAATCAGTTTTAATATTTGAGAGCCTGTTTTGATAACGGCTTCATCATGAATAAATATATTCATGAGCTGATCGGAAAAGAAAAATACCAAAATATTGATTATAATCAATGAAATAACGCCAAGACGGACAGTAGCGTGAACTGTCTTGCGAGCTCTGTTTAAATCGCCATTTCCAAGATTTTGTCCAATAATTGTACTTCCCCCCATGTTGAGCCCCATCATGGGCATGAAACACAGGTCCAAAAGTCTTAAGGCAATCCCGTAAGCCGCCAAAAAATTGGTTCCATAAAAGGCAATCATCTTGAACAGCAGGAAATTGGCTATATTTCGATTAAACCCTTCCAGCCCATTGGGAAGTCCAATTGTCATGAGTTTTTTGTCAATTTCCCGATCCAATCTCAAAAGGCCTTTAAGCCTGATTTTAATGTACGTTTTCCCAGTCAGCAGAATCCAGAATGCCAGCAAAAATGCCACTGTTGAACTGATAACTGTTGCCAGTGCCGCCCCATACACCCCCATATTAAACCCTTTAATTGGATGTCCAAAAAAAGTCACATATGGAACCACATCAAACATCAAAAGTGGGTCAAGCACAATATTTAAAACCGATACCACAATCATGAGGGAGGGCACTGAAAAAGTCGAACCT
>DKFC01000031.1 GCA_002452745.1 Firmicutes bacterium UBA6806
TATTAGATTTTCAGTGCCCTCGGCAGTTCACAGCCTATTTTTAAATTTTTCAGACCATAAATTTGACATAATGATCTTCCTTTCTAATTTTACTTATTCACTTCCATTTTACTTGTTTAAATATTTTGATTTAAATTCGCTTTTAACATATTGTTTCCACTCTTGATTCTGTTTTATTTCAACAGTTGTGGAGACTACATGACCGCTTACGATATCATATAACATAATCATTTGACACTTCCTTTCTGTCTGAAAGTGTCATATTTGTTTGGTCTCATCTGAGATAATCAAATATGCGCCTTCAAACTCGTTTTTATCAATTTTTCCATTCCTTTTTTCCCCATTTTTGTACTTCTCATATGGCACACCTCACTTTCGCATAATTCTATTTCTAAGAGAACCTCAGAATCGAGAGACTACGCTGTTTTAAGCGATGTTTTTTTCTCGTTGAGGATTTCCATCTCACCTTCTTCTAGGAACTGATTTGTATAAAGTTCATAGTAGTGTCCTTTTAATCCCATCAATTCATGATGATTTCCTTGTTCGATGATTCTTCCCTTTTCTATGACCAAGATGCGATTCGCATTCCTAATGGTTGAAAGCCTGTGGGCGATGATAAAGCTCGTCCTATTATCGAGAACTCTATCTATGGCATATTGAATTTTAGCTTCTGTTTCCGTGTCTATGGACGAAGTTGCCTCATCCAAAAAGAACAGCCTAGGTTCTGCTAAAATCGCCCTTGCAAATGAAATAAGTTGTTTTTCTCCAGTGGACATCAACGCGCCACCTTCACCAACCTCTGAATCATAACCCTTCTCTAATCGGCTGATAAAATCATGCGCATTGACAATTTTAGCTGCATTTATAATATCTTCATCTGTGGCATCTAACTTGCCATATTTTATATTTTCCTTAATTGTACCGCTGAATAAATGAGGGGTTTGAAGCACATACCCAATATTTGAATGCAGCCAGTTTTGAGAACGCTCTCTGTAATCACGACCGTCTATTAGAATTTCACCTGCTGTCGGTTCATAAAACCGGCAGGCTAAATTGACTATCGTACTCTTTCCAGACCCAGTCTCACCAACCAGTGCAATCGTCTCGCCCTGTTTGACCTCCAGATTGAAGTCCCTCAATATATATTCCCCTTCCTTGTACCAAAAGTCTACATTTTTAAAGGTGATGTTTCCCTTTATCGGTTCCCAGTTCTGAGTTTTTTGATCATAGTGATCTCCGTATTGGCTTAGCACTTCATGGCTTTCTTCAATCTCCTCTTTTTCGCCTAAAAGGTTCATCACCCTCTCCGCAGCAGCTTGAGCACTAATCATCTCCGTATAAATTCTCGCAAGTTCCAAAACTGGGTCGAAAAACTGACGTGCATACGTGATGAACAAAACCAAGGTTCCATATGTGATTGTAGTGTTCATGACGAAAATACTGCCAAAGTAAAGTGTCAACACCATCCCTATAGCCGAGATAAAAAGAGCTACTGGCAAATAGCCTGCTGAAAAAGTTGCGGCTCTAATAGAAGTCAGCTTCATTTCTCTTGTTACGATGCCAAATTCTTCACGGTTAAGGTCTTCACGAACCAGTGTTTTAGTCGTTTTAGCACCGACGATGCCATCATTGAAAAGGCCTGTTATCTTGGAATTGATCTTTCTGACATTTCTGTATTCCACAAGCATCTTCTTTTCGAAGAATACACTGACAAACGCCAAAACTGGAACCGTAACTAGGGTAACTAGGGCCAGTTTAACATTTACAATCAGCATGACGATTGAAATTCCAACCATCATTGCCAATCCCCAAACCATGTCCACAAGCCCCCATGCCACTGTCTCAGAAATTTTAGTAGCATCAGATGTGCTTCTGGCAATCATCCATCCAATTGCATTTCTATCATAGTAGCTAAAAGAAAGTTTTTGCAATTTCTCAAAACAATCTTTTCGAATCTTATAGACCATGTTCATTTCAATTTTGCCAGCCTGCTTGATAAAAGTCATGACAATTGCCGATAAGAGCACCGCCATGGCAAAATAGATCATTCCAACAGTTGCAAGCCCCTCTGCATTTCCTGGAATGACAAAGTGGTCAATTGCATACTGGGTCAACAGTGGAAACGATATATCCAAGCTGGCCAGCGCTATCATGAGAACACATAAAATGCCTATATCTTTTTTAAAGCTCGAGAAGTACTGTATCAGTTCCTTCCATATTTTCTTGTCGTATTTCAATTTCATTTCTTTTGAATTTTCCATTCGGACTCCCCCTTCCGGATTAGCTAACCATTTTCTGTAAGTCCCAGATCCTCTTGTAAAGGCCTTCTTTCTCTGTCAGCTCTTTATGAGAACCCTTTTGAATGATTCTACCTTCATCCAGAACAATGATTACATCTGCTTCAGCCAGCGTTGTAATTCTATGGCTGATGATTATAGTTGTCACGTCTTTGTTTCGCTCCGACAGCGCTCGCCTGATTTTCAGGTCTGTTTCTGTATCGACTGCACTGAGTGAATCATCAAAGACTAAAATGCGTTTTTCTTTATCAATAATGGTTCTCGAAATTGCCACACGTTGCTTCTGTCCGCCTGACAGAGAGACGCCCTTTTCTCCAAGGACTGTTTCGTAGCCTTCTTTAAATTCCACTATGCTATCGTGAATTGAAGCGGTTTGAGCTGCTGAATAAATATCCTGCTCATGATAATCACGTTTTGTAATACCAATATTCTCCTTCACCGTTTTCGCATATAGATAGGGTTCTTGTAAGATTAGTCCAATTTTTTTTCTAATCCACTGTTTTTTTATGGTATTGAGTTCTAAACCGTCTATCT
The DNA here is from genome assembly GCA_002452745.1 of Firmicutes bacterium UBA6806. Taxonomy (GTDB): domain Bacteria; phylum Bacillota; class Clostridia; order Peptostreptococcales; family Acidaminobacteraceae; genus Fusibacter_A. Next base: position 2,832 of record DKFC01000031.1, read on the forward strand.
TTATACTCCCCTCGTATTCATAAAGCCTTTGAAGCAGGTGCACCATCGTCGATTTTCCTGATCCTGTAGACCCCAATATTCCCAGAGTCTGTCCTTGTTTCAAATCAAAGCTGATGTCTTCAAGTGCTCTTTTACCATCTGGATAAGTAAAGTTGACTGTATCAAATTTGATATCGCCTTTGATTTCAGGCTCTATTTCCTCAGGCAAATCATGTTCAATCACTTCGTTGAGAATTTCCTCAACCCTTGTTATGGCAACTGTTGTCTTTCCCAGTTCACTCAGCAGCCTGCCCGATTGTTTCACAGGCCATAGGAGCATGGATTCATATGTGATAAAGGCAATCAGTGTCCCTATACTAATCTCCCCTTGAATAGCCATCTCAGCACCAACCACCAACACGATGCCACTTTGGGCCAATGTCAGTAAGTCAGATGACGACCAGAAGTATGACAGGATTTCAAGCAACTTGTAAGTCACTGTCTTGTGTTTTAAATTTGCCTCTTCAAATTTGTCGATTTCATACTTTTCCCTCCCAAAGGCTCTGACCACTCTGACGCCGGATAAATTTTCCTGTAGAACAGTTGTCAACGCGCCTTCGGCTTCGTCAGACTTTTTAAAGTTCTTCTGCACCTTTGTGAAAAAGATGAATGAAAAGCCAAATAAGATTGGAATCAACGCCACTGCATAGAGGGTCAGTTTAAAATTAAGGCTCATCATAATCCCTATTGTAAGCAGTACCATGAAGATAATTCGACCTAAATCGACAATCTGAACGCCGAGGAATTTGCGGATGGTTTCCACATCCGAAGTGCATCTCTGAATCATATCCCCAGTCTCTTTTTTTGTATGGTACTCATAAGTCATGTATTGAATTTGCTTATAGAGGCTATTTTTCATATTCTCTGCAATGTTTTCTGCTGCGTAACTTGACAGGTATCCCTTGAGAAAAAGAAAAATCCCCCTTATCAAATTGATTACCACAATAATCCAAACCACACTTACCAGGTTCTTTCCAAACAAGTTCATGATGAATTGTAGATTTCCAGCAGGCTCTGTGCCTATAACTGAGTCCACCGCATATTTAATCAAAATCGGTGTTGCCAGTTGCATAATTGTTGCAATAATGATGGATAGTGTGGCGAGAAAAAATACACCGCCATACCCCCTTAAATACTTCATTATGTTTCTCATTGTTGACCCCCTTACGTCTTTTTTGTCTTCATAAAAATGTAATATCGTCCTATAATTGCCTTTGATATCAAAATAAAAGACCATGCATGCGCATGGTCTTTTTAAGAGCAGATCGTCACCTGCCCAAATCTATAAGCCTCAATCAGTTTATTAAACTTCCTTGTGACCGCTTCTCCCTATACAGGAGAAAGCAATGATTTAAAATAAAAAACCACAGACATTTGCCTGTGGTTAATTTCGAATAAAGATTAGCTGTGTTCTAAACAGCTCGTTTTATTTCAAACAATTCCAGCAGGCTACAAAATTATTAAGTTGAATTTTGGGCAGAACTGTAGTGCCACGCCCAAATGCACTAGAAACTTCATTTATCAAATTGATGTTCATAGCTGTGTAAGATAAATTAATCATTTTGTAACCCTCCTTCTTTATTATTTTAATTTTTTACACTGTGGCCTCATCACTGACCACACAGAAATCATATAATATTTTAAACCCGCTCGCAACCCTTTTTTTTCACCTGTAATATTCTTGTAACGAAATGACAAAAGGTTTTATTTTGAAAGTTTTTCGTGCAAGCAAGTATTTTCAAATCATTCAGCCTATTATTATGTTGTCATCACCTTCTGTTTCCAAGAGATATATGACAGAAAATTCTATGGTATATTAGGCGAATCTCATGGGTTTATCTCTGACCGTATTCATTTAAATAATAAGATCTCATGATTTGACAGTCTTCATCAGATAGCTCTATCGGTCCACCAACCATATGTGCTAAAAGCGTCGCATGAGCTGATTTTTCACAAATATAGGCTACTTTTAAAGCCTCTTTTAGATTGGATGCCGCTGTTAATAACCCGTGATTTGCGAGTATAACTGCGGTTCTGTCTTTCAGTGCTTTAACAGCCTCATCACCCAGTTCTTCAGAGCCTGGAAGTCTGTATGCTGCTACCCTGACATTGCCGCCGACGATTTGAACCATATCTTCTGATGCCGCTGGTATTGGCTTTCTGGCAATTGCCATTGCCGTACAATAAGTTGAATGCGTGTGAATAATTGCAAAGACATCTGGGCGTGCTTTGTAGATTGCCAAATGCAAAGGCAACTCCATAGACGGTTTGGCATCCCCGTCGATCATATTGCCCTCTAAATCGACAATTGGAATATTTTCTGGCTTTATCTTATCGTATTCCATACCACTTGGGGTTATTGCCACCAGTTCATCTTCCTCAATTCGCACGCTTATATTGCCCAGCGTTCCAATTACAAGGGCCTTTTCGATTATTTGCAGTCCAGTATCAATGATTTCTTTCCTTGCCATTTGATGTTTTAAAGACATGTTCCCCTCCTAAATCAACTGATATGATTTATTATATTATACTTTTTTGACTTGGGAAACATTTCATCACAAATAATCTGCTCTTCAATAGCAGTTTTGGTTAAACTAAATCAAGGATTTTCTTGTGGATTTCCGCCACTGGAAGCTGATAATCCACAGCGCCAATATCATAGGCCACTTTAGGCATCCCATAGACAATTGAAGAGCGTTCATCTTGCCCAATGGTCTTAGCGCCTTCCGTCTTCATGTTTAAAAGTCCATAAGCACCATCTTGTCCCATGCCCGTGAGAATAACACCAACTGCTTGTTTTCCGTAAATTTGAGCAACAGAATCAAACAGCACATCCACCGATGGAATATGCCCATTTCGCTTCTCTCCGTTAAAGAGCTTCACAACGATACGGTTGCTGAGTTTGCTGAGCTTCATTTGAAGCCCTCCAGGTGCAATCAGAACTAAGCCCTCTTGAACCTCATCTCCATCTTCCGCTTCTTTTACCATCATTTTGCATGTGGTATTCAGCCTTTGAGCGTACATCTTTGTAAACACAGGTGGCATATGCTGAACAATGACGATTCCAGGGGCGTCTGCTGGCAGTTTGTGCAAAATCTCATAGAGTGCCTCTGTCCCACCTGTGGAAGCGCCAATTGCAATGATTTTTCGATTGATTTTATGGTGCTTTCCACCTTCCTCATGACTTTTTCGAATCACTTGCTTTAGACCGCTGACATTTGCAATTGAAGCAATTTTAACTTTGATAATCAATTCCTTAATAAACAGTTCCAATGAGCTGTCAGACGTATTTGAAGGCTTATTGACAAACTCCACAGCCCCATATTTTAGGGCGTCAAATACATTTGTATCCACTGATGACATCACTACTACAGGTAGCGGATATTGCGGCATCAGCCTCTTTAGAAACTCAATTCCATCCATTTTGGGCATTTGAACGTCCAAAATCATCACGTCAGGTTCGTACATGAGTATTTTATCTCTAGCGTCATATGGATCAACTGCGGTGCTCACCACTACAATTCCATTATCCTCTTCTAGTCTGGACTTTACGGTCTCCCTAAAAAGCATAGAATCATCTACAATCAAAACTCTAACTTTTTTTGCTGACATGGTTTACTCCTTCTGATAAATCGCCGGCTGTAAATATTTAAATCCCTGTGACCGATCTTCTATGGTCTCGGAATGACCGATAAATAAATAGCCCCCGGGGACAAGTGCGTCATAAAATTTATTGATTAATTCAGCTTTGGATTTCTTATCAAAATATATCATAACATTTCTACAAAAAATGACATGAAATTTTTTCTTAAAGGGAAAATCATTTGTCAAATTAAACTTTCTAAAGATAATCTCATCTTTGAGCGTATCCTTAATTCTATAGGTTTCCGTTGAGTATTTTGAAAAATAGCGATTTTGGTACCCTTTGTTCATTTTTTCAATCTGCTCTTTGGGATATTCGCCTCTATTTGCGTGTTCCAGCACTCTCATAGAGATATCTGTAGCCAGTATCTTTGTATCCCAAGAAATTTTTTCATTTCCGAGAAACTGATCGAGAATAATGGCAATCGAATAGGGTTCCTCACCACTTGAACACCCTGCTGACCAGATTCGGATGTCCCTTGTGTTCTTTTCAAGCATTTTAATTTTCGGGAGGACGACCTCGGTCAGAAAAGCGAAGTGCTTTTCCTCCCGAAAAAAATAGGTGTGATTTGTCGTAATTTTGTTGATAAATTCAGATATTTCCTTGCCTGTGTCGTCTTTTTCAAGGACGTCAAAGTAATCTGAGAAATTATCAAAGCCTCTTGTTTCCAAGACATGGGTAAATCGGCTCTCCACCAATGTCCTCTTCTTTTCAGTTAACAAGATGCCATAGTTGTCATAGACATAGGTTTGAATTCGCCTAAATTCACTGTCTTTTATCTTCATAGAAAACCTCGTCTCATATATTGCGAATCAGCTATTGCCAATCAGTGGCTCCATACATCCTCATTTAATATTTTCCAAACTCGCCATCATCTAAATTGATAATCCGTTCCTTTGGTTTGGGCTTTGATTGAGTGACCTTGGGTTCAGAAACAACCTTCTGACCACTTTGATGATGTGCCAAAATAAATCTTGAAATCATTTCTTTGAGCATTTCTGCTTGTGCTGACATCTGTTCACTGGCTGCAGCACTTTGTTCCGCTGTGGCTGTATTGTTTTGTGTAACATCAGATACTTGATTGATGCCTTCGTTTATCTGTGCAATTGCTGTGGCTTGTTCGTTGGACGCATTGGCAATACCAGATACGAGTTCAGCTACTTTTGCGACGCCATCCACGATTTCATTGAGTGCTTTTGCCGTTGAATTGGCAATTTCAGTTCCACTAGTCACCTTGTTGATTGAGTTTTCAATAAGATCGGTTGTTTCTTTAGCCGCATTTGCACTTCTCGCTGCCAAGTTTCTAACTTCCTCAGCAACAACTGCAAATCCCTTGCCGTGTTCGCCAGCTCTTGCAGCTTCAACAGCTGCGTTTAATGCAAGTATGTTAGTTTGGAATGCGATTTCGTCAATTACTTTTATAATCTTTGAAATATTATTTGATGAATCATTGATATCCTTCATCGCTGTAATCATTTCGTCCATTCTCGAATTGCCAATCACAGCACCATCTTTCGCCTTCACCGAAATCTCATTGGCCTTGTTGGCATTGATGGCATTTTCTTTGGTTTGTTCAGCAACTTCAGTAATTGCAGATGTTATCTCTTCAATGGCACTTGCCTGTTCTGTTGACCCCTGTGACAGACTTTGAGAAGAAGCACTGACTTGATTTGCACCTGTACTGACTTGATCTGCTGCAATTCCAATTTCACCTAGAACTGAGTTGAAGGATTCGAGAATTGCCTCAAGCGCCATTCTAATCTTGATAAAGTCACCTTTGAAGTCGATTCTGATATTCGCCGTGAAATCGCCATCGCTCATCTTAGACAGCACATAAGAGATTTCATCAATATAGTTCACTAGGGCTTCTATTGTTTCATTGAGTGCGTTTTTAATAGAAGCATGATCTCCCTTGTACATACCTTTAACTCGGATGTTCAAGTTTCCTTCCGCAACTTGAGACAAGACGCTAGATGCCTCTACCACTGGTTCTACTACCGCATCTAAAGTTGCATTGATTCCCATGATAATTCTTTGATAATCTCCTAAGTGTCGGCTTTCATCTGCTCTATAGCTCAAATCGCCTTCCTTAGCTGCTTCTATAAGCGTATTGGTATCTTCAACCAATCCTCTGATGCCATCTATGCACTTGTTAATACTATTTTTGATATTATTGAAATCTCCATAGTATTCTTTACTGACTTTATCTGGAATATTTCCATTTCCAATTTGAGTGATGTACTCATTTGTCATTTCAATTGGATCTACAAATGCCTCAACCAGATTGTTGATGCCGCTAATTAAATCATCCCAAACACCTGATAAAAGGCCTTCTCGTCCCCTTACACTCAAATCGCCTTTTAGAACGCCTTCTGTGAGCGTTTCGGTCTCTTTTAAGAGCATATTCAAGCTATCCACAGCACTCTTGAGGTTTTTATTTAAGACATCGTTATCCGATTTGATATTGACTTCAATATCTCTGCTGCCTTCTGCAATTTTCTTGGCAACATCGGCCTGTTCACGTATATTGTCCACCATTTCCACAAACGCCTCTGTCATCATCCCCACTTCATCGTGGCTATCCGATGTCAGTTCAACGTCTATATCCCCTGTTGCTAAGGTTTGAGCCGCCACTGTAACTCGATTGATTCCCTTTGTGAGATTTCTCACAATATAGATATTGAATAAAATACCCACAACCAGCGCAAATATAAACCCGTAGAGAAGAACACTAGTGGTATTATTGACAGCTACTATTGTATCCTTAGCAACTGTATTTGTATCCGTCATACTATTGGTGGCCATCTTTGTGGCAATCGCTGTCAAAGTATTTCCCTTTTCAGATCTCTCAACCGCTATAGACGAAAGATTGTCAAAGACATCTGCCATTTTAATCATGTTTTGCTTATAGTTTTGAGTTGCCTGATGTATGTTGTTGAGCTGATCTAGATTATAATCCTGAGTTGTAACCGCAGTTATATTCGTCAGAACTTCGTCAATAGCATCAAAATCATTTGTGAGTACTCGGAGCTTTGACGCATCGCTAAGTCCTATCGCCTTTTGGTTTTCAACTCTGATGGCGTTGTTCTTGTTCAAAATATCTGTTATTAAGACTATTTTGTGATTCCTGTCCTCTAGATTTCCAATTGTGTCTTTGTTTTCAATTTGTTCCAAAAGCTTCTTAACTTGGTCTGTGTAATATTTTTCAGATTCTTCAACCAGTAAACTAGAAGAAATGTTTAATGTGTTTTTTATCTGATCCATTTCTATGTATGCATCATGCGTTTTTTCAATCAGCAGTACATATTCATTATAGGCCGCAACAGCTTCTTGATAACTGGCTGTTAGTTCTCTAGTGTTATGCGCCTTTAAAAAGTTATCGAGTTCATCAAGGATAGTCTTGATTTTTGCCATTGATTCTATGCTGGCATTGTAATAACTCTCACTTCCTGTGAGTCCAAGACTTCTCGTGTTGAGCATGGTTTCAGAAACCTGATTATTTAAGTCGGTGGCAACTCTAAGTGCTTCAATATAATTATCTCGCATCATTTCTGCCTGATGTTTTTGCATCCCTAAATTATAAATTGTATACCCTATAACAGCTGATATGATGATTAGCATGACGCCGATTCCGATGATTAGCTTGGCACCGATCTTCCTGTTTTTTAACATAATCAACATCCTTTCTATTCAAATAATAATTTCTCAATATCCATCAGTGTAACCATCTGTTCGTTTAATTTGATGATTCCTTGGACAAATCGACTTTTCTTTTCAGAGGTCTTTTGTGAGGTGATTTCATCCTTCACAACTGCAATAACCTCAAGAACAGTATCCACTATAACCCCTACCGTATACGTTTCGAAATTCATGACGATAATACATGTCCGATCATCGTATTCTCGGTGCTCTTTATTAAACCGCCTTCTGATTTCAATTACCGGGATTATCTGTCCCCTTAAATTGATTACGCCTGAGACAAAATTATTCTGCTGCGGTACTAGGGTGATTTCCTGCATTCGATTGATATCGCTCACATAGCTAATATCAAATCCATAAACTTCGTTATCAACTTGAAACGTCAAGTATTTAACCTTTTCCTTTGGCTGTGCATTATGATTAATTGCCTTCTCTTCAGTTTTCACCATAAAGTCACCACCTCAATTCACAAGGCTGTCAGGGTCAAGTATCAGGCTAATCCTGCCATCTGCAAGAAGTGCGAACCCCGTCATGCCCATTATTGGACTTAAGTATTTAGGAGCGCTCTTGACAACCAGCTGTTGCTCTCCTAAAATCGCATCTGCAAAGAATACCTTCTCTTTGCCATTTTCTTCTATCATGATGAGAATACCTTCTCTAAGATCAGTAATCTCTGTTTCTATTTCATATTTTTCATGCAATCTGAGAATCGGATAAACCTGTCCCCTCACCATGACCAGTTCGTTTCCCTCTGGATCTTTGGTGATGTCACTTTCCTTGGCAATAAACGACTCTCTTATGGAGATGATCGGTACTGAGAAAATTGTCTTGCCAACTTGCATCATCATGCCATTGATAATTGCCAACGTCAGTGGAATCTTAATGGCAAATTCTGTCCCAATTCCGAGTTCAGAATTGACGATAACTGTACCGCCAAGTTTCTTGATATTCTTGGCCACAACATCCAGTCCGACGCCTCTTCCCGAGAACTCAGTAACCTGCTCTTTCGTAGAAAATCCAGGTGCAAAGAGCATCTCATAAACTTCTCTGTCCTGATATTCCTGTCTGCTCTTTGTGAGAAGGCCACGTTCTTCACACTTATCGAGAATTTTTTCTCGATCAAGCCCTTTGCCGTCATCTCTCACAATAATCCAAACGTCACCACCAGAATGCTTGGCCTCCAGAACAATTGTGCCATTTTCAGGTTTACCGCTGTCAATGCGTTCTTCTGTAGATTCCAGACCGTGATCCATGGAGTTTCTGATAATATGCATTAGTGGATCGGTTATGTTTTCGATGACGTTTTTATCGACTTCTGTATTCTCGCCAATAATCTCCAACTCCACTTCCTTGCCCACTTTCTTTTTCATATCTCTAACAATTCTGCTCATTTTTTGAAATGTCAAAGCCAAAGGAACCATTCTCATGCTCATAACCACATCTTGCAGCTCGTTCATGATAATTCTAAACTGTCTGGCAGCCTTTTCAAAATTCTCCAGATGAAGTTCTTGAATTTCTGGATTTCTGGTCACCATGGATTCAGACACCACAAGCTCACCGACCAAGTCCATGAGTTTGTCCACACGGTGGACATCTACGCTGATAAAACTCTGTTGAATGGCCTTTTTTGAATCCGGCTCTGCGGTTGGCTTGACAGTCGTTGCCTTTTCTTTGTCTTTTTGCAGTTCTCGATTGATTTTCTTTAGATTATCTGTTGGCGGCTTGGACGCCACTTTTTTAGTTGATGATTTGATTTCAGATTCCGAAGTAATGGGCATTCCCTCGTTTTGGCTTGGAGGTGATTCGTCAGTCAACACAGCCTCTTCTGCGATTTCAACTGTTTGAATACTCCCTGCCTCTATTTCGTCATCTTCAATTTCTGTATTTCCAAGTTTGATATTTTTAGAGGCCTCAATAAAAGTCGCCTCGTTGATTTCCAACAAGTCATATGACTTTAAGAAGCTGACGCCTTTTAAGACATCTTTTATGTCGCTCGGCATCATGTCAGTTGCGAGATATACTCTGAAACCATTGCTTATGATTTGATCGGATGCGGTGGGATCGTTTGTAACGTCTGATGGGATATGTATTATTTCATCTACTTTTTCTTTTATAGTGTGAACAAATGTAAAAGCTCTTATGTTTTCCATGCCGCAGTCGTCTTCATAATGAATATTCAGCCTATAATAATTCAAAGTTCCATAAGTCTCAATTATGGGTTCTGCCACTTCTGATTTCTTAGGTGAAATATAGTATTGCGGTTTTATCCCCACTTCCTCAGAGGATTCAAATCCCTCCCGATCGCTCATGAATTTCAGCGATTCAAGATATGCAACAATTTCATCTCTAAGCTCATCTGACTTTCCATCTGGCTGTATGCCCTCCGTCAGTTTCTTGACTTCGTCTTTGACAAAATCAATCATCGCCAAAGTCAAATCCGTGATTTGTGAAGGGTCATAGGCAACCTCTTTATTGTTTCTCAGAAAATCGAAGAGGTCTTCCAGTCTATGGGCTACAACAGCAATATTCTCATACATCATCATCATCGAATTGCCCTTTATGGTGTGCATGATACGGAATATTTCATCAATTGCAAAGTCTAGATTGGATTCTTTTTCCGATGCCATCATCAATTGTTCCAGCCTATCAATCAATTGAGTCGTCTCATAAACATACATTTCTATCATCGGCTCATTTTGATTGTATTCACTCATAAACATACCTCCTTCTTGGGGATATCCATCATGCCAAGCCGATATCTCCTTGTATTACTTTCGTAGTATTTAATACCAACTTATGGCTCAATCTAAACGCACTTTCCATTTTCTACTTGAAGTAATTGCAAATAACACATGCAAAAAACAAAAAAACCTTACATTATCTGTAAAGTTCTCTCTATTTTTTACTTTTTTTATCTTAATGAGCTCATTCCTATATTTATTTTACAATTCAAGCGCCTGTGCATTTGCCTTTAGCCATTTTCTCGCCTCTTTGTATTTGGGATAATAGCTCTCAACTATTTTCCAAAAGGCCTTGGAGTGATTCATGACCCTCAGGTGGGCGAGTTCGTGAATAATTACATAGTCTACAATTTCCTGAGGGACTAAAATCAAGTTGAGTGCAAAATTTAAATTGCCCTTTGAACTACAACTTCCCCAGCGACTATGAATTGACTTAATCCTAATCTGGTTGTACTTTACACCCATGATTTCCGAAAACTGAATCACTTTACCTTCAATATACTGTTTGAGCTCTTCTTTAAGCAGACCCTTTAGTTCTCTCTTAATCAGTTCTTGCTCTGTTGTCAAGCCCACCCTCAACTGTATCGTAGAGTTATCAAAATTCAAATAAGACGTTGACGTTTCAGATGGCATAATAGTCATGGGTCTTTGCCAAATGGGCATCACCCCTCCCAGTTGGTATTTTAATGATGCCAAGGTAGGCCTCATGCCCTCTCGCTTTTTATAAATCCAGCGCTGTTTACTGTCTATTAGCTTCTCCACCATCTGATTGCTGTAGAAAAGCGGTACTCTAACCTCCAGTTCATCTTGGGTCAATAGTCTTATTTCACAGGTTTTTCGCTTACTGCGCTTGACGGTGATATTCATATTTTCCATACTAGCTGTTTTTACCTTTCAAGTGCTGATTCAATTATTGACTTAATGGACTCTGTCAATGTGATGGTGTCTCGATTCATTTCATCCGTTATTTCAATTGGATCATTGACTGTTAAAGTTACCTTAGCTGGTCTTATAAGCAGGCTTCCCTTTTTCATAATTTCCTTGGAGTGATTGATGGTTACCGGTACAATCGTCGCCCCTGATTTTGTCGCAAGTTTCAAGCCGCCTGCCTTAAATTCGCCAAGCTCTCCGTCAGGACTTCTCGTCCCCTCTGGAAATAAAACAAGTGATTGTCCATCCTTTAAGATTTTTATACCTTCACTGATGCTCTTAACTTGCTTTCTCATGTCGCTTCTGTCCATGAAAACACATCTCATATGTTTCATCCAGCTTCTGACCATAGGCAGTTTCAGCGTCTCTATCTTAGCCATAAATCCCTTGGTCTTAGGCATGTAGGCAATCATAAGGGGAATGTCAAAATTGCTCTGATGATTGCACACATACAAAACGGCCCTGTCATCTGGAATTTTTTCTCCGCCCAAAACGTTGACTTCACATCCTGCCAAATTCAACAGACTCATCGACCATTTTCGAGCCATTTTATCGGCAAAGCGCATCTGTTCGTCGGCATCCATCCGATTTGCCTTGTAAAGTTGAGGGCCCAGATATAGAAGACTCCCCCAAAAGTAAATAAACCATATTAATGTCCTAATCATTTCTACTACCTTCCTCGTTGTCCTTTAGCTCTTTAGAGTATTTCGATTGAATAATCGCAGTCAAACATCTCATTTCCTGACAATTTTCTTATGGCATGCTTATGTGCCAAAACCTGATTGCTATTTTCGAAATCAGCAATTCCATGCCACGGCTCGAGACATATAAAAGGCCCTTTAGGGGACCATATGCCAATATAAGGGTAATTCGCGCAGTTAAACTTAAGCGTATCTCCCCGTTCGTCTCCCATAACAAACCCCGTTATACCATCTCCCTTTAAGACAAGGGCATCTTCATCAAACAGTGGCTTGCTGAGCCAAATCGTCGCATCTGGCGTATTTAGTGTCTTAATCGCTGGTGTAATTAGCCCCGTATCTATTGAAACACAAAGCAGTTCATGGGTTTCCCTCAAGTCTCCAGTAATTTTGAGATAGCTCTTTCCACTTTCCAAGTTGCAAAAGAATCCTGGATGAGCCCCTACTGAAAAATACATCTCCCCGTCACCACAGTTCTTTATTTCATATTTTACAGTTAGCGCAGTTCCCTTAATCCCATAGTGGATTCTAAATCTAAAGTCAAAGGGGTAGATATTTAAACTCTTTTCATCTGCTGAAAGTTCGAAAACAGCTGTCTCCTCAGTCTGTTCTACCAGTTTAAACTCACAATCTCTTGCAAAACCATGTCTGCCGATTTTATACCAGTTATCTTCGTGTTTGTAGCATCCATCTTTCAACGTTCCAACCACGGGGAACAAAACTGGTGCACGTTTCCCCCAGATTGAGGGGTCAGCTTGCCAGAGGCGCTCCTCACCCTTTCTTAGGTCATAGAGGCTTTGAAGTTCTGCTCCTTTTGCACTGATTTTTACACGTATCTGATTATTTTCAATTGTCGTTATCATTAAACGTCCTCCGTTTTTTGCCGGATTGCTTCGCAATGGCGTTCATAAAAAAACTTCGGACATCGAGTCCTCCGTTTTTTGCCAGATTGCTCCGCAATGGCGTTAAACAAAAAAATGTCGGGCCAATCGCCCTCCATTTTTTCATTCTTTTTTCATTTATCTCTATTCTTGTACCAGAGGTGCTTTCATTGGAATCTTAACCGTAAAGGTCGTGCCCTTTCCAACTTCACTCTCCACTTGTATCTCGCCATTGTGCTTATTGACTATAATATCATGAGAAATACTCAGCCCCAGTCCAGTTCCCTGTCCAACAGGTTTTGTGGTGAAAAATGGATTGAATATTTTATTGACTTCCTCTTGCGGTATTCCTGTGCCATTGTCCTTGATGCTGATGTAGCCAAACTCTCCATCACATTTCGTAAAGAGTTCAATTACACCGCCGTTATCCAGATTTCGACCTTTAATAGCATGAGAGGCGTTGACCAGCATATTGACGATTACCTGTTCAATTTGCCCCTTGTTGCAGTAAACCAGTTTGCAATCTGAGTAATGTCTGATGACTGTGGATGAATACTTGATTTCATTGTTGACAATAAGTATGGCATCTTCAAGTAGCTCGTTTATATCTTCATACTCAAAGACATCATTATCGGAAATTCTGGCAAAATTCCTCATGGTCATGACAATCTTAGCCACCCGACTCAGTCCAACTTCTGAATCCTTAACCACTTCTCCAAAATCGTCAAAGACGAAATCCAAGTCCTTCGCCTTCCATACTTTCGACATTTCCTCTAATTTATTGAATACAAAATCCTTATCTCTCACCTCAGAAAGATCCTTTCCCATCTCAATAAACTCTCTAATGTCCAGTATGTAACTCTTTGCCGTTGACAAGTTTGAAATGACAAATGCCAAAGGGTTGTTTATTTCATGAGCGATTCCAGCGGCAAGTTCCCCAATGGCTACCATCTTTTCCTTTTGCACTAAATAGTACTGTGCCTCTTGGAGCGCCTGATTGCTCTTAATAAGCTCCAAATTCTTCTGCTCCAATTCCTCCGCGGAACTCCGGAGCATATCTTCATTTTCAATATCTCGAATAACTGACTTGACCCTTGATATGAACTCCAATTCATTAAATGGCTTATGGATATAATCCACTGCCCCAAGGTCAAAACACTGTTTTAATGTATTGGTGTCTTCAATGGTTGTGAGCATCACCACTTTAGGAACTCTTGCCAGATTCATTGTCCTAAGGGTCTCTAAAACTGCAAGTCCTGTACAATTTGGCATGATAATATCGAGAAGAACCAAATCACAGACATGCTTGCTAATATAATCAAGCGCTTCAGTGCCATCCGATGCCAATTCGATATCACAGTCTATTTTGTTCTTGACCAAAGTGTCTCTGGCGACTACTTGGTTTATTTTGCTATCATCTACAATCAAAACTCTCATATGTCCCTGCCTTGTCCATCATCGACAAACCCAAGCGGTTTCTCACTTTTGACGTCTTTTCGCAAAGTTTTCACCCAAACCGCTCAAGTATAACTGCTTTTTATCAGTATACCAAATATTGATGGCAAAAGGAAATATTAACTGTCTATTCGAGATGTCTTTTAAATCTAATGGAAGCCATTGTCAGCAACACTGCAGAAAAACAGAGGAGAAAAACAGCTTGCTGATAGATAATATGGAGGCCTACCCCCTTGACGATAATACCCCTTAGTATTTCTAAAAAATACGTCATCGGAATCAAATACCCCGCATAAAAAATAGGCAGTGGCATCGCCTCTCTTGGGAACACAAATCCACTTAAAAGCACACTTGGCAGTATAATCAAAATTGTCATCTGCATGGCCTGAAGTTGGTTCTTGGATACAGTTGAAATCATCATGCCAATTGCAAGGCTACAAAAGATAAAAGCATTTCCCAAAATCATCAACAGGATAAAACTTCCCCTCAATGGAATTTTAAAATAGAGAAGTCCAATGCACACCGTAATTAAAAAATCAATATTTCCAATGAGGATATAAGGCACCATTTTGCCAAGAATCAGCTCATAAGACCTAATTGGGGAGACAATTAGCTGTTCGATTGTTCCCTTCTCACGTTCCCTCACCAGCGAAAAAGACGTCAACATCACAGTGATGTTTTGCATTATCAGCCCCATCAGCCCTGGAATCGTAAAAATGGTACTCTTCATGGATGGATTGTACCAGACATTGGTTGAAAGGTTTATGCCGCTTGAGAGGTCTGAATGCATTGTAAACGCCTTGCTGAGTAAATTTGCACTTTGAAGCGCCGTTCTTGCAACTGTCGGATCAGAACCGTCCACAATAATCTCGGCACTGGTTGAACTTCCTGAATTCAGCTCTTTCGAAAACCCAGCTGGGATGATTAACCCTGTCTTGATGTCACCGGTTTCAATTAAATGCTGAATTTCCTCTTGGCTTTCCACATTGGTATAGAGTTTAAAATAATCACTGTTCAAAAAAGATCGGATGAGCTCCCGACTCTCGAAAGTTCTATCGCCATCTAGCACAGCCACATTGATTTCGTCCACCTCTGTGTTGACCGCATAGCCAAAGATCAGCATGAAGACAAGAGGCATCATAAGCAACATAAAAACACTGGCTGGATCTCTTCTTATGTGAATAAACTCCTTGATGACTATATGCTTAAATCGGTTCATATCATTGCGCCTCCCCTCTAATGAACTTGAGATTTTCAAACGAGTGTCTGATACTGGTATTGGTTTCACGTTCAACTAACTGTATAAACACGTCCTCGAGATTTTTCGCCTTGTAACTCTCTATAATTCCCTCTGGCGTTCCTTCAGTGAGCTTCGTCCCACTGAACACAAATCCAACCCGATCACAGCTTTGAGCTTCATCCATATAGTGCGTCGTCACCAAAATGGTAATCCCCTGTTTGGACAGCTCAAAGAGCATCTCCCAGAACAGCCTTCTGGAAACTGGATCAACCCCGGCAGTGGGTTCGTCTAAAATCAAGAGCTTTGGTTTGTGAATAATGGCGCATCCAAGTGCCAATCTCTGTTTCCAACCGCCAGATAGATTCTTGGTCAACTGTTTTTCCCGACCAACCAATCCTGCCATCTCCACAATCTGCATGATTCGCTCTTTGGTTTCCAAGCGGTTAATCCCATAAATATTTGCAAAGAATACGATGTTCTCCATGACGGTTAAGTCTTCATATAAACTAAACTTTTGAGACATATAGCCAATCGAATTCTTAATCTCATTGCTGTTTTTATAGACGTCATATCCAAGTACATAACCCTTTCCAGCTGTGGGCTTTACAACGCCGCATATCATTTTAATCGTAGTGGATTTTCCAGCGCCATTTGGCCCGAGGAGCCCATAGATTTCCCCTTGTTCAATTTTTAAGGAGATATCTTTGACAGCCTTTAAATCGCCATAGTGTTTTTGAATTTGGTCTAGAACAATCACCGACTCGGTCATTTGGTTGCCCCCTCATTTAACATCACATCCACCATCATCCCACTGTGAAGAGTCATACTGTCGCCAACTGAGGCTTTTATTTTAAAGACCAAACTCTGCCTGTCTTCTTTTGTCGAGACATTCTTGGGGGTGAACTGGGCATAATTCGATATCTCTGAAACAATCACATCAAAAGTTTCACCGCTTCCATCCACAGTTATGGTGACTGGATCTCCTAAAACAACCTTTGAAAAGTTGGCCTCATCCACATAAAACTGAACGTATAAACTATCTGCTTCAATCATATCTAAAATTTGATATCCCTGAGGAACCAATTCTTCTTCACTATAATAGACATTTCTGACGATTCCATCAGAAGGTGCTCTGATGATGGTCTGTTCGAGTTTCCAATCCACAGCTTCAAGATCATGCTGTGCCATCTTCAAATCTTCCTGTGCAATTGAAAGAGTATGGTTATCTGCCCCTTCTATGAGATCTTCATATGCAACTTTGGCCTTGCTGTACTCCGTCTGCAACACCTTGTAATCCGACTCTGCCTGTTGAAAGGCGAGATTTGCCGTGTCTAACTGATCGGATTCAAGCGCATTGCTCTCAACCAAAGACTTTATATCCTCCAGTTTCTTTTGCTTGAGGTTTAAATTGTCTGCAGCTAAATTCAATTTGATTAAAAGGCCTTCCATTTGAAGTTTTGCACCCTCCAAGTCCTTGTCATCTGCCCCTTCCAGTAAGCTGTCCAACTTGC
Organism: Firmicutes bacterium UBA6806; assembly: GCA_002452745.1. GTDB lineage: Bacteria > Bacillota > Clostridia > Peptostreptococcales > Acidaminobacteraceae > Fusibacter_A. The sequence continues at coordinate 19,669 of DKFC01000031.1, forward strand.
TTTTCTTCATTTCCACAGCAGCTTCCAGCTTCGCCCTTGAAAACTCCAGTTCTGCCTTGTCCATTTCAGCAACCAGCTGTCCTTTCACAACTGCATCACCCTCACGAACATATAGTTTGACTAAACGACCACCGGTTAGAGTCATTGCCTTTGTGATATCACTTTCCACAAACCCCGTGTAAACAGTTTTTTCTTCTGTTTCACCTGTTCCAAATGCATAGACCGCATAAATCATCACTGCCATCAAAACCACTATTATTGCACCCTTTTTCATCTCATCACCCTCTACTCTGGCTTAATGCCTTTAAGTACTATTTTTTTCGCCTGCAACATTTCCTTTTTTAGCGCCACTTTATCCATGCCGGTATCCATAATCACCCTTTTGATAACACCAATAAACAAAACAGAAAAAATCGTTTGGATAATGACCTCATCATCAAGCTGAGGATCGACACTGCCCTGTTCTCTGTGATAAGCCATAAAATCTTTGAAGTCTTCAAAAATTGGATTGGCAACTTTTGCAACTGCCACATCTCGCAAATCAGAATGGTACTGGATTTCACTTAGGAGCACCTTTAAAATCATATGATTCTTGAGAATCAAGTTGATTCTGTCATCAATGACCAAGTCCATTACTTCATCTAGTGGCCTCTCTCTGTGCGTCTTTAAAATGTTGCTGATTGGCTTATAGGCCAGCTCATGCCCTAACAGTTCAATTGCCTTATACACAATTGCCGTTAAAAGGCCTTTTTTGGTTTTGAAATACTTGAAGATAATGGCCTCGCTGGTATTGGCCATCTCTGCTATTTCATTGGTCTTAGCCGCATTATATCCCTTTTCAGAAATCAGTTTGATTGCCGCATTTAAAATCTGCTGTTCCGTGTCTTCTCTCTTTCCCATGACACACCTCCTAATTTAGGTGAGTACTCACTCACTTTCGATTATACGCTTTTCTCTATAGCTGTCAAGGACAAAGTCTGTCTCTTATAGAATCCTTCGGATACAAAAAGAGCGGCAATTCAAACACATTCATAAAAGAATGGTTTTGAATTGCCGCGCTTAAGAGGCTCATCTAGTCTATTGGTCTGTAAGGTTTTCCAAAAAACTTACAAGATGGCTAACTGCCGATTCGTTTTCAGAGATGATTTCAATTTCGTCACCGCATGAAATGGCACTTGACATGACACTCATAATGCTCTTAGCATTGTATTTTTGTCCGCCTTTTACCACATAAACTTCTTCATCGAACTGACCAGCTTCTTTTACAAGCATTGCCGCCGGTCTCGCATGCAAGCCAGTTTCATTTCTTATTATAACTTTCAAGTTCAATCCTCCTATTTCAAAACAACTTCACAAACAGGCTCTCCCTGTTTATGCGTTCCAAGTGAAGGTTTTATCTGCTTTATAGGCATCATTTCAGTGAAGACAATCGGGGTTATAATCTGTTTGCCCCTTCCCTCAAGAATGGTCGTATCGAATTTGAGGAGTTCAGCACCCTGTTTAACTTCGCATGGCGGAGTCACCAGTCTTTCAAATCCTTCTCCCTTGAGTTCCACAGTATCTATTCCAATATGGATAATCATTTCAATCCCGTCTTTCGTTTTCATGCCAATTGCATGATTGGTTGGAAATATCTGTACCACTTCACCATCACAAGGCGCCTTTACTGTATTAACGCCTTTACTTGGGATAATAGCGAACCCGTCTCCCAGCATTTTCTGTGAAAAAACCTGATCTGGAACTTGACTTAAATCGACAACTTCACCATCAAAAGGCATCTCAATGATAAGTGATTTCGTCTTTTTTAAAAAATTGAACATTTGACACCTCCTTACTGTGAGTATTGCGCATTAACGCATACAACCTATAATACCATGAATTTCTTCGAAGTTTAACGGCTTCGAAGAAATTCATGATTTTGTTACATCCTGTTCGATTTAGAATGTTCTTTGGTATCTCAACTACTTGAGAATTGACTTAATCTCTTCTGCAATCAGCTCAGCTTTAGTACCGACGATAACCTGAATATTTGTATTGCTCGGTTTAATTGAACCAGAAGCGCCCATCTTTTTAAGACCATCTTCGTCAACCTTATCGTTGGTTTTTAGAGTCATTCTCAAGCGCGTAATACATGCGTCCACTTCGACGATATTCTCTTTTCCGCCCAGTGCATTGATATATCCTGATGCGACATTATAAAGTCCAAGTTCTTCAATCACTTCATCATTTCCCATTTCATCATCTGCACGTCCAGGTGTTTGAAGGTCAAATTTCTTGATGACGAATACGAAGACGACATAGTAAATGACAAAGAAGACAGCACCCACTGGAAGCAATAACAACGGTTTGGTTGCAAGTCCAAAGTTCAGAACATAGTCAATTGCACCTGCTGAGAAACCAAAACCGTGCAAGATTCCCAAACTCGATACAACTGCCATGGAAACGCCTGTCAGGACAGCATGCAAGAAGTAAAGTGACGGCGCTAAAAACATGAACATAAACTCAAGTGGTTCTGTGATCCCTGTTAAGAATGACGTAAATGCCACTGAGAACAAAAGGCCTGCCACGGCAGCTTTATTTTCTTTTTTAGCAGTTGTATACATAGCCAGTGCAACTGCTGGTAAACCAAACATCATAACTGGATAGAATCCCGCCATAAAAGTTCCCGCAGTTGGGTCTCCAGCGAAAAATCTGCCCAAGTCGCCAGTTGCTCCGCCGTACTCTCCAAATACAAACCATAAGAATGAGTTGAGAACGTGATGAAGTCCAACTGGAATCAGCAATCTATTTAAGAACCCAAACACACCTGCGCCGATTGCGCCAGCGCCAATAATCCATGTTCCCAGTGAATCCAAACCGATTTGAATTGGAGGCCAGATATATCCAAAGACGACCCCAAGAACCAGTGCACAAAGTGAGGTGATAATTGGTACGAACCGTTTGCCACCGAAGAAGCCCAACCAATCAGGTAACTTAATATCATGGTACTTGTTATAGAGAAGCCCAGCCATGATACCTGCAATCATACCTGCTAAAACCCCCATGTTGATAGATGGGTCAATTGCGATTGTAACTTCCTTGATAACCAAATATCCAATTGCACCAGCTAAACCCGCTGCACCTTGATTGTTCTTGGCAAGACCAAACCCAACGCCAATTGCAAACAACAACGCCAAATTGGCAAAGAGCGCATTACCTGCTGCCGAAATAATTGGGATATTAAGCACATCGGGTTGCCCAAGTCTCAACAACAATGCCGCAACTGGCAATGCCGCAACAGGGGTCATAAGAGCCTTACCGACTTTTTGGATGTTTCCAAAACCTTTACTCATGAAAAATTCCTCCCTTTTAAAATAATTATAAATCCTATATCACAACCCCTTGCCTCAACAAAAGGTTATAATCCCCACATATGACTTTAAAGTAAGTCAATTTGTAACTTAAAAAAGGCATGAGTTAAAAAAGCGATTTTCTCGCTTCCAACTCATGCCTGATCGAATCAGTAACACGTCAGCTTCTACGTATCCTGTCTATGTGAATGGTCATGTAGACCAATTCGTTTTCATAAACAGTCTTGTTCAAGGATGTTTCTATATAATTTACCATTTCTCTAGCAATGGCATAAGCCTCTGGAAATTGTGCCTTTACAGTATCACCAAGTGGGTTGTCTATGGATTCACCTTTTTCTATTCGGTCGAGGCAGTACCACAGATGACTTACAAGCCTATCGTAAATCAGCGTTCCCATTTGAATTCTTTTATTGAGCCTTGACTCTATGAGTTTAATCAGTTCCTTGATAATTCGAGTGTTCTTAACGGCGTCTTTGACATCCTTCTTTTGCCTTGCAGCATGAATATGAAGTGCAATAAATCCAACTTCCCCTTCTGGGATCTCAATTTTAACGGCGTTATAAATCATCTTCTGCGCTCTCAGTCCCATGCTGTACTCGTTTGGATAGAGCATTTTGATTTCGTATAGAAATGGATTGCTGATATCCAATCCATTTCGGATGCGCTCAAGTGCAAAACTGATGTGATCTGTCAAAACAAGAAACAACTTCTGACTTATTTTCCCAAATTCTTTTTCCGCTTCTGATACAATTTCAGCACAAACCCCTAACACTGAACTGTCAATCCCCTTCAAAAGGCTAAAATAATGCTCTTTATATTTTTCATCATAGGTTCTAAAAATGCGGTCAACTTCATGATTTTGCAGATTGACATCTTGACCGGGTTTCTTATTGAATCCGATACCTCTTCCGATTAAAATAACCTCATTTTGTGAGTCGCTCTCCTTAGCCAATATGACGTTGTTATTCATCGGTTTAATTATTTGATAAACCACAAAATCCCCCTAAAATCAAAAAAGACACGAACATCAATGAATAAATTCACTAAGGTTCATGCCTGATTTAACAGTAACATACCATCTCGTTATGATTTAAACAAATGATATCATCAATGAGAATGTGTGTCAATAGCTTTTTTATAAACCTCAATGCTCTGCATTGCCACTTCAAATTTTATACCCACTGTTTAAATCCCTTTAACATCTTTATTTTAAAAATAGCATTTCGATAGCCATTTTTGCCACGAGTGAAAATGAAATGACCACGAAGATAGGCTTGATAAATTTAGAGCCCTTCGTCACAGCCAGATGCGTCCCAACCCGTGCGCCAATCATCATAGAAATCGCCATTGGAATGGCGTATATCAACACGACTTTACCGTTTATCAGGAATAAAAACAGCGCCGATATATTGCTGGTAAGATTTAAGACTTTTGCATTTGCCGCCGCTCTTTTAAATTCAAATCCAAAGAGTTTAATGAGGCCAAATATTAGAAACGATCCCGTTCCTGGGCCAAAGAACCCGTCATAGAATCCAATGGTAATCGCCATAAACCGCCCTTTCATAAAGGTGCTCCTTGTCGGTTCAACATACTTGTCAATCAACCCCAGATTTTTGTTTGCCAGCGTGTAAATCCCTATAATCGCCACCAAAAATATAATCATGACTTTCAAGAAATTCGGATTGATGCCGAGAACGACGTTGACACCAATTGCAGACCCCACTAGAGAAAACGGTATTAATTTTATCAGAACTTTTCGGTTCAAATTTCCTGATTTAAAGTAGTGATAGGCACTGCTCACCGCGCCTGTACTGGAGGCGAACTTGTTTGTCCCCAGCGCCAAGTGCGTCGGAATGCCTGTTGCAAGGAGTGCCGGCAAACTGATAAGACCTCCGCCACCCACCATTGAATCCACCAATGCAGCCACAAAACCAGCTACGCATATAATAATAATCGTCACAAGTCCCTCCGATTTTCAAATTGATTTCTCTTTAAATCAATCGCTTAGTCACTGATTTCATGTTGTCTATTTTTAAGTGATAAAACCAGTCTGTCAAATCCAGCATAAAGTGTCTATGATGTTCAATTGCCTTTGAAAAAACTTGTAGATAGTCCATGATTAATGCATCATCCAGTCCCTTTCTCGATATAGCCAACCCAACCAATTGCCTTTTTATTAAGATAAACCTGCACAACATCAGCAAATAGGCGTGAAAAGTCCATTCTGCCTCTGTAAACGGAAACAGAGATTTAAACATGTGATTTGAAAAGAAGTTTTCAATCACATGAATGCGCTCATCAAAATAGGGATCAAAATACTTGCTTTTCCCTGCGATAACCTCAACAATTCCCATGCCGTCAATTGCTGCTTCCGCCTCATTCACATAGCTCAAATACCGCTTTGATTCAATGGTTCTATCTGGGTTCAAGAGTGCGAGAATATCCTTTGAGACCTCCAGTGTCTTTACGCTGAAATGCATTGGCGTCTTGAGGGATTGAGACTCGTACTTTTTGCTTCGCTGTGCATCCATCAATCTAGTGATATTCTGCTTTCCACTGACATTTGTCAAACTGAACACAAATGCCCCAACCTCTTTAAATCGCTCATCAATGGGCAATAACCTATTTTGCATTATATCCATACAAATCCACCTGATTTTAAGGAGCATTTCCACAGGCGTCCCCTTGTAGACATCATCCTTTGTCATGACGTCAAATCCCACCATGACTTCTCTGGCGTCTGACTGCTCAATGATTTCAAAGGATAGCCCCTCGCTACACTTAACCATTATCTCCGCTATCTCAGGACATGAAACAGACGCAGAGACCTCCAGTTTCCCATCAACTCGATTATACATTCTCGGAAACTGATTGCAGACATTTGAAAGGTAGGCTTCACCATATTCGCATTGAATTTTACACAGATTTTTCTCATTTAAAAAAGGACATCTATGCGACTTTGTCAAGGATACAACTGCGAAATCCACCGCTTCATCATAACAGTCAGGATTTTCATGTACATGCTCTTCCATGATTGATTTAAGGGGCTCTGAGCCCACCTTTTCATACTTTTCATATGTTGTTTTGTCAATGTCCACAGCCCAACCGATACAACAGTTGTCCTTACAGCTTGACCCTATACATTTAAACGACTTCAAATAACTTGGACTTAATACTTTCATCAAACTTCCCTTACTCTCAAATCTTTTACCCCATCAGCGCCTTGTGCTGTTATTGGCAACTTTCTATAAACAACACATTGGAATCCAGCCGTATTCATGCTTGTATTTTACAAATGCATACGCTCCGTAAGCATCTATATACCGCACTTTATCGCCAACCTTCAACCTATGAATTTTAAAAATGTAATCATCATTGCAGTAATGTCCTGCATCCGATTCACTGATGAACTCGTTCTTAACGAGCCCCACTTCTCCACATGACGTCTTTTTACAGAGCGAAAACTCTGGCAACTTTTCGATGACTTCGATTCGATTGTCATCCCACATCACTTTAAATGGGGGCTGTGTTCTCAGGTGCAACTCCAGCATAGACTCATCAAACTGCTTTACTTCCCGCTCAGTCAAATCATCTGAATAAAACGTTGAGTACTCGAAGTGTTCTCCCTCTTTCTCAATGACTAGGCAATTTACTTGGCCATGCCACTTCACACTGTAACCGCCATCCAAACACAGAATTTTGGCTGGAAAATCCAAAATTGGATTGCCTTGAAGTCTGTCATCTATATAGTTGAGAACTGGCCAGTGACCCACCACCACCGTTTTATCAAGTTCGTGTCCCGTTTCATAAAAGGCTGGATAAGCCAGCAACGTCTTCCGTTCTATTACCTCTTCCGATTCAATCCCTGCGTGGACAAATATAAATGGCGGTGCCACCAATCCCCAAGGCAATTGTTTTAAAAAGTCCAGCTCATAAGAATATGCCTCTTGCAAATGAGCCTGCACCGTTTCCCCTGAGACTTTTGTCTTTTTAAGGTCCACCCCACAGGATTTTTCATATAAATCTGCAATTAGAGAAGGATAACTTACTTTCTGAATATAATCATGAATCATCTCTGCGCGTTCTTCTTGGGTAATCATCTGATGAACAAATGATTCACAGTTTCCAGATAGTATATAGGTGTTTTCCCTCTCGTTTAATAGAATGGCCCGATACAGCATTTGCAAATTCTGAGGCCCCTTTTCTATAAAATCACCCAGTAAAATGAGCATGTCCTCATCACAAAGACCCACTTTATCCAGTAGATGATCTAAATGTTCAAGTCCGCCGTGAATATCGCTTATAACAATTATCCTCTGCTTATCTTTCAGAGTTGTTTTCAATAGTTTATTCAATTCTCTTTACCTCACATCAAGTTGATTATAGCATAATTTCCGATCCATAATACATGAAACTCAATGGAATTTGATAAAAAATATCGTTTCAATAAGAACTTTTCAGCGGGACAATTCGATTAAAGACAACTCGGCCCGTTTCACTTCGGTTATAATCCACACTGAAATAGCCATGTCTCATAAATTGAAACTTATCTTCTGCCATGACAGTTGACAGAGATAACTCCCCAAAGCAAGTTTTAAGAACGTTTCTAGAGTTCGGATTTATCTTTTCATCCCATGATAATTCCTTGATTTTTGCAATTTCATCTGATTCAAACAGCCGCTCAAATAACACCGTTTCAAATGCCGCATTTTCAGTTGCATGAACCCAGTGAATAGTGCCTTTCACTTTTCGACCATTAAAGCCAGAACCGCTCTTAGTCTCTGGATCATAAGTGCATCTCAGCTCAACTATATGTCCATGTTCATCTTTAATAACGCTGTGGCATTTGATAAAATAAGCACCTTTTAACCTTACCTCTCCGCCTGTGGTCAATCGCTTAAACCCTTTAACAGGCACCTCTAAAAAATCATCTGCTTCGATATAAATCTCCCTCCCAAAGGGCAGTTCTCGACTTCCAAGCAAGTCATTTTCCGAGTTGTATTCAACTTTGAGCCATTCCAGTTCACTTTCTGGATAATTCTCTATCACCACTTTTAGTGGATTTAAAACCGCCATGACGCTCTTTACCTTTGCCTTTAAATCATGCCTCAGGCAATGATCTAACATTGAAATATCCACTGTGCTCTGATCTTTGGATACGCCAAGCGATCTGATAAAATCTCCAATGGCCTCACGTGTGTAGCCACGTCGTCTCAGGCCTTTAATCGTAGGCATTCGAGGATCATCCCATCCACTTACATGTTTTCCCGCTACAAGCTCCTTCAGATACCGCTTGCTTGTGACGACGCCAGTCATATTCATGCGACCGAACTCCCTTTGTCTCGGCGGTTCTTCAAACGAGAGTGCCTCTAAAACCCAGTCGTAAAGGGGCCTATGATTTCTAAACTCAATTGAACACAGAGAATGCGTCACCCCTTCGTAAGCGTCTTGTAACGGGTGTGCAAAGTCATACATGGGATAGATACACCATTTGTCACCTGTTCTATAATGTTCAGCATGAATAATTCTATAAATGACGGGATCTCTCATATTTAGATTTGATGATGTCATGTCTATTTTCGCCCTAAGTGTCTTCTCACCATTTTCATATTTTCCCGCCCTCATAGCTTCGAAGAGCTTCAAATTTTCTTCTGGACTACGCTCTCTATAAGGGCTGTTTTCTCCTGATTCAGTCAGTGTGCCTCTGGTTTCTCTCAGTTCATCAGCCCCCAAATCGCAGACATAGGCTTTCCCCATTTTAATCAGCTTCACCGCACAGTCATATATAAATTCGGAGTAGTCCGAACCAAAATAAATCCTGCTTTCATCTAACCACCCCATCCATTTCATATCTTCAATAATGGCGTTTACATACTCCATATCCTCCTTCAGCGGATTGGTGTCATCAAATCTGAGGTTGAAGTTCCCATCAAACTTCTTTGCGGCAAAGTAGCTAAAATGAATTGCATATAAGCTCCCAACATGCAAATAACCATTGGGTTCAGGGGGAAATCTCGTACAAATCGTACGGCTAAAAACACCTTCTTCTTTGTCAGTTTCAATCATCTTGTGAATATAATTATCATCCATAACGCGCCTCCATATCTATTTGTCTTGATAGCGGCATAAAAAAAACACCCTCCCTCAAGTTCTCACCTGAGGGCGAATGTTTATCGCGTTGCCACCTCTATTTATCCGTTCTTCACAAAACAGACCTCATCGGGTACACTTTTGATACCCTAGCCCTATAACAGGAGCACCTGTCGCAGCATCACCTAGTGGATCCGTGCGAAGCTCAGAGGCTTGGTTCAGTAACGTCGCAATCCCCGTTTCCAGCGTCTAGGGGTCTCTATCATCGTTCGTGTTACCTACTCTTCTCTTCATAGCTCATCATTTACTTTAAATTGTAATTAGAATAGCACAGTCTATTTTGTCCGTCAAGTTCTTTCGACCAATTGAGCGCATCATTTATCCATTCGACCAATTGAGTACATCATTCTAATGGAATATTAACTTTCACTCCCAAAAGGCATAAGATATAATAAACCTTGAGTAAGGAAGGAGTCCATATGAAAAATTTTACAACGATTCTCATCGGCCTTTTGCTAACCGCTTTTTTAACAGTGACCCTTATCTTCGCCAATGGCTTTTTCGGAAATCCCATTTCCAAAGCAATTGTAAATTATAAGGTCAAGGGCTACATCAGCACTACCTATCCAGACCTGAATCTACAAGTTGAAAAAGCACAGTATAATTTTAAATTCTCAAGCTACTCGGTGAACGCTTATTCGCCATCTAGTTTAGATACACATTTTAATATTTATTTTGACAGCTATGGCAATGTGGAAAGAGATGACTACGACTCCTATGTTCTCGGAAAATTCAACACGAGAAGTCGCTTAGAAGACAGCTACCGCAACTTGACAGATGCCGTCTTTGACTCCGATTCATTTCCATATGACACCTACCTTTGTTTTGGAGAACTGACAACACTTCAAGATTCTATTTCTGAAGAAGACGAAATTCTTGGACTTCCTCAACACGGATACGATTTAGACGCAATCGAACTCGATGGTGACTATGATATCAAGCAACTTGGAAAGACCGCTGGACAGTTGGTTTTTTATACCGAATCTGAAGACCGATCTGTTGACAATGCCGTTAAAATTTTAAACAATGTCAAACAGATTTTTGACGAAGCTGACGTGCCTTTTTGCACAATTTCCTTTGTCCTTGAAATGCCTCGTGACATCCGAAAAGAGCAGGGCATTGTAGGTGGAACTGACGAATTCAGAGTAAAGTCGTTTCCCTATAGCGAAATCGGAAGCGAACAATTCAAAGAAAAGCTCATCGAGGCCAATCAAAAGTTGATGGATTACTATGCCATTCTAGATTCCCAGAAGTAATGCATGAATCACTTGTCAAAACGCCGAACCGCTTAAGCTCTATCTCTCTCCGAGCGAATGAGGGCATAGACGCATCTGTCTATAAAGTGGCCTCGGTGTTTTGCCGCTTTTCTAAGGACACCCTCTCTTGTAAAGCCGCACTTTTCAAGCACTCTAATTGAAGCGGCGTTCTCAATATCCACGTGGGCGTAAATTCTCTCCAAATTCAGCGTTTCAAATCCATATGTCAACAATAGCTTTACGGCCTCACTTGCAATGCCTTGGCCTTGATAAGCTCTTGAAATCCAGTAACCGATTTCTCCATGACAATGCTCAAAATCAAGGTGCGCAAATGAGGCAACGCCTATCATCTTTCCAGTTGCCTTTTCAAATACAGCCATTTCAAGTGTTGAGTGCTCTTTATCTGTTTTCTCCAAGAATTTCATAAAGCGAACGCCATCTTCACGCGTGTAAGGATAGGGCACATACAACATAAACCGCGTCATGACCTCGTCGTTTAAATGCAGTTCAAAAAACTCTGCTGTGGCATTTTCCACTAGTTTTTTTAGATAGACTCGATTGCCGTTTATTTGAATCATCTATTCTTCCCCCCTCTTTAAGTTCATTGCTAAATCCGTTCTCTCTTTTAAGATTGAGTTCAATCTGCTTAACCCCAGTCTTATCTGCTCCACAGTCAAATGCCCATATCCCAAGATGAGCATCTCTTCATAGCTAACTAGGCCATCGGCATATTCCGAGACCGATTTCACATAAATTCCCGCTGATAAAATTTTAGCCATAAGTGCCTCATCAAATTGTATGCCTTTAAACTGCACCACCACATGAAGTCCTGTTTTTACACCCCATATTTCAATTTCATCATCAAAGATTGCCTTTAGACTTTGTATCAGTACTTCTCTCTTTTCCATATAAAGGCGTTTTGCCGATAAAATATGTCGCTCAAAATACCCCTCCTTTATAAACAGGGTCATGGCCTTTTGCTCTAAAATAGAATTGTGAACATCCAAATACGTCCTCGTGTAAATCCACATCTCGTGCAATGCCTTTGGCAGAATTGCAAACCCAATTCTCAGAGATGGAAAAACCGTTTTGCTAAAAGAACCCAAGTAAATAACCGTTTCTGGAGCAAGTGAGTGCAACGAACTGACTGGCTGCCCTGAGTAGTTGAATTCACTATCATAATCATCTTCAATGATATAGTATTGGTTTTCACAAGCATGTCGGATTAAATCAAGCCTCCTTTTAATAGGCAAAACGCCTCCAAGTGGAAATTGATGCGATGGCGTTGTCACGAGTCCCTTTAGGCCTATAGACTTCAATGGTTCTACTGTTAGTGGCTCTGTTTCAATTCCCTCACGATCCACATCCAGTTGCAGAATTGACGCACCCCTCTGCTTAAAGATGGCTTTGACAGCTGGATGCGATGGCGATTCTATGGCGACCTTGTCTCCAGAGGTAACAAGCATGTCTGCCAGTACATTTAAACTATGAGTTGTCCCATTGGTTATGAAAATATCTGAGGGAGAAATCAACATCCCACGACTCCTAAAAAGCCACTTGGATATTTCTTCACACAGTGGAGAATACCCTCTGGCGCTCTGATACTCCAGATCAGTTGCTTCAAGTTCTCCTGAGGCCTGTCTTATAAGTTTATGCCACCGTTTTCGATCGAAGTGTTCTATGTCAGGTTTTCCAGTTTCAAATCGAACATCATACCGCTTCATTTCACCATGTGGAACGTCTTTTTTTCTCATTAGATTTTGCATTGGCTCATCAATTCCCTCTGCCACACGAGATACCTTCCCCTGCTCCGTAAGAATATACCCTTCCGCAAGCAGCATTTCATAGGCCTCTGTGACTGTATTTCTAGAAGTTCCAAGCACCTTTGCAAAGGCTCTCGTCGATGGAAGTTTCTCACCTGACCGCATGTTGCCCGTTCTAATTTCTTTAGAGATAGCCTCAAACAGCTGTCTAGACAGCGAGATGGGCAACTGTTTATCTAAAATAATCTTTTTATCATACATCTTATCAAGCATCAACTGGACCTTTAAAAAATGAGTTTACTGGCACTTCACGCATCCAGTATAGTTGATATAATTGTATCAAATACATGCCACCTGTACAATCAAGTGATTATAAACCATTGGCATATCTATTGGGAGGTCTATTATGCAAATACAAAAACACGTAAATTTCCACATATCAGTTGCTGTTTTAACGGTTGAAAATTTTTCAGTAACGGCATCACCTGAAATACTTCAACAGATGATGGCTTCCAAACTGGAAAACATTCTCGACAAGTTTAGCTCTTATTCCAGAAAACAGTTAAAAAAAATACCACCAATCAACTTATATTCCGATTTTTTCAGGAACTTTGGCTACAGTTATCCCGTACTGGCACAGCTCGAATCTGTTTTAAAATCACCTGAGACATTTGCGCGAAGTCTCCCACTTTTAGACATTTTATTCATTACTGAGCTGAGTTCCATGTTTCTCATGGCCTGTCATGACCTCGATACCCTCATCTCTCCGCTGACATTTTACAAATTAGACGACAATTCTGAGATGAAAACCTTAACCAGCATCACTCAAAGAGAGCTCTGCCTTGTATCCGGCGATTACTGTGCAGAAGATCAAATGGGCGTCATCACCAGTGTTTTAAAAGGACCAGATTATAGAACAAAGGTTACAAAACAGACTAAAAATGCCCTCTATTATATTTACTATCCCAGCACCTCTCCAACTGATATTGAGACGAAACAGCTCTTGGACACTCTGGACGAACTGGAACAACTCTTAAAACAGCACTCCCCAGACTGCAAAATCACTCTCAAGGGTCTACTGTAACACTAAACTGGTGTTAAAAAAACTTCGGACATCGAATCCTCTGTTTTTTGCCAGATTGCTTTGCAATGGCGTTAATAAAAAACCCCATAGATCAGAGAGTGTGATCTATGGGGGGCATTGTCTTATTTGCTGAATATTTTCACCACTTCTGGTAAGTAATCCTCTAGAGTCGGATATTTGCCTCTATTGGACTCATATTTGCTAAAAGCATCATACACAGTCAACAGTCGATCAAATCCACCAAAGTTGATTTCCTTTTCCATAAGATTGGAAAACGTGTAAATTTCTCCGTAGACCGCTTTGTAAATTCGCGCTTCAACAGCTCTAACTAAATATTCATTTAACTGTGTTTCCAAAGGCATCTCTGAGTACATTCCCTTGGCAACTAATTTGTCTTTAAACGAGTAACCTTTCGACTTCAAATCGTGAAGTGCACTTTGTGAACCCACATTGACGTGAAAGTGCAAAAATTCATGAATCATCGTCTCCGTGAGAATATCAAAATCCAGTTTATATGGATTTAAAGTCATGTCATTTGGCGACTGGAAAGAGATGACGCTCTGAGTTTCACCTGTCTTATAGCTATAATAGCTAGCTGTTGAAGGTCTAAAAACCGTTAGAACCACCTTGTAGCTTATCTCCGTATCCACACCCACATAACTGTTCAACGTCTCCATAAGTTCGTTTAACTTGCTGGACTTCGCCTTGTTGTTCACAAAATCTGAGACAGTGTTAAACAGAATCTCATTGTCTTCAAAAAAGCCCTCGGCATTCGTCACTTTATAAAAGGAAAGCATCATATCTACAAACTCAATTACGGATGCCTCCTCTTTAAAAATCCCCTGTCGATATTTTGAATCCACTTGCTCGACCCATTCATGATCTTCTTTTTCAGAATCAGCGTAAGCCAGGAGAACTGCAACAGCATCTCCATTTACATCATTTCCATTTACGTACTTTTCAAATCCCTTAAAGAGATTTAAGCCCCTGTAAGGGGTAAAATATGTCTTTGCCTTCTTATAAACAGCATGTTCCTCTGAATCCGGCAGGAGAACATCACTGTTAAAGTCCATGTAAACCGCCGATGCAATTATGTAAGCATCTATCAACTGATTGGACGACATTGACAGTTTCCAAGTGTCATCTGCATCTCCCTCTGTTCTATAAAAAACATCCACATCCTCTGTTGGAGCACTCCAATTGATTTCCAAACCAAATGCTGGCCCGCCTGCGAACATTGCAGTAAAAAGAATCACCGCAACTATTTGTTTAAACTTTCTATAAATCATGTTTTTTCCTCTCACACTCTGTTTTGTTGCCTTTTGTGACTTTTTTAATTCAAGATTCCTATGACTATCATACACGATTCTCATAAAGTGTCAAATTATCAATCATTTTCGTCACATATTAGCTCTATTTAGGTCATTTTAGCTGTGTTATTCTATGACAAAATGTCATTCTTCACATTTTTATACCCAGATGCGAATGATTGACACAAAATAGGGGGGATTTACTTGAATCATCACACTACCATTGATTGGGACAACATACCTGCTCTCATGAGAAGCATTGTCGACTCAACTCATGTCTATGCCAGCCTGTTCCCAATCGACTCATGTTTCTTCATCGGTTCTGCCAAAGGACAAATCATAGGATACGTTCCCGCCAAAACCTTTCACATCAAAGGGGAATTAGGCGTCATGGCAAATCCAAATAGCGTCATGGAAAGAGTCGTTAAATCAAAACAGGACCAGGTTCAAATTCGCTCTAAAGAACACTATGGATTCCCAGTAAAATCTGTTGGAAAACCCATTTTTGAAAACGGTGTTTTCATCGGTGCCATTGTCATCATCATGACTTTAGAAGTTCAAGACACACTGCACACCTCTTCACAGGCAATTAGCAACGGCACAGAGAAGACCACCGCTATGATGCAGGAACTCGCCTCATCAGCTCGTATACTGACTCAAAATATCGAACTGCTAAGAGAGAAAGGGGAACGCGTCATTCAAGAAACCCAACACACAGACGGCATCTTGAGTTTTGTCAGTTCTGTCAGTCAAAATTCCAACCTCTTAGGACTCAATGCCTCCATTGAAGCCGCCAGAGCTGGAGAATACGGCAGAGGATTCGCTGTCGTCGCTCAGGAAATTCGAAAAATGGCTGATGAAAGTGCCACCGCCGTTAAAAACATTAAAGAAACGCTTATTACAATTCGACAAGAAGTATCGGAAATTATGGTTTCTATAGATGAAGTTTCTCGTCTAGGGAATCAACAGTTGGAGGCATCAGAAGAAGTTGCTGTAGACATGGAGTCCCTTATCTACACTGCACGTGAAATTGAAGCACTTGCCAATCGACTCTAACTTTAAATCGTCCTTCTCATATAGATTGTCTCTACATATTATCTCTAGGACATTAAAAAAACCTCTCACCATTTCCACTTAAAACGCAATGTGGAAACATGAGAGGTTTTCATTTTTACTCAGTTTCTTCCCAGTTGTGATAGACGTTTTGTACATCGTCATTGTCCTCTAAAAGGTCAATGAGCTTTGTCATGTACTTGATGTCATCTTCTGTTGTGAGGGCTGTCATTGTCTGTGGCAAATAGCGAAGCTCTGCCATACTGAATTCATAACCCTGATTCGAAAGCGTATCTCTGACACCTGCAAAATCACTAATTTCAGTATAAATTTCATAGTGGTCTTCTTCAACCGTGAAATCCTCTGCACCAGCTTCAATTACAGCCATCTCAATTTCTTCATCATCCATGCCATCTTGTTTATCAATAACCAAAACGCCTTTTCGGTCAAACATAAAGCTCACACAGCCATTTGTTCCGAGATTTCCCTTGCCTTTGACAAAGTAGCTTCGAACATCTGCTGCCGTTCTGTTTGTGTTGTCTGTAAGACATTCCACTAAAACAGCCACACCACCTGGGCCATAACCTTCATATGTCAGTTCGGAAAAGATTGCGCCGTCATTATCGCCAGCACCTTTCTTTACTGCGCGGTCGATGTTATCATTTGGCATGTTAGCTGCCTTTGCCTTTTCAATTGCAGATTTTAAAGCTGCGTTGTACTCAGGGTCTCCACCGCCTTCTTTAGCGGCAACCATAATATATCTTCCCAGTTTGGTAAACTCTTTTGCCTTTTTAGCATCTTGCTTACCTTTACGATTGATAATTGTACCTATTCTTCCCAAAGTGATCTCTCCTAATCTGTTTATTAGCTATCCTTAATCTTATCATATTTTTTAAGGATTTAAAACCCAGATTATTTTATAGATTCAATGCCGCCACAATTTCAGTGATATTGGATTTTAGAATCGTATCTTTCTCCACAACCGCATATAAATTGCTGTATTCAGAAAATACACCAGCAAATTGAGCCCCAATTGATTGGGCAAATTCATAGTCAGTTGGGCTGTCTCCAATCACAAGCACTTCTTCCGGAATCAATCCAACTTTTTCGCAGAATTGCTCCGCCATGTCCACATGAGGTTTGGGCAAACTCCTGCCGTCATCTGCCCCAATATAGTCAAAAAACTCAATGATCTCCGCTTTCATCAGACTAAAGGTACATGACTGAATCGTATCTGCTGTTGCCACCCCTAGTTTGTACCCCTTTTGGTTGAGATAAGCGAGTGTTTCCCTCGTTCCATTGAGCAATTTAATATCCGTATTTTCGCCTACAGCTGCCGATTCAAAAGCCTCCATAATTTCATGTACAGCACGTTCAAAGGGAATAGAGCTTAAACCAGCCCACGCCCTTACAATGTCACTGGTTGCCATGTACCGCACTGGACTGTTGAGCCCAAATCCCCCCTCCATATACATTGAATACCTCTTGAATATTTGTATTTCAGAATCATATCCCTTTTCGCTTAGTTTCTTAAACACCTCTGACAAGATGGTGTGCCAAGTCTTGTCAAATTCAATTAAAGTTCCATCTTTATCAAATATAATGCCCTTTATCATCTTCTCAAATGCCTCCGCTGTTATTGAGAGCTCTCCTTTTCAAATCGTTTAATTAATGTCAGTACGTCTCCATCACGAAGGGGGCGCTTTGACGAGTATACGGGATTGACATAGCCTATCACATTTCCATTTAAATCATAAAATCCAGCTCTTAACCACTCTGTACCCTCTCGAAACTCAACAGGGGTTTTCAATGAAAAGACTTGACTATCCACACTCAAAACCTCCTCTTGAATCACCCTTCCGCAATAGATGAACTTACCAATCACATGCCCTGATAGTTCAGAAGCCCTCTTCCAGTCAATGGCAATTACATAAGATGAAATCGACTCTTGCACCTTGTTACCCGGAAGCTGTTTTCCGCCGTCTATTTGAATCTCCAAATTAAGTCCCCTGCTGACATAGATATTGCCGTTTCTGAGTCCCTGTTTCAAGTTCTTGACTGTCAAGCCATCACAAAAGACATAAGTAGATGGGTCTCCATAAACACTTGGTCTATCTGCCCCTTCATACCAGTCATCAAGCCGATTATGCGCATCACTTCCGCCAACGCCAAAGAGTTTGTATCCACTTTCCCACAGCCAATCCAAAAAAGCCACTGCTCTTTGATTTGCCAAAGGGGAATCTGGATAGGTCGGATCACATATGATCTCCAAAGTATCGACATCGCTGATATTCACATGAGGCAAACTATAATCCCACGGTTTTAAAAAAGGGTGATTAATCGAACAAATCGTCCCCGATGCTGCCAACACTCGCCTCAGTGAATCCATTATCGAATCCGCTGATGTTAGTTCCTCCACGATATCCGCATGAAGTGGTAAATTTGTCCCAATCAGATTCATATGTCCCCTAGGCAAAGTCAGTTCAAAAGAGGGAATCAATAACGCCTTGCCATTGGGATATCCAAATGCCATGCGATTGTGTTCCGTCAAAGCCATGTAATCGAGACCTATATCATCTATCAGACTCACAGCCTCATTCGGCATCAAATTCCCATCTGAAAATGTCGTGTGACCATGTAAATCACCTCTGTAGTATTTTGCGTTTCCATCTGATATGGATTCCATGACGTCAGCCACACTATTATCCCAAGTTTCTGACGGCTTGATGTGATATGCCAAGCCCAAAAGTCTTGGCGTACTACCTGTTTTTATGGTGAGTTTGACATAAGGGGTACTTTCTGTCGCTTCGCTTTCTTCCGTTTTCATGAGAAAAACATCAAATCTATAAGCGCCATCACTTAATGTCACTGGATTCGCATTTATCGTAGAACCTCTATTATCAATTTGAATCACTGTTGGAAACTTCCAGTGACCATGGATGATTTCCCCCACAAGTTCACCTTGTGGAGAAATCACCCGCACCGATACATGCACTTTGGCACTGGTTGTACTTTCAATTAAAAGACCCTCTTTTACTTCCGTCAACACAATTAATCGCGTCTGTCGCCTCTTATTTAAATCAATCTTAAGCTCTATCATTCCTATTTACCATTGAACTTATCGAGATCTCTCTGAGCTTTTGATGCAGCTTCATCCAGCACTTCCTTTGCTGACATATTTTCGATTTCCACTTTGTCAACCGCCTCTACAAGCGCATTTAAAATACTGCCGCCTGTTGGGTCTATAAAAGTTGGAACGGCATATTGGTCAATTTGCTTTAAAGCAGCATCTGCATCTGGATTTGCCTTCAAGTAATCTTTATAGCTGTCTAGTTCCAACACCGATTTTCTCACCGCAACGTATCCAGTCGCAATTGAAAACTTAGCTGTGTTTTCAGTTGAAGTAGCATAAGCAACAAACTCGGCCGCACCTTTTTTCTGAGCATCTGTCAAGTTGGAATCATTTGGAATAAAATACATCAAACTGCTGAAATACGGAGCTGGTTCATGGCTTCCCCATCCTGGTTGAGGGAGGACGGCAAATTCATTTTTATAGCCTTCACCAATGGCCTTATTAACTGCTTCAAGTGCAATTGCGTAATCTCCCGGAGAACCTGTGTATCCCAGTGATGTACCATACACCCAATCATCCATTGTCTTGTACCAGTATTCCCATCCCTGTCCACCTGAATGAATTCGCATAATCTTGTCATCGTGAATCCATTTTCTCACTTGCTCGAGAACATCGACCCATTCATCTGAATTAATCAGAACTGTTTTTCCATCATCTGAAATATATTTTGCACCATTTGATCTTGCCATATCCGCTATGTTGTCGGCCCCCCACATGGGTTCCCACACATATTCAATCTTGCCCTTACCTGTCCCTATTCCAATAATAGCTTGATTTATGCCTGCCAATGACTGCCATGATTTTAAATCATCTGCTGTTTTGCCCGCTTCATTTAAAACTGCCTTATTCAAATACATGACCTGTGAAGTTCCATATGCCGGCGCAACAACCATCTTTCCCTCTACCGTTGCCGCCTTTAAGAACCCACCGACAATGTCTCCTTTGTCATAACCATCTGGCATATAATCTTCAAAAGGCGTTACGAGGCCTTTAGAGAGAAACAGATTATAGGACCCGCCAGCTACAAGCGCTGGAACTTGATCAGCTGCATATGCCGCTTGAAGTTTCTCGTCTATTTCATCATAACTGCCAATAACCACTGGCTTAATTTCATATTTTGACTGTGATGCATTAAAATCCGAGATAATTTCATTTAATCCATCCCCAAGTGAGCCGCCAAGCGCATGCCAAAACTCTATTGTAACCTTCTCTTCTGCCACTGGAGAACCAGTGTTTTCAACTGGTTCTGCCTTGGCCCCTTCCTGATTGGCGTTTGAAGCGACTCCAGTTGTTCCACAAGCTGTCAAAATCATCATTGACATCAGTAAAATTGCCAAAATTCTTTTCATAAACTCCTCCTATTTTGTTCCACTTTCCTCTTTAATTCCGGTTATAAACCACTTCTGCGTCAACATAAAGATTACAATAATGGGCAATATGGCAACTGTACTCGCCAACATGACTTGAGACCAATTCATGCCATAAGCACCATCCTGAATAAAAAACTGCCTGAGACCTTGCGATATCAAGTACTTATCCTGACTCTTCAACATGATACTAGGCCACATATAGCTGTTGTACTGCTGTACAAAAGTCAGGACAAATACCGTAAATATCGCTGATCTATTTAAAGGAAATACCACATGACGAATGATTTCCATATGGCTTGCGCCGTCCATATATGCCGCCTCAACATAGCCTTTATCCATCTTTAATAAGGATTGTCTCAGCCAGAAAACGGCAAATACGCTTGCTAAATTTGAAAATATGAGTCCACCTAAACTATCCAGCAATCTAAACTTTGCCAAGATGACATAGGCTGGCACATAGGTAACTGCACTTGGCAACATATAGGTTCCCATGACAATCCAGAACAGCCATTTAGTTCGCTTTGTCTCCATAAAGACAATTGCATAACTGAACAGAAGAGCCACGCCTACCATCAATGCACTTCCCACTGTCCCTACAAATATACTGTTCCATGCATAGCCTTCAAAATGAATCCCTCTGAGATTTTCAAAGAGCCTGACAAAGTCAAAATGGCTCGGTATTAACTTGTAGGGTTCTTGCCAGATTTCGTTATTTGTCTTAAAACAGCCGAAGATCATCCAGACAAATGGAAAGGCAAATACAATGGATACAGACATTAAAATCAAATGCCTCAGCATACTGCCGAGTTTGTGTTGATTGCCCATTTACTTACCTCCTGTTTATTCATAATGAACATGGTTCTTTGAAATCCATGTGCTCAGTGCAGATAGTCCAACGATAATCACCAGTATAATCATAGCCACAGCATTTGCCTCTCCCATGCTGTAATTCTGAAATGCCTTTTTATAGTAGAGGTACAAAAGTGTTGTCGTGCTGCCTCCCGGGCCTCCCTGTGTCATAATCTGAATCTGGTCATAAACCTGTATAGATGAAATCAGATTAACTATAATGAGGAAAAAACTCGTCGGTGAAATCAGCGGCAGCGTTATGTGAAAAAAACGCTGAACAGAGTTGCACCCATCTAAGGTTGCCGCTTCATAGGCACTCTCAGGAACTCTTTCCAGTGCACCGAGATAGAAGAGCATCGTCCATCCCACAGATTTCCATATCGTAAAAATGACCACGGCGAGCATTGCTGTCTCTGAACTTTTAAGCCATTGCAAAGGTGCTATTCCAAAGAAACTTAGAAAGTGGTTCAAAAGCCCCCTCTCTGGTTCAAATATCCAAGACCAAACAAGTGCAACTGCCACAGTTGGTGTAATCCAAGGTGAAAATACAACCATCTGATACAAGTGATTGCCCCGTGCACGCTTGTAGAGGGGCAATGCCAGCAATAAACCAATTGCCATAGTCGGGAAAATTGATCCTGCCGCAAATAATAACGTATTTAAAACTGCTCTGGAAAAATCAGGATCTGTGAAAATATATCTATAGTTTTCAAATCCCACGAAGTTGTAGTTTGGCGATATATAATCCCAATCTGTAAAACTGATAACGCATGCCATAATAAGTGGTATAATCCAAAATAAGACCAATGGCGCTATAAATGGCATCGTGTAAAAAAAACGAATAAATCCTTTAGACTTCATGTTCCACCCCTTTCGAGATTAGAGTATCAGCATCCCGTAAAAGAAAAGAAAAAACCAAGTTAAATACCTGTAAAAAACAGAATAAACTTGGTTTTCTTTTATTTTTTTTGGTTATTTATTTGTTTTAAGAACAATCAATCGTTCTTTATAATTTACAAGCAGTGGCAAGATACATCGCTTTTGGAGAGAATCTCCATCCATCGTTCATCAAGTCGTTTGGTTGTGACAATCACATCAACTTCCTCCAAATCAAAAGCCTTATAATGTGCAATCAATCCCATCTTCGTCTGATCCACAAGTAAAATTTTGCTTCTTGCTCTAGCCTTAACAGCTTGAATAATCGAAAATGCCGTTTCATCTGTATTGGTGATTCCACCTTTTAAATCCACTGCATCACAGGAAAAAAACATCTTGTCAAAATGCAAACTACCAAGCATTGCACTAAAGACAGACCCATGCGTGGTCATAAGCGAGGCATTTATCTGTCCTCCAAGGTAGAGAAACTGATTGCCTTTCTCCAAGAATCGCTTGTCATACCCTTCATAAGCATACATCATAAGCAGGGGAATAGAAGGCGTCACAACTGTAATGCCAGTCATATCGGCAAGGAATCCCAGCAAGTGAGAACAAGTCGAACCACCGTCCACATAAATCATATCTCCAGATTTTACAAGCAAAGCCGCCTTGGCACAGATTTTTTTCTTCTCATCAATCCTCAACTGTCGTTTGAACTTATACCGGTATTCCTCTTGATAAGCTATTTCTTGCTCTTTTTTGATTCCACCATGAAATCGCATTAGATTGTACTGTTCACTTAAATAATCAAAATCTTGTCTAATGGTCTCCGTGGTCAGTCCAAATCGCTCAGCAATTTCTCCAATAAAAACTTCTTCTTCTGCCTCTAAAATCTTAAGGATTTCACGGCGTCTCTTTTCTACCTTGCCTGCCATCTTCTCCACCAGCCTTTCTCTTTATGTAAAACGCCACCGAAAATCACAATAAACCTTTCACTTTGTGAATTCCGCTGGCGTCTATCCAGTCTTAACATTTAAAATTTTGGAGGTCCTGGTGGCATATTTCTCTTATGCTCAGAAATTCTATGAAGCCTTTCAATAATCTCACGATCCTTATCAGGAATTTTTTTGCCTTCCAATAAATCGTCAATCATATCGTAGGTCGTTCCCATTTCACCCTCATCAGTCTGACCTTCCCATAGTCCGGCAGTTGGTGCACGATCCAATATTTGCTTAGGAACGCCAAGAACTCTTGCCCACTGGTATACTTCTCTCTTTTGAAGGTTACAAATTGGAACAATATCTACTCCGCCATCTCCATATTTAGTAAAGTATCCCGTATAAATTTCGGCGGCGTTATCGGTTCCCGCAACGAGATAATTCAGTGAGTTTGCAATTCCATAAAGCGTTGTCATGCGAAGTCTCGCTCTAAGATTTGCGTCGGCAAGTCTGCCATTGACAACTCTATCTTGATCCAACTTGCCTTGTATGCTGTTGTGAAGTATATCATGTGGTTCAGTAAGTTCAACTGTAAAATGGTCAATTCCACATGCTATGGCAAGTGCTTTGCCATCTTCGGCATCTTTTGAATTGCTTTTACACGGCAAAATTACTCCCAGCGAATTTTCGGGAAACGCCTTTTTCAGCAGATAAGCCACCACTGATGAATCTATACCGCCAGAAAGTCCCACCAAAACACCATTCGTTCCAGATTCTTTGACTTTTCCTCTAATCCAATCCACTGTCAAATCTATTTTTTCTTCAATTGTACGATTCATTGCAACTTCTCATCCTTTCACTTTTCTTGTGACGCATTTACCGATTATACCGTTAGGCATTGCGTCTATCCAATTCAACGAGAACACAGTTTAAATAAACAGTTGTGAGCCCTGCCGATTCTGCTCTTTCTACCATTTCCACTGTAAACGTGTCCGGTTGAAACCATATGTTTTCAATGCCAAGTGCCATTACTTCCGTCAAAGCCGCATCTGCCAACTTAGGCGCTACCACCACATCAACACAGTCAACTTTCTTTGGAAGTGCAGCAAGCGTTGGATAGCAAGTATCTCCATCAACCTCAGCATAATTGGGATTGACTGCATAGACCTCATATCCAAATTTCTTGAGTTTTTTATAAATTTTATTTCCATACTTAACAGGATTATCAGTGGCACCCACCACTGCCCATACTTTTTGGCTCAACATTTTATTGATTTGAGCATCCATGATAAAACACCTCCTATTGGGGTTCAAATTTCCAGTAGTTTTCCATCCGCTTCAGTGAGGTATTCCATTTCATCGACTTGACATAAGGCTTGATTCGACGTCAAGTCCACAAGCAACTCCACAACTGCCTCCTGAAGGCCTTCAAGTACATACATTTCTATTTTCACATAATCACTATAATCTGTATTACAGATGTACACATCCTCTCTTCCCAAGATGGCATTTTGTACTTTGCCATGAAGGTGATAGGGAATGGTCACACCTAGTTTTCTGAAAACCGCTTTTCTGACAACCTGTGCCGATTCTAGCACGGCTTTAGCTGAGTCAGTATAAGCTCTGACAAGCCCTCCAGTTCCCAGCTTAATCCCTCCAAAATACCGCGTCACCACGATACATATGTTGGTAATTCCCTCTTTTTTGAGCATCTCCAATATGGGGATTCCCGCAGTTCCAGAGGGTTCTCCGTCATCAGAATAGCGCTGTACCATCATGTCCTCTCCAATTAAATAGACAGGAACATTATGCGTGGCATTATAGTGCTTTTTCTTGATTTTTTCAATAAATTGAACCGCTTCCTGCTCATTTTCAACAGGCAGCGCATAACCTATAAATCTAGATTTTTGTATGCTCAGTTCCGCTTCGGATTCATTCAAAATCGTCTTATACGGTTTCATAGCCTACCTTTCTTGTACCAAGTATCGCTCTTAAATAAATTGCAGTTCTTGATTTAAATACCGCTTTTTTAATCAAATGAGGTTCTCAAATTAAATATTGTTTGTATTTACCATAATCCGCCTCGGATACTTCAGTCTCTATTTGCGTTCCCTGCTCCAAATGTTCAAGTTTGGTTACATGGTACTTCTGACATAAATATGAAGTCGCTTTTCCATCTGTATACGGCACTAAAAACGTCGCTTTAATCATATTGCTAAAGAGCTGTTTCTTAATCTTTTCGATTAGCAAATCTATATTTTCGCCTGTTTTGGCAGATACATAAACCGCTTCTTCTCTTGACCCTATAATCGTCCCAGGTGCAAGATCCATCTTATTAAAGACATTGATAATTTCCTTCTTCCCAGCTTTTAAGTCGTTTAAAACCTGCTTGGTAACTTCCATCTGCATGATATTTGAGTCATTTGACGCATCTATGACGTGAAGAAGTAAATCAGCCCCTAGTGCTTCTTCAAGGGTGGCTTTAAACGCATCAATCAGGCTGTGCGGTAGTTTTGAGACAAACCCCACTGTATCCGTCAAGATGAACTCTTTTTTATCCTCAAGTACAATTCTTCTTGAAAATGTGTCCAAAGTGGCAAAGAGCATGTCTTTTTCAAAAACTTGTCGCCCATCTTCTCCTTCCAGAGAGTGGTCAATAAAATAATTCATAATTGAAGATTTTCCCGCATTGGTATAGCCCACCAAAGCGACAATTGGCACTTCATTTTTTTCCCTAAGCTGTCTTTGAACAATTCGATTTTTTTCAGCATCTCTAATCTGCCTTCTGATTTCATCTATGCGTTCATTAATGTGACGTTTGTCGATTTCCAGCTTCTGCTCGCCAGGCCCTCTCGTTCCAATTCCGCCTCCTGTCCTAGACAGAGAGACACCGAATCCCGTCAAACGAGGCAATCTGTATTTCAGCTGTGCAAGCTCAACTTGCAGTTTTGCAATTTTAGTCTGTGCTCTTGAGGCAAATATATCCAAAATCAAGGCGGTTCTATCAACAACGGTCGTCTCTAACTGCGCTTCTAAATTACGCATCTGAGCCCCTGACAGCTCATCATTAAAAATCACTAAATTAGACTCCGTGTCCTGTATGGCAATTTTGACTTCCTCAACCTTGCCTGAGCCAATAAATGTGGCAGCCTCAATCGTAGCCTTGTTCTGAATGATGATATCCGCAACTTCAGCACCGGCGGCCAGCGTCAATTCTGCCAATTCATTCATGGATTCGTTGATATCAAACTCTGTTTTGAGTCCTTGACTAAGACCAACCAATACAGCTCGTTGCTCTACTTTCTTTATTTCTTCCATATCATTATCACCTACTTTTCATAAGGTAATTATACTATAAATCCTTAATATTACAAAAAGATTATTTAACCGTAAAAAATTTAACACCCCATTCTAAATATGTTATAATACAGTGTGAAATTCTAGATAGAATTGTGTCATTTTAAAGCATTGGAGGTCTTTAAATGGAAAGTAACAAGTCGTCTGCTTCTCCTAAAAAGAAGGCAAGTCAGAAGAAGAAAAAAAGAAAGAAATCAAATGGTACGTTTTTTAATATACTGAAGGTTTTTCTGATATTGATGATTGTCGGAGGTTTGGCAGGTTCAGGCATCGCCTATTTTTATACGATGAATGTCCTCAAAAACATCGACCCTATTGATCCAACACTCATTGAGAAGTCACTCACTGAAAACTCTGTTATTGTGGATGGCGAAGGACGCGTCCTTGAACAAATCCAAAATGATGGTCTCAGAACAGTTGTCAAGTACAACGATATGAGCAAAAACCTCATAAACGCCTTTGTCACCGTGGAAGATAAGACCTTCTGGGATCATAACGGATTTAACTTTGTCCGTCTATTCGGTGCAATTAAGGATACGCTCACCTCTGGAAAGAGACTGGGCGGAACTAGTACCATAACACAACAGCTCGCAAGAAATATCTATCTGACAGAAGTACGTTCCGAACGGTCGATAGATAGAAAAATCAAAGAAGCCTATTATGCAATTGAGCTGGAAAAATACCTTAAGAAAGAACAAATAATTGAAGCCTACCTAAATCAAATTTATCTTGGTTCTGGTGCTAATGGTGTTGAAGCAGCTGCTCAAACTTACTTTTCAAAAAGCGCCATTGATCTTGATTTAGTAGAAGCTGCCATGTTGGCAGGCGTTCCAAAATCACCAACGGCGTATGCTCCAATGATTACGAAGAAAAAAATCGACGTCACCCCCGAAGACTATGTTCTAGATGATAGCGATCCACTTTACACAGTGGTCTTTAATACAAAGTGTGAAGCCCGCTATAAAACGGTTATTAGCCTAATGAAAACCAATGGCTATTTGACCAATGACGAATATGAAGCTGCAAAATCTGTTGATTTGAAGACAAAACTCAATCCTAGCAAATCCACTCAAGCCGAGATTTCTTCTTATTTTGCCGACATGGTAAAAGATGATGTCATTGACGATCTTATGGAGAAATATGGGTATGATTACAATGAAGCGGCTAACATGCTCTATACTAAGGGATTGGTCATTCACTCCACAATTGACTTTGACATGCAAAAAATACTTGAGAGCAATTATGCAGCCGATAATTTTACAACTTACTTCGGTGAATCCACTTACTCTGCTGTAAAGGCATTTCAATCTAAATACGGTCTGTCTGCCGATGGTATCGCTGGACAGGGAACTATTGCAAAAATTGGCGAAGTCACAGGGATGGATACCTCTATCTTTACACAAAATCTCTACAAAAAAGGTTCTGATGGTGAAGAAGTCATCCTTCTCAAAAAAACGCTCTATGACCTTGGGTATTTGAGAAACAATGAAAACTTCCCTCGTGTTACAGTTACATTTGATGGAAATGGCAATATCATTTCTGATGAATCCAAAAAAGTGCTCCTCTACAAACAGAGCAACTTCGTAAACGACAATCATCAGTTGATGCTCCCAGCAAGTGACTATAAATTTGATGCAAACGGTAACTTAGTGCTCCTTAAAAATAAGCGCCTTAATTTTTACCCGCATTATCAAGATGATCAGCTTGTGAGTATTCAAGTGGTTGTCAAAGAGACCTTCAGCTATAATGAAGAGACAAATGGGGCAAGCAAAGGCCGAAAGAACATCGA
This sequence comes from Firmicutes bacterium UBA6806, assembly GCA_002452745.1. Classification (GTDB taxonomy): domain Bacteria; phylum Bacillota; class Clostridia; order Peptostreptococcales; family Acidaminobacteraceae; genus Fusibacter_A. The sequence continues at coordinate 47,947 of DKFC01000031.1, forward strand.
GGGACTCTACACATACGAAGGCCGTGATGTCTTTATTCCAAATGAATACAAGAGTTATGATGAAGACAAAAACGTCGTTGTCTCAAAAGAATTTTTAGCTAAAAATCCTGAATTCTTCAAGTCAGATAGCAATCAAACACTGCTTGTAGATCAAGACAATTACTATATTAGCACCACAGGGATTATTCAACCTCAATCAGCTATGGTAATCATTGATTATCACACAGGTCAATTAAAGGCCATCGTCGGAGGGCGAAATATAACGGGTCAAAAAATATACAATAGAGCGATCAATCCAAGACAACCGGGTTCTTCCATTAAGCCGTTGTCCATCTACACGCCGGCAATTGATTCACTCAGGTATACCGTTGCCACTCCAATTGACGATAGACCGCTCTACTTAAGTGGGAATCCAACACTCAGATGGCCTGTAAACTGGTATGAACACTCTAGTTCTTATTCTAAGTACTGGGGACTTGTCACTCTTAGAAAGAGTATGCAATACTCCATTAATACGGTGGCAACGTCTATTGCAAATGATTTGGGCATTGAAACTTGTATCTCCTACCTTCAAAAATTTGGGATTACTTCACTTGTCACAGAAGGTGGCACAAGTGATATGAACTTATCCGCAGTTTCAATGGGTGGGATGACGAAAGGCGTTTCACCAGTTGAAATGACAAATGCTTATGGGGCAATTGCCAACAAAGGGGTATTGACAGAACTGTTAACTTATACAAGTGTTGAGAACAACAAAGGCGAGATTATCCTTGAAAACGATCAAGACAAAGAGATGGTTGTTGATGAAAAAGTTGCATATCTCGTTCAAGATATGATGGAATCCACTGTAACTTCCGGGATTGCCTCATCAGCTAAACTCTCAGCAAATAATGATGTCATTCCTGTTGCCGGTAAAACGGGAACAACTTCAAATAAAATGGATGCTTGGTTTATCGGCTATACACCTTATTACGTAGGTGGCGTCTGGTTTGGAAACGACGTCAACATGCCTCTAGATCAAGGTTCAAAAGTTTCAGCACAGTTTTGGCAAACAGTTATGTCCGAAATTCATGCCGATCTGGAACCAAAGAAATTTGAACGACCTGAGGGATTAGTTACCAGCAAAGTAGATACGATGTCTGGTAAATTACCAACTGACTTATCCTACATGGATCCTAGAAATACAGTTATATCAGAACTCTTTATTAATGGTACACAACCTACAGAAGAAGATGACGTCCACGTTGCCGCTTCCATCTGTTTAGAAAGTGGAAAATTGGCCACACCTAATTGTCCAACGACACTTGTGGAGAACAGGGTATTTGTTAAACGTCCAATCCCTTACGTTCCAGAAGAAAACAACAATATTATTCTTGGCGACTGGATTTATGAACTTCCAACAGAAGAATGCGATATCCACAATAGCACGATTATTGATACCTTTGATTACAGTGATTATGAAGGTGTCACACCGACAATCAAGTTTGCTGATGGTAGTGTTGTCGTTCAAAGGCCTTTCTTCATTGAATTGAACGATGGACAAAAAGTGCTTTTACCTGTAGGTGCGAAAATCTTAACTGATAACTCCATTATCTTCCCAGATGCATCGACAATACCAGCATATATGATTAAATTTATTCCTTCATTTACAGCAGATGACTTAGACCAACTTAACTCTACACCAAATGTCAATGATGCTATCAATGAAATTGATGATAACAGCAACGTCACAGAAGAAGACTTAAATTCCAACAGTGGAAACTGAAACTCTTCTAAAATTAAAGAACAGCCATTGATTGCATTATAAAAAGTTTTGCAATCATGCTCTAAAAAAAAGTCGAGAAATCTATCTCGACTTTTTTTTAGAGCTATGTAGTTAATCAACATTGAGGTAGCAATTATAACCACTAAACTGCGTCTCTCAATGAATTCGAATTTAAAACAAAATGCGAATATTCCCATTGAAAATATAATGAAGACCAGATTTACGGCTTTTTTCACCATTTCTATTTTAACCTCCGTATCTTCTTTTTTTTAGTTCTCGCTTTAGGCTGTCACCACCAATAATCATAATCAGTATAGAAACACTCAGTCCAATATAGATGGCGCTTTCCATTGGCATCCCCATGAGAATCCAAATCAAACTCGATATAGGCCCACCAATAACAGCATAAATACCAAATTCGCTTCTGACCTTATCGGTAAAATAAAGCGCTGCCATCACAGGAACAAATATCGGAACAGCCCTAAATAGCATGGACATAAAACCAAAGTTCAAAATCATTGTATCCGTGCTCAGTGTTGTTACACTCACTGTTAAAGCCCCAATACAAAGAATTACAAGTCTCATAAACCGCATCATTTGTTCATCTGTTGCATCTCTTTTTATCAGGGATTTGTACAAATCTCTAGCAAAAATAGTACTGACGCCAAGTGTTAACCCCGCACCAGTTGCCAGAGATGAAATAAGGATTGTTGCCAGTGTTATCCCTGCAATTGCCTTTGGCAGATATGTCACAGCAAATAATGGAAATGCTGTGGATGGAACAATCCCTGGGTGTTGTACTCGCATGAACATGCCAACCAATGTACATACCAGCCCAATAGGCAAGACTAGAAAAGCTGTTATAAGACCAGTTGCCCTAGCCGTTTTCACCGTCTTTGTTGCCATAATGGTCTGGAAATAATTTTGCGTAGCCAGTACCCCCACCACAGTAGAGAGATAGGCTCCAAGATCTGATATGTAACCACCGTTGAATGGATTATACCAAAATGAGTCTGTCAGCGTATTGTGAATCGCTTCGTGACCATTGAGATTAAACAGAATATAGCCACCTGCAATTAAACTCGTTCCATATAAGAGTGTCATTTTCAAAATGCCAATAATCGTACCACCCCAAAACCCGCCAAAAATTACATACGCCATGAGAAGTGCAACAACGAGCAAAGTCACTGCGATTCCCCTCCAATTAAAAATAGTATCAAAAAGAGAGTTGCAAGCAATTACTTGTCCATTTATATGAATCAACATCCCAAATGAAAGCATCAAACTCGCATAAACGCTGGTTTTCTTTCCAAATTTCCGTTCAATAATTTGCGGAAGCGTCACCACGCTCTTGTCTTTTATGACCTTCCCATATACAAATCCCAAAAGAATACTTGCCGTACAAAGTCCTAGTATAAACCATATGGCGGCAAGTCCTCTTGTATATGCCAATTGAGCAGTCCCAACCGTTGATGCACCTCCTATAATAGCCCCCATCAATGCACCCGTTCCGCCAAACACGCCAATTCCATTTCCAGCAGAGACAAAATCTTTGCTATTTTTCACTTTATATTTAGAGAGATATCCAAGTACTGCTGTTAACAGCAATGTCAAACCTGCACTTATGACCACCATAGTTCTACCTCACATATTATATTCTAGCTTCACTTAATCTTATCACTCTACAGCGAAAGTTTCATGCTTTTTTGAATATTTATGAGCATAAAAAAACATCTGTTATCCTACTGCAATCCCAATCGGTTTGCCAAAATAACAGATGCTGTCTATAGACTTTTTTCCATTACTGAGGTATATAAAGCTCTCCTCTATGGATGATATGTGTCTCTTTGTTCTCAATAGCCGTGCTGATTAAGGTCTCCACATCCAACAGATTTTCAGAGCTCACAATCTTCTCCAGTTTAGGTTTGGTGACAACTCGGTCTGGCAAGAAGACGGTACAGCAATCTTCAAAAGGTAAAATTGACGTTTCATAAGTGTCAATTTGTTTTGCAATTTTGATGATTTCATTTTTATCATAGGCAATCAGCGGTCTCATAACCGGCAGATTCACAGCAGCATTGGTTACAGTCAAGCCTTCCATAGTCTGACTTGCAACCTGTCCAATGTTTTCTCCTGTGATAAGTGCTCCACAGTTGTAATCCAGTGCGAGTCGTTCAGCAATTTTCATCATAAATCTTCTTGAGAGAATTGTCATTTCCTCTTCTGGACAGTGTTCATTGATTGCCTTTTGAATTTCCAATATATTGACACTGTGAATCTTCACATTGGTCATATAATTTGTCAGTTTCTTGCCTAAGTCCAAAACTTTCTCCAAAGCTCTATCGCTTGTGAAAGGATAAGAGTGGAAATGTACGGCCTCTATTTCTACACCACGCCTTGCCATTAAAAACGCAGCTACTGGACTATCAATCCCCCCAGACAATAAAAGCATTCCCCTTCCAGCAGTTCCATAGGGCATCCCGCCAAGTCCAGGTATGCGCTCACAGTAAATATAAGTTCTCTCCCTGATTTCAAATGTCAGTGTGACATCTGGATTGTTCACATCAACCTTTAGGCCCTCCACGTTGGCATAGATATAACCACCAATCTCCTGGCATATTTCTGGCGACTTCATTGGAAATCCCTTATTGGATCTTTTTGTCTCCACTTTAAAAGTCTTAATTCCGTTGACCTCTATTTGCCTCCTGATTTCTCTGAGGCCCTCTGCTTTCATGACGTCTATATCATTGTCCACTTTTATCGCCACACTTAACGATACGACACCAAATACCTTTGTGACTGCAGAGATGACAGCATCTTTATCTTGTTCCTCAAATTCCACATAGGCACGTCCATGTCTATCCATAACTTCTGTCTCCGCAATACTCTTAACTGCCATTTTGATATTCTTGACAAATCGCTTTTCAAAATAACGACGATTTTGTCCTTTCAATCCTATCTCACCATATCTTACTAAAATCAACGATCTCATAATTTTCCCTTCCAGTTGATGCCCTTATTTTTTTGATTCATTCGAATCTAATTTCTATCGCCTTTTTATAATGCGCTTAAGTGCTTTTGCCTCATCACAGATAATTTCTGAGGCCCTTTCCACTTCTTCAAGTGTATTTAGCTTGGAAAAGCTAATCCTTATGGCGCCATCTAAACCTTCATCACTGAGTTTCATCGCTTCCAGCACATGAGAATAATGTTTCTTTTTTGAAGAACACGCTGAACCTGTGGAAACGAAAATCTCCTTCATCTCCAACGTATGAAGCAAAACCTCGCCTTTTATGCCCTTAAAAGAAACATTTAAAATATATGGTGATGCACCTTCACCTGCCAGTCCATTGACCTGTGCAAACTCACAATTGCGTTCAATATAGTCTATCATATGAGACTTAAATTGTTTCACGGTCTCAAAGCTCTTTTCTCTAACCGCAAAAGTCATTTCAGATGCGAGCCCCAAGGATGCTATTCCAAGAATATTTTCAGTGCCTGGTCTGATGGCTTTTTCTTGACCACCACCGTGCTGCAATGGTGCAATGGTGACACCCTCTCGAATATAAAGTGCCCCGCTTCCCTTGATGCCATTGATTTTATGCGCACTGAAACTCATGAGGTCAATCCCCCACTTTTTAACGTCTACTGAAAGCTTTCCATATCCCTGAACTGCATCCACATGAAAGAGTGTCCTCGTTCCATGTTTTTGGTTGTGACTTGCAATCATCTGACCGATCTTTTCAAGCGGTTGGATTGTTCCGACTTCGTTATTGACCATCATCACGCTGACCAAGAGAGTCTCTTCTGTCAAGCTATTTTCAAATTCGGTCATATCTAGAACGCCCGTTGCACTCACAGGAATAAAACAGACATCATACCCTTGACTTTCCAACATCTGAACACAGTTTAAGACCGAAGGGTGCTCAAACACTGTTGTGATAATTTTTCCCTTTTTTCGTCTTGGAAGGCAGCCCTGAATGGCTAAATTGTTGGATTCTGTGCCGCCACTTGTGAAAAGAATCTCCTTTTCATTGACAGCCAATGCTTTAGCAATTTGACTTCTGCTCTTCTTTATATACTTTTCGCTGGCAACGCCTAATTTATGAAGTGAAGATGGATTCCCAAAATCATTTTCAATGAGTTTTAAAATCAATGTTTTTTGAGCTTCATCCACAGGGGTTGTCGCACTATGGTCTAAATAAATAATTTCAATCACTCCTTACAAACAATTTATCATTTTATAAGATAAACTGCAAAAAGTAAAGCATATTTGTTCAACTTCTATTTTTTTTAAATAAATCGACTTTTATACTTACTCTTATTGCTTTAACTCACTACCATAATATTATATAATAATTTTGAATTCAAATTAAGTACTTTATTTTTGGAGGCATTGATGAAAAAAAAGGTTGCTGTAATTTTTACAGGGGGCACGATTTCGATGAAAGTGGATGAAAGGCTGGCCGCTGCAATACCAGCTCTATCCAGTGAAGAAATCATGTCCATGGTGACAAATATCGACAAAGTTGCCGATATAGAGGTTGTCAATTTTGGGCGGTATCCTGGACCTCATATGTCACCTATGATGATTTTAGACTTAGCAAACATCGTCAAAGGACTGATTGATCGTGAGGATATTTCTGGAGTTGTCATTACACACGGAACGGATTCACTGGAAGAAACGGCATATTTTCTAGATTTGAACATTGACCCCGTCAAGCCAATTGTCATGGTTGCTGCCATGAGGAACAGCTCAGAACTAGGCTATGATGGCCCTAGTAATCTCTCATCGGCAATTTGTACTGCTATTTCTGATGAGGCAAAGGGAAAGGGTGTTTTAATCGTTCTTAACAACGAAGTCAATTCTGCAAGGGAGACGACCAAGACTCATACCTTGGCGCTTGATACATTCAAGTCTTTGGAATTTGGTCCTTTGGGAATCGTCGATAACGACGAAGTTATCTTCTATCGCAACATTATGAAACACGAGCATATTGAGACCGATAAAATTGAGACATCTGTGGAACTGATAAAGGCTTGTGTCGGTTCAGGTTCAACTTATATAGATTTTGCAATTTCACAAGGAACAAAAGGATTTGTCATCGAAGCAATGGGCAGAGGAAATGTTCCACCCGATATGGTTCCAGGGATTCAACATGCACTCGAACAAAACATTCCCGTGGTAATTGTCTCACGTTGTCCTTCAGGGCGCGTTTTAGACTCATATGGATATCCAGGTGGCGGCAAGAATTTACGCGATTTAGGGTCGATATTTGGCGGTAATTTAAACGGTCAAAAGGCACGCATCAAGTTAATGCTCGCCCTCGGCAAAACATCTAGTATGACTGAAATCAAACACATCTTTGAATCCACATTTTACAAATAGACATAACTGGAAAATTGCGGACAACAAATCCTCTATTTTCTGAAAAATTGAATTTTCAACATAAAATAAATAAACAGCCAAAGTCATCTATTAGATGATCTTGGCTGTTTTTAACTGCATCATTTTTAAGTTCTTGTGAGGATTAGGAAATCACCTCATCTATCTCAATTGAATAGTCAGTAGACAGGTCTATGAAGTCGTTTGAAACTTTAATCAGCGGACGATTTAAGGCGTATTTATTTATGTAGACCACCTCTCCCACACGACCATCAGACAGCTTAACGCGATTATTGATAAAAAAAGCCGCAATATTGCTTAAAAAGATTTCTGAGATTTTAGGATCAAGTCCCCTAAAGCTCTCATCTTTTATAATCGAGAACGCCTTAAAGGAAGAAACTCTACTTCGATATATTTTATCTGATGTAATTGCGTCAAAAACATCTGCCACTGCAACCACTCTTGCTAAATAGGGGGTCTGCTCCTCTTTTAAACCGCTTGGATATCCAGTTCCGTCGCTTCTCTCATGATGGAACAACATTGATGCCAATACTTCTCTAGGCAACGACGAGTTATTTTTTAAACTCTCATAGCCTAGCTTTGCGTGCATCTTTAATAGTTCGTATTCCTGTTCATTGATCTCGCCTTGCTTATAAAGTAACTCTTGAGGTACTTTTGTCTTTCCAATATCATGCAAGAGCCCAGAAAGAGCTGCAAGGTAAATCATATCGTTTTCAAGTCCTGTCCATTTGCAGATCATGGCACTGAGCATTGAAACATTAACAGCATGTGTGAAGTGGTAGGCTTCATTTAATGCGATGATACGCATGCTGCCTAAGACATCATTGTCGGAGATTACAATCTCTATGAGCCCTTCAAGTGCAGGTCTCAATATCTCCACATCAAAATCATGCTGTTTGTTCTGAACATTAAAGTAAACTTCCTTAAACTGCCCCAATACTTCTGCATAGGCGTTATTTAAGTCCTTAAACTTATAGATTTTAACTGCTTTATGAGATTCAGCTGGCACTGAATTATCCCTCTCATCTATATAAATCGAAATAATACCATGCTTTTGAAAATATGCTAAATGTTTATTGGATATCTCCGTTCCCTGCGATAAAATAATATTCCCCAAATCATTGTAAATGTCTTTTGACAAGCACATGCCCAATGTCAATTCGTCAACTGAAATCTCTCTCATATGTCCCCCCAGTAACCAATTTCTAACTTTATATTATCACAGAATAAATGACAATTCTATAATATTCCCCTTAGATAAACCGAATCTACCATTTAAAAACAAAAAATAGTACCCGAGAACCATGATTAAATCATGCTATAATGAGAGGAGTTAAAACACTTCAAGTAACATACAACACTATGCTGATTATAAACTATTAAAATGAATTCTTGTAGCTTAACTACAGGTTCATGAAATAAGGAGCCTTTATGATACAGTTAAAATCAAAATTTTCAGGTGATGCAAGTTATCTCCGTACTTATTTCCCAAATTCAAATATAGCCTTTATTGATATAGAAACAGATGGCCTTAGCCATAAAAATAAAATTGTCATTATTGGCCTCGTGCTATTTTCTTCTATGACTCCAAGCGGTGAAGTTATTCAGCTTTTTAACGATGATTACCAATCAGAGAGGGATATTCTAATAACGCTTTTCAAAATTTTGAGAGAACATGATATAGACGCTTTTGTGAGCTTTAATGGGGACTCTTTTGATTTTCCCTTTATCAACGCCCGGCTAAAGTCTCTTAAGCTGACTACTTACCTAGATAAGCGCTTTAATTACGACCTCATGCGCATTGTCAAACGAAATAAAGACTTTTTCAACTTGGATTCTTATACCCTTAAGAATATTGAAATGGCACTTGGTATACACAGAACTGACACCATTAGCGGAAAAGACAGTATTATTCTGTATAACAGTTATCTTGAAACTAAAGACCCCAAACTGGAACAAATAATCTTACTTCACAATTTTGATGACATTGTTAATATGGTTCCTCTTTTGAACATTTATAAAACAATCCCCTCCCCCTCCCTTTTATTAAAGGGACTGATGGACAATCAAAAGCTCTACCTGATTTCAAGTAAACTTAAAAAAAAGAGTGCACAGATCATACTTGGGCACCCTTACTCACATTTTATAATTGAAAGTCAATTTGAAACCATTTCATCTAAGATCCTTCAAAGTCTCCACGAAATCTGTTTTGAATTTGATGTCCAGACACTTAAATATAAAAATAGCGATGAAGAAATCGTCATTCTCGACACGCAGTCTATCTATGGCATAGATTTTATATCGCTTCCTGATTCTGAAAAACAGAGATATCTATTTGCAGTCAATGGAAGTCTTCACGAAAAGATGCTCTGGCAAATTCTCACTGACCTCTGGCTTCAGAAGTCATCATGACATTTGCACTTCTACTACAAATCTCTCTTGTAAACACAATTGCCATCAATGTAGGTTTCATCTACTATGATAGTCAATAAATCGGGAAATTCAGACTTTAAAGGGTCACGGTTAAGAACGATAAAATCTGCCAAATAGCCTTCTTTCAACTGGCCCTTAAGAGCTTCCTCCCTTGAGAAATACGCGGCATCTGAAGTGAATGCCTTTAATGCCTTGTGAATGTCAATTGCCTCATTTGGATAGAAGACTGTTCCGTCTGGTCTTTTTCTTGTTACAGCATAGTGAATGCTTCTAAAGGGATTTGGTGCCTCTACAGGGCAATCAGAGCCAAAGCCCAGTTTGATTCCTTTTTCTAACATTGTTTTGTATGCATAAGATGTCTCTGCGAGGTCTTTTCCTACGCGAGCTTCTGCAATTGACATATCATATTCTAAAAAAACTGGTTGTACCAGTGCACTTATATTTGTTGTAGCCATCTTATCTATCAATTCATCACTCATAATTTGAGAATGAATAATTGCATGCCTTGCATCCTTTCGCTTTTCATGCTTGACAATCGAATGTTGTATGAGCTCATTTGTCTTGTCACCTATTGCATGCACAGCCAAATCCATTTTTTGATTAATGCCTTCTTCTATCAACCGATCCAGCATCTCAGGCGTGTAGATTAGTATGCCATCCGTTTCTAAATCATCAGCATAGGGTTTAGTCAGTTTTGCAGTTCTAGCCCCCAAACTACCATCAGCTAGAATTTTTAGCGGCCCTATCCTAAAGTGATTATTTCCCCACCCTGTCTTATACCCAAGTGCAGTAAATTTTTTTATGGTTTCTGGTGTGGTATACTGAATTTGTTCTGAAATTCGAAGTGGGTAATCCTCTAGTGTGCCCATAATATCAATTAACATTTGATACTCTTCAGGATTTACATAAGGTAAATCATCAGTTTGAACGCTGGTAATTCCCACCTTAAAAAGTTCTGCTTGAGCATCGCTAAAATACTTGCGAATCTTGAGTTCAGAATTGGCAGGCATATGGCAACTCACCAAATCAATGGCGTTTTCTCTCAATATCCCCGTCGGAATCCCGTTCACATGATCTATAGAACCACCTTCAATCTCTTCATCAACGCTAATATTGAAACGATCAATAACAAAACTATTAACCACCGCAATATGACAGCAGGCTCTATAGAGAATCACTGGCCTATCTGCACAAACGGCATCTAGGTCATATCGGTTTGGAAGCCTTTTCTCAATAAAGAAGTCATGATTCCATCCTCCACCTGCCAGCCACTCTGCCGTTGTCTTCTCCTTAAATGATTCAATCCGCTCTTTAAAGCTCTCAATTGAAGTGGAACCCGTTAGGTCACATTCATTTAGAAATGCTCCGTATCCAAGAAGGTGCATATGTGTATCAATAAATCCCGGACATACAAATCTTCCCTGCAAATCAATTTCCTGAACATCACAAGGGATTGTTGGACTTCCCTTTCCCATTTTTTCAATCTTTCCATTATTTACACTCATATAATCGTAGGTTTCTTCTGCTTCATTCATGCTATAAAATACCCCATTATGAAATATCTGCTTCATCTATAAGTCCCCCTGACCTTAATGCATATTCTAGTTTAAACACGTTTAAACGCGTAACCTAGTTTTTAGATTATGTATACTATAGTATCTGCTCTTATTATATGCTATTCTCTCCATACTCTATTGCGGTTTAATCACAATTAGAGTCAAGTAAAATGTGTCTGTTTATTTAACCAACTATTACTTTTCTTTACAACAACATATCATAATAGAGTATAAGTATCAACCGATTCCGATAATCCAAAAAAATAAAAAAGAACCTGTAACAACAGATTCAATCTAACTTGTTGGTGCCCAGAGGCGGAATCGAACCACCGACACGGGGATTTTCAGTCCCCTGCTCTACCGACTGAGCTATCTGGGCTTAAATTGTGGTGGGCATAAGTGGACTCGAACC
>DKFC01000065.1 GCA_002452745.1 Firmicutes bacterium UBA6806
AATGAAACTAGATGAATAATTCAGGTTAAATAATAGACTCCCGTCTGCCTTGGACGGGAGTTTTGCATCTTTTCAAATCCTTGCATCACTTCTAGGATAGACGTATAATAAGAACTAGAAACATTTAAATGGATTGCTTAATCGAAGTGAAAAAAGGTATTAAATAGATAGAGAAATGCTTCCTGTATGGAAATTTAAACGGCGGGATTAAGTGAGTTCATTTCTGGACGGAGGATGTAAGGTGAGATTAAAAAGCATAAATCACGTTGAACCAGGAGATGCTCTGGGGAAGGCGGTTTACGATGATAAATGTCAGCTCCTATTGGCGAGGGGAGTGGCGTTAACAGATGGCTACATTGATAGGCTCAAAAAATCAAATATACATTGCGTGTATGTGAATGACGAGCTGTCAGAGGGACTTGAGTTTGATAATGTCATCCCAGATGAAGTTAAGGTTCAATCGGTGAATGTTGTGAGAAATGTCTTTAAAGATATTACAGGGAGAAAGGGCGTCTCTCTCTCCAATGAAGGGGTTGAAGCTATAAAGGACATCATTGATGAAATGATGGGACTTATCTATTCCAATAAGGACACACTTTATGTTATGACTGAACTCATGGGGACAGACATGTACACTTATAATCACTCAGCAGAAGTGGCTATCCTTGCAATGCTTGTTGCAAAGAGTCTGGGACTCAACAATCAGTATATTCAGAAGGTTGGAATAGGGGCTATGCTTCACGATATTGGAAAGATGAAAATACCAAATGAAGTATTGAACAAAGTAGATACACTTTCAGATGATGAATTTAAACTCATTAAAGAGCACGCTTCGCTGGGCTATGACTTGTTAAAGGAATCACTGACAATATCGCCCATTTCAAGGCAAATTGTATTGCTTCATCATGAAAAGCTAGATGGAAAGGGATATCCTATGATGCTTGACTCTGAGGACATTCCAATTCATGTCCGAATTGTCACCATTTGTGATATTTTTAATGCATTGGTTTCCAACAGGGCCTATAGAGAGAAGATGAGTGTGGATACAGCCCTTGAGACTATTCGGGCAGAGGCGATTTATCAATTGGATCGCGAAATATACTATCACCTGATAAAAGTTGTCAATATCTATCCAGTGGGAACCATTGTGGAACTCTCTACTGGAGATAGGGGGATTGTCATTAAGGAAAACAAGGAAGCCCAGACAAGACCTATTGTTCAGGTGATTCGTGAACAGAAGAAAGCCGAAATTATTAATTTATTGAATGATCTGACAATTTTTATCACGAAAACAGTGGAGTCATAGACACTATTGTGATTTGGGGGAAAAGTGCATTATATATTCGTATTGATTAAAATCGGACTTGAAATCATATTGCTTTATAAAATGGTAAAAAATAGCATCAAAAATGGAGGTGAGAGACAATATTTTGTCTATTCACTTTTGATTTTGATGCTTATTTTTGATTGCAAGTTAGCGATTACAAAGGACTTTTCCACTATGTGGATGAATCAGAGTGTTATTATTGCCACTCTTGCTTACGCGGTCTTTTACTATTCCAAGGGAAAATCAAGTGTGAAATCGTTTATGACGCATTTAATTGACTCGCAAGATATTGGCAACTCAGATATTTTAAACAACATAGATGAAGCTGTGGCCATCATCAGAAAAGACGATCTCAGTGTCGTTGGATATAATTATTTGTTTGGAGAATTGATTCTGGAAAACAAGCACTTTATTAACTTGGAAGACATCATAAGCGCCGTAAAGCGAGGCGAAAATTCTTTTGAAATTAAGGATTTCAACAACTTCAAATTGTTTATAAGGGTCAGGTTGATTAATTATGGCAACAAACATGTGGCGCTTTATATAAAGGATATCAGTGAGTTGGCCTTTATAAAAAAGGACATGGCCCTTCAACAAAAAAGTTGTCAGGAACTTTGGGAAGAGGCGCCTTATGCGGTGATTATTCGAGAGATGTTCGGTCGAATTGTCTATATGAATCCAAAATCAGAAACCCTACTTCAAAAAACAGCAAAGGACTTTGAAGGGCGGCTATTTGACGAAATTCTGGAGAATCCAGATGAGAAAATGTGGCATAGGGAAATGGAACAGGAGTTACAACAACTTACTGGAAAGACGATTTCGAGAAATGTCATCATAACCACCTCAAACCAGCAAAGAAGGTTCTGCCAAGTTGAAGAGCGAATTGTTCAGTATCAGCGAAACAAACACATCTATACGGCCATCTTTGATTTGACAAATCTATACTATGAAAGGCTGAAAAGCCAAGCTTATGCGATTATGAATCGAAATACGGACTCGTCACTTAGAGCAAATTATTATTTGATTGTGGACATGATACATAATGAAGTCCTCTACAGTGAGTTGCTAGCATCAAAAATCAAACCAAATATGAAGAGCTGGGATTGGTTCTTTGAACATTTGGAAGAGGACTCTCAGCGGTATATCAGGGAATTTGACCGTCACCCAGAGTCTTTTAAACCAGAACGGATAAAATTAAAAATAGCGCAGGAACATCAATTTATCGTTGAAGATTTCGTCATAAGCGATGGATACCATGTTACGGGATTGGTTTTGAATTATGTAGATGCCTCTTCAATTAATTTTGAACCTGAAATCATTGGCAAGAATATTATTGGACATATTAAAGAAGGACTGCTCATCATCAATTTTGAGGGGGCTATTGAATATGTCAACGAAGCTATTTGCAGATTGCTGGACTATGAGAAGAAAGATTTGCTCCAAATGAATATCATTGACGTCACCAAAGACTTGACAGCAGAGAAAGTCAAGAGCAACTGGGAAATTACGAGAACCCACAATTCGTATAAAATTGACCGAATTTACAGAGATCGACATGGTTCGGAAATTCCCGTTGAAATCATAGGTAAACACATTGAATTTGAACAGACGGAAAAATTGCTTGTCATCATTAGAGATGTTGCAGAGAAGCGAATTTACAAACGTACATTTTCAGAATCGCAAATTAAGTTTACTCAGCTCTTTGACGCCATTCAAGATGGGGTGTATGAAATTAAACTGCCTAGTAGGAATGTAAATCTCTATAAGCAGTTTGATATGGAAAAGGGGTTTGTTGGCGTTGAAATTGCCTATTTTCAGTGGCTTGATAAAATCCATGAAGACGATCGTTCAATTGTCTATGAATCCATAGACATACTGACTTCTGAGAAAGTAAACGAAGTGAGTTTTGAGTACCGCTATCAAAATAACTCTGAATGGGAATGGATGAGGGCGAGAGGCAGGTATATTGAAGACGAGGAGGGCGCATCCATTCTTCTAATCAATCGCAATTTTTCTGAGACAATGGAAATCATGTCCCGACTTGAGGAGAGTAAGTACATTCTCACAGAATCCGAACGGATTTCTCACATGGCGCATTGGCGATTTGATGTGTCGAGAAGCATATTTGCTGTTTCAGAATCGTTTGATGAAATGTTTAAAATCAAAGATTCTGGAAATGAAATTACCCATGAACAGTTTGTTGAACTGGTACATCCAAGTGATAGCAACTATTTTGTCAATAAATTTACGAGAGCCATAAATGAGGAAGAGCCTCTAGACATGATCTTTAGAGTTGTGAGGGGAACGGGCATAAGATATATTCAAATGTTTGGTAAAACCTATTACAGCAGTGAAAGAGAGCCAATCTATGCCATTGGCAATACCGTTGATATTACAGATAAGATGATTGCAGCGAGGAAGTTAGAAGAGTCTAAGAAATTGTTAGAAGGCATCATAGAACAATCGCCAACAGGAATTATTGTCACAAAGAGAAATGGAAGAATCGAAATCATAAATGAAGAGGCCACAAAACTCTTGAATCTGAGAGAGGATTTCGAACTGACATACGATCGAATCAGTCAATTTATTTTAGAACGATATGAGCTGGAAGGTGAGGATAATTTAGCTGAGCGACTGAGGGAAATACAGACGGGACAAGTTATCAATCTAACGCTTCATGCCATTCGCCGAAAATCACCTAAATGGATTATGCTCTATGCATCTCCAATGCACGATGAGGAAGGACGATTTACGGGGAATATCCTGATGTTGATTGACATTACAGAGAGGACATTAATGCAGGCAAGGCTCATAGAGCAGACATCCAAGTTAGTCAATGCAGAGAAACTTGCAAAATTAGGTCACTTTGAGTTTTACAATCACTTTGAAAAGTTATATTTATCAGATGTTATTTATGATTTGCTCGAAACAAAACCGCCGCTTGCGTTGACTTCTGAGCTTTTGACGAGCATGATAGCACCAGATGATTTTGAGAGAATTTATTCAATTGTCAAGGTCATTCAGAAGTCTCCTGGACACTATACGCTTGAATTCAAACTCAAGACTTTTGCAGGGCATATAAAACACGTTCAAATCTTTTTGGTGAGAACTGATTTTCCAGATCAAATCTATTATGAGGGAACCATACAAGATGTCTCAGTTGTCAACTCTGCAATCGAGAGAATCAAACAGTCTGAGCGCGAAAAGGATACTTTGATTAGCAGTGTGGGGGATCAAATTACTTATTATAATGCCAAAAAAGAAATTGTCACATTGAATCACACAAGGTATAAACACGTTAATCCAGAACACTCTAAAATTATAGGAAGGCCTTGTAGAGAAGCATTTGGCCCTCATGAAAATGAATGTGATGAATGCATTATACAAAAGACGCTTGAGACCAAACGCCCTTTTACGAGGGAGTATATGCAAGATCACCTTTGGTTTGAACAGAGTACGCATCCAGTTATGGACGGACAGGAGAAAGTGGTTGGGGTAGTGGAAATTATCAGAGACATCACCCAAGACCACTTCATCAGAGAAAAGCAAGCCTCGCTGGATAAAATGCAGATATACGATCAAGTATCAAAGGGCATCGCACTTGATTACAACAACAAGCTCATGGGCATTATGGGGTATCTGAATCTCATAAACGACTTCAAAACCTTACCTAAAACTGTTAGAGAGTATGTTCAAATTATTTCTAGAACGGCTTTGACTTTGCAGGAAACAACGGAACAACTTTTGATGATGAGCAATTCGCAGGCAATTTTGACAACACAAATAGATGTGGTTCACTCAGTGGAAAACGCAATAAAGTTTGTCAATCACATGTATAGCGAGCAGACCGAAATGACCTTGGAAGCCTCAGAAGTCCATCCAATGATTTCGGGCAATGAAGACATGTTCTTTAACATGATTACCAGCTTGCTTTTAAATGCCATTGACGCAGTGGAAGAATCAGAGCATCCTAAAGTTAACGTTCTGATTTCTCACGTGATGGATGATAATCAGGTGAGAATTGAAGTTCAGGATAACGGGATTGGCATAGCTGAATCCATTAGAGAACACATCTTTGAGCCCTTTTTTACGACCAAGACTGGCAAGAGCAAAGTGGGGATGGGTCTCACAACTGTAAAATCAATCTTAAAGGACTTAAATGGAGAATTGACATATGAAAGTATTCCAGGGAGAACAGTGTTTGTTGTTGTGTTGACAGGGGTCAAGCAAAGCCAGATGGATCGGCAAAGAGGTATGAGAGAACAAGAAGAAGCTGAGAAGAAGGGGATTTTGATAATAGATGACGAAGAAATTGTCAGGATGCTCTTTGCAAACGTCCTCACTGAACAGGGATATGACGTCTTTGAAGCGGGCAATGCCTACGAGGGAATTGAGCTGTATAAAAGGCATCAGGATAAAATTGAACTCGTCATAATGGATATGATTATGCCGGGGATGGGTGGCCGTCATGCATTTGAAAAGCTAATGGAGTTTGATTCAAATGTGAATATTATTGTCACAACAGGCTTTAGCAATGATGAGGATGTCCATTACGTCATGGAAAATGGTGCCGTGGATTTATTTAAGAAACCTGTGAGTATAGAGCGAATTAAAAATAGAGTTGGACAATTTTTCAGCAAGGCTTTAGAGGAAATTGGAACGGATGATTCAAAATACGTAATTGATGTTAAGGATGCTCTAAAAAAACTTGAGGGAAATGAAAAACTCTATGAACGAATTTGTCGAAAGTTCTATCTTAAATATCATATGTTGCCGGAAGCCATTTTAGAAGAACTCAAAGAAGAAAACTGGGACAAAATTAGAGCGCATACACATAATATAAAAGGACTGGCAGGCAACATAGGCGATAAAAAACTAGAGTCAATTTGCTATGAGCTGGAGTCTGCTATTAGAGCTGGAACTCAGTCTGAGGCCTTAACCTTTGAATTTGTTGAGGCTTTAAAGAGAATTCTGCATTATTTGGAAGAATCGGTTGAGATGATAGACGACAATGAAGCTGGATACTGATTGAATTCTAAAAAGGAAGAAAGGTCGTGGTGAACACAAGCTAATGTTCATCACGACCTTTTTATCTTTTTGAAAAAGGTTATGAGAAAATATAATGGGGAAATACAAAAAAAAGGAAAAAAACACTTGATAAAATGTAAAAAAATGGTATTATATAAGAAAACCAAAATATGGAAAATGGAGGTCTGTTATGAATAATGTAAGTTTAGTTGGACGTATTACAAAAGCACCGGAATTACGATGTTTAAATGAAGAAAGGTATTACACGAGTTTCACTTTGGCAATTGACAGATATCTCGGAGGTGCGTACAAGGAAGAGAAACAGAGTGAAGGCAAACAAGTTGCTGATTTTCCAAGAATTACAGCTTGGGGAAGGGTTGCGGAGAATCTGTGCAAGTACATGGATAAGGGGGCTCTTGTAAGTGTTGTGGGAAAAGTTGCAACGCATAGGTTTGAAAAAGAAGATGGTGAAATTTCATATTTGACAGATATCATAGCTGAAGAAATTCGTTTTTTAGAACCGGCATCAAATGGAAAGGCCGAGTAAGTTCAACACTTGCCATAGGCTCTCCATCAACAGACTTGAAGATAAAAAGGACTGGTGTTTTTAACTTTAAAATATTATAATACAAGTGGGGGACTATAAACTTATTAATTAGGTGGTTAAATGACGAAGGTAGATGTAAAGCAACTAGAAATAGGCATGGAACTGCTTGAAGACGTATATGATGACAATGGAGTTGTCTTGATAGGGGCTCATACACCGCTGAGTGATGTTCATATCCAGTATTTACTGCGAAAGCGAGTGGAATTCGTCAACGTTCGAACAGATGAGCCAGAATCGGATAGCTTAGGGAATAAAACAGAAGAGCAGACTTTTGACAGATTGAACAATGTATCCGATGTCGAAGAAAAATATCAGAATACAGTTGTGAAATTCAAACGCATCTACAATGAATTTAGGTTGGGGAGAGTTCCCGTTTATGAAGAGATTCAGGATACGGTGGAGCCTCTTTATGAAGCAATATTAAATGATGAATCGTTTACTCGTAAGATGTGGCAGATTCACTCGTATGATGATTATACCTTCGATCACTCTGTGAGAGTTTCCATGATATCAGGGCTTTTGGCAAAATGGTGCAAGTTGGATTTAAAGGGCATAAAGGATGCCGCACTTGCAGGACTGTTGCATGACATTGGAAAATGCAATATTCCAGACAACATTTTAAATAAGCCGGGGCCGTTGAACTTTGAAGAATTTAAAGTTATCAAAACCCATGCAACACTTGGTTATATATTGATTAAAGACATTCCAAACATCAATTACGATGTTATGTTAGGCGTATTACAACATCATGAACGCGTTGATGGAACAGGTTATCCAAATGGAATTACTGGGAATCAAATGAGCTATATTGCCAAGATTGTCTCTGTGGCAGACGTGTATTGTGCGATGACTGCAGATAGGGTCTATAAACCAGCGATGCATCCATTTGAAGTTGCCAGTTTTATTTTAGAAAAATGCTATAGTTCTTTGGACTTTTCAATGTCAAAGACTTTTTTATCAAATATTTCTCATTTTTATATTGGTCATCGAGTTAAGTTAAACAATGGACAGGAAGGGGAGGTCATTATGACCTACAAAGACGACCCTGCAAGACCTCTTATAAAAATTGGCGAGGTATTTTATGATCTTAGAAGACATATTGAACTGGAAATAGAGAGTATGCTGGAATAAAAGTAAAAACAGAAAGAATGTATGTGAAGCAGTCTAGTTTTGACCATTTTAAAGCTAGACTGCTCGTATTTTTTGGAACAGCAATCAAATGAGCTTCATTTTCCTTTTAAAAGCCAGTGAAAGGGCACTGAGGAAAGCAAATTTAGAAGCTGTGAGATGTATGACAAAAGACCAGAACAAAGGTTCGGTACAAAAAACTTGCATAACCAATACATCATTTGATATGATTAGCATTGGAAAAGAAATAAAGTGAATCAAAATTGAAATGGACAGCAGTCATATTTCAAATGCTGCAATGAAGTTTCTTAGAATATAGAGTAGGGGTGTAAGATGAGTCAACAGAAGTATACAAATGAAAGTATCGTCGCTTTAAAAGGTGCTGATAGAGTCAGAAAGAGGCCATCGGTTATATTTGGATCAGATGGACTTGAAGGCTGCCAACATTCATTCTTTGAAATCTTGTCAAACTCAATTGATGAAGCGAGACAGGGATTTGGAAAGGAAATCAAGGTTATCAGACACAAAGACTTATCCATTTCCGTTATTGATAATGCAAGAGGTATTCCGGTTGATTACAACCAAAATGAAAAAAAATACAACTGGGAATTAATTTTTACAGAGCTATATGCAGGTGGTAAGTATAACAACAACAACTCAGATGTATATGAGTACAGTTTGGGGCTTAATGGACTGGGCCTTTGCGCAACACAGTACAGTTCCGAGTACATGGATGTTGTCATTCATCGGGATGGGTTCGAGTATAGGTTGAATTTTGAAAAGGGAAAAATCGTCAAAAACGGTTTTGTAAGAGAAGAAAAAAAATATCGCAAAACTGGATCTACAATAAAGTGGCGTCCTGATTTAGATGTATTTAAAGAAATTGAAATACCGCTGGATTATTACCAAAGTGTCTTAAAAAAACAATCTATTGTCAATCCAGGAATCAAATTTGTACTCCAAGATGAGGAGACTGATCTCTTCTTTGAGTATTTTTATGAAAATGGGATTAGGGATTACGTCGAGGAAGTGGGTCTTGAAAAGTCGATTTCTTCAGTCTGCTATTTTGAGGATCAGGGATTAGGACGTGATAGAGACGACATGCCTGATTATAAAGTTAAAGCACAGGTGGCGTTTACCTTTAACAATGAGATCAATTTACTCGAGTATTTTCACAATTCTAGTTTCTTAGAACATGGCGGTTCACCAGATAAGGCTGTTAAAAATGCTTTTGTTTACGAAATAGATAAGTTTATCAAAAGTGAAAACAAGTATAATAAAAACGAAAAACGCATCTCATTTGTGGATATACAAGACAGCTTGATACTGGTAACCAATTCATTTTCAACAGTTACAAGTTATGAAAATCAGACCAAAAAGGCCATAACGAATAAATTTATACAAGACTTTTTGACAGATGTCATCAAGAAGAATTTAGAGATATATTTTATTGAGAACAAGGATGAAGCGCTTAAAGTGGTGGATCAGATTTTGATAAACAAGAGATCACGCGAAAAGGCTGAAACGACGAGGCTGAATTTAAAAAAGACCTTGAGCTCAAAAGTGGATTTAACCAATCGAGTGAAGAAATTTGTTGATTGTAGAACAAAAGATACTTCAGTTAGAGAACTCTATATACTTGAAGGTGATTCTGCACTCGGTGCCTGTAAGATGGCAAGAGATAGCGAATTTCAAGCACTGATGCCCATTAGAGGTAAAATACTAAACTGCCTAAAGGCGGATTACGACAAGATATTTCAGTCTGATATCATAACGGATTTGATAAAGGTTTTAGGATGTGGTGTTGAGATTAAAACGCGGCATAACAAAGAGCTGGACACTTTCAGTTATGAGAACTTAAAATGGGACAAAATCGTCATTTGTACAGACGCCGACGTGGATGGCTACCAAATTAGAACATTGGTGTTGACAATGATATACAGATTGATTCCAACTTTGATTGAAAAAGGCAATGTATTTATTGCTGAGTCGCCTTTATTTGAAATCTCGCTTTCGGATGGAGAAACCCTATTTGCCTACAATGAGCGAGAGAAAAACGAAATGGTCAAGGGCATTAAGAAAAAGTACAGCATACAGCGTTCAAAAGGACTAGGTGAAAATAACCCTGATATGATGTGGCACACAACCATGTGTCCAACAACTAGAAAACTCATCAGAGTGACGACTGATAACGTCTTTGAAACTCAGAGAATGTTTGAAGTCCTCCTTGGAGACGATTTGGATGGTCGAAAGGAATTTATAGAAGAGAATGGCGAGCACTATCTTGAAATGCTCGATTTAAGCTAAGAATACTTTAGGAGTCTTTAATATGAACGAAGAATTGATTATAAATCAGAGAATTACGGAAACGCTGGAAAAAAACTATATGCCTTATGCAATGAGTGTAATTGTCTCTAGAGCTATTCCCGAAATAGATGGCTTTAAGCCTTCGCATAGGAAGATACTCTATACTATGTACAAGATGAAACTCTTAAAAGGTGCGAGGACAAAGTCGGCAAATGTCGTAGGTCAAACGATGAAATTGAATCCTCATGGAGATCAGGCTATTTACGCAACATTGGTTAGACTTACTCATGCCAATGAAGCCCTGCTGGTTCCCTATATTGATTCAAAGGGGAATTTTGGTAAAATTACTTCAAGGGATATGAAATTTGCGGCACCACGATACACAGAAGTTAAACTTGGTGATATATGCGAAGAAATATTCATGGAAATAGACAAAAATACAGTGGATTTCGTCGATAATTATGATGGTACGATGAAGGAGCCCACCCTTTTGCCAACAACATATCCAAATATATTAGCAAACCCCAATAAGGGAATCGCAGTGGGAATGGCCAGTAATTTTGCGAGCTTTAATTTGAGCGAACTTTGCAAAGCAACCATTGCCTATATCAAAGATCCAGAAGCTAATTTGCAAGCTATCATGCCAGCGCCTGATTTCCCAACAGCTGGTAAAATTATATACGTTCCTGAAGAGATGAACAAGATATTCAACACAGGGACTGGTAGTTTTAAGATGAGGGGAAAAGCAGAATACGTCAAGAAGAACAATATGATTGAAATCACGGAGATTCCCTATACGACGACGGTTGAACAAATCATAGATAGGGTCATTGAACTCATTAAAACAGGTAAAATCAAGGAAATCAATGATGTCAGAGATGAAACGGATTTAAAGGGGCTTAAAATTGCCATTGATTTGAAGCGAGGTGTCGATGCTGAAAAATTGATTGCAAAGCTCTTTAAATTTACGCCTTTAGAGGATAGTTTTTCTTGCAACTTCAACATGCTTATCAATGGAAGACCCAAAGTCATTGGTGTAAAGGAAATTCTTAAAGAATGGCAAATATTCAGGCAATCCTGTATAAAGAGAAGCGTATTATTTGATATTGACAAGTTAGCTGAAAAACTTCATCTTTTATATGGGCTTAGAGAAGTGATTTTAGACATAGATTTGGCAATTAAAATTATCAGAGAGACAGAACGAGATAAAGATGTTATCCCCAATCTGATGGAAGCGTTTAAAATAGATGCCATACAAGCTGAATATGTCGCCGATATAAAACTTCGAAATATCAATAAGGAATTCTTGCTAAATCGGCTTAGTGAAGTCGAGTCACTTGAAGAAGAACTTGATAAACTCAATCAACTACTGAAAAGTGACAAGAAGATAAATCAAGTTATCATCAAGGATTTGGAACGTGTTATCAAAAAATTTGGACAAGAGAGAAAAACAGAACTGGTTGATCCAGAAGAAATTGTGGTTCACAATGTTGAAAATCATATTGAAGATTATAACCTCAAAGTATTCTTCACGTCTCATAATTACCTCAAAAAAGTATCTTTAGTCTCGCTTAGATCCAGTGGAGATCATAAGATAAAAGAGGAAGATGAGATTGTTCAGGAAATAGAAGGAAACAACAAAGATGAAATTCTGTTTTTTACCAATCACAATAATGTCTATAAGATGAAACTCTATGAAATTGAAGATCAAAAAGTGAGCAGTTTAGGTGTTTATTTGCCCAATATACTGGACATGGAAGAGGGCGAAGAGGTCATTTATTGTGTAATTACCCAATCGTTCGATGGATTTATGATCTATGGATTTGAGAATGGCAAGGTGGCACGTGTACCATTAGAAGTCTATAAGACAAAGACAAATCGTAAAAAACTGGTAAAAGCCTATTCAGATGAATCGGAACTGGTGGGGATTTTCTATTTTCAAGAGGCAGCTGATATGATTGCCATAAGAGATGACGGAAAAAATGAAACGAGGGGACTTTTAGTATCCACGGAACTCATTACAGAAAAAGTGACTAAGAACACCAAGGGAATACAAGTTGTCCGGATGAAGAGAGGCAGTTATATCGTGGGATATATCAGGCCGAATGAGATCGAATTTGAAAACCTTGAAAAGTACAGAATTGATGCTGTTCCAAAATCAGGTGAAGTGTTTGATTTAAGTGAAAAGCTATTAATTAATAAATGGGTTTCAAATAAAAAACGTTACAAATAGCAAAAAAGTGTATAAATAAGTTATCAGAGATTGAAGCTATATGGGCGAAATGGGAGAGACATAGTGAGGCAAAGGAGGCTGTTTATGAATCCGAGGATTAGAAAACTCATTAATGGGATTGTGGCTGTTGCCACAGTTTCAATGATACTCAAAGTTGGTTACGAATTGAAGTGGTTTGATGTTGTTATGGGAATCCTCAAATTGGAGACTCGTGAAAAATCCGTTCAGAAAATCTCTTTTAAAGCATTGTCATTTGTAGCAAAGAATGATCATGAGATGGATTTCTTAATTGAGATGAAGACAATGGGCTGGGAATTCGTCAAACATTATGGAAGAGGTATGATCTTTGAAAAAGAAGGCTATGAAATACTGATTAGCAAACGTGAATACTTCGGCAAATATGCATTTTATGAAGTTACCACAAAGGAAATTTTTGATATTATATAACTGATTGGTTAGAACAAACAGAGAATCCATCGTGAAGAGCATGGATTCTTTTTTACATGGAGGAGACGTTATTTGTCATGTTTGACAAAGGGAGAATTGATGATTTAGTAAGGTAGAAAGGTTAAGATAAGATTGCTATAAATAGGGGGGAATTGAGTGGAATCAATACTTCCGGTTAATTAGAGATTTGAGTTGAAAGGACGCTTGATAAAAAACTGAAAATTTAGAATTGACTTACTTTCAGTTTTTGGGAAAAAAGTGTAGAAAATGTGTTGACGCTCTAGCGTATCTGTAGTAAGATTATCAAGTCGCTTGGCGATGCAGTAAAAACGCCGACAGACGACAAACAATGAGAAATAAAAACTTCAAACAAAATTCAAAAAATGCTATTGACATAAAAGATGATGTTTGATATAATTTAAAAGCTGTCACACATTGTAAAAACTGGGTTAAGAGCTGGTTTGGAAAATGTAAAACAGTGAAAAGGACTTTGAAAATTGAATA
>DKFC01000062.1 GCA_002452745.1 Firmicutes bacterium UBA6806
AACACTAAGTTAAATTATAGAAAAAAGGGTGCTACGACTCTAAATGTAAATAAAATTAGAGTTGCAGTATCCCTTTTTTAAATTAGAACTGAATTGTAAGAAATCAAAAAAGTTCAAAACAGACTAAAAAATAAAATAGATGAATAGAAATAAAACAGATGAATAGAAATAAAACAGATGAATAGAAATAAAACAGATTAAAACGAATTGAGTAAATCTTCTATAATAAAAGTAGATTTTTATACAAAGTGATGCTCTTTTAAAGAGTCTGTTTTACAGAAACAGGTGTAATTTCTAAAACCCTTGTTAAAAAAGAATACTTTTCTTTCATCATGTCGTAATCACCTCCAGAGGTGATGAATTTAGCTGTTCCCTTAATTACGAATCCTGTTCCCATGCCAATTTTGCCCATGACATCGTGGCTGCCCACGGTTAAAATTGTCTGAGCGTTCTTCTCAATATTTTTTTCTGTCTCATGCATCCACGCAGCAGGAATCAGTATTTTATGATCTTCAGATATGGTCAGATAAGAATTCCAAGTATTGGATACATGCGCTTCTTCTGTATTCCATGTAGTGATTGAAACCACGCCCTCATGGGCAATCACGTCTTTAAAGGTAGTCGTAAACATAATCTTAGCTCCTATTCTCTTATAAATGTTAAAAGGAATTTGTTGTTTCCTCATATGATTACATTATTGTATCGTGTTCAAAGCCGTGTTACAATCAAAGAAAATGTCAACTATACCGGTATAGAAGGAGGTGCTCATCATTGTTTAAGCATCAGGCAATTTACGATGGTATTCAATCAAAGATAATGACAAATGTCTATTTGGAAGGCATGAAATTGCCTTCAATTGCGGCTCTGTCCCAAACATATCAGTGCAACAAAGCAACTGTTATAAGGGCGTTAGAGCACTTGAAGCAGAGCAACTTGATCTATTCCGTAAATAAGAGCGGCTACTATGTTCTAAAAAAGGCATTTACCCATATTGAAGAGGATGGACTGCTTCACTTTTCATCGTCAATGCCCAACCAGAAGTTCTTTCCATATCTCGATTTTCAAAGTTGCATCAATCAGGCGATTGATTTTTACAAACAGGACTTATTTGTGTATGGAAATCCAAAGGGATTCAGCCCGCTTATCACCAGCATAAAAAATTTACTGGAATCATATCAAGTGTTTTCTCAGGAAAGCAACATCCACATCATATCAGGGGCACAGCAGGCCATATATATATTGTCGTCAATGCCCTTTCCAAATGGAAAAAACAAAATTCTCATTGAACAACCCACCTATCATGTGATTTGTGACTTGTTGGATTCAAGACCCGAATCTACAGCTTATATCAAACGAGGCCCTGAAGGAATTGATTTAAGCGAACTAGAACGAATATTCAAAGAAGATGATATCAAATTTTTTTATCTGACACCTCGCTTTCACAGTCCGCTGGGAGTATCCCTTTCGAAACAGGAGAAGCTAGATCTGTTAAAGCTGGCTGAGAAATACAATGTGTATATTGTGGAAGATGATTATTTGGCGGATTTTGATCCACAACCTAAAAATGATCCGCTGTATTCATATGACATGCATAACCGAGTCATTTATATAAAAAGTTTTTCTAAAGTGATTTTTCCAGGGATTCGATTGGCTGCTATTGTAATCCCCACTGATTTCAATGACACTTTTGATAGCCACAAGAAACTAATAGATTTACATTCTTCCTTATTATCACAATCTGCACTGGAAGTATACCTTAACAGCGGTTTGTTTTTAAAGAACAAGATGAAATTAATGAAGTCCTATGAAAGTTTAAGCCTTACGCTCAACAGGGCAATTGCTGAAAATCCAGTAAACGATGAAATTAAAGTGTATTATGATTTTAAAAACAGTATCTTTAAAGCGGCCTATTTACTGCCGAGGGAATATAAAACAAATAAAATTATCGGTAGGTTAAAAGATAAAGGCATTGTGATAGAATCGGCAGATGATGATTTTCTTTCAAGTATTAGAAGTGAAAATATCATAAAAATTGATGTTTCCTCAATTGAGCGTGATAAAATTATGGGTGGCTTAAAAGAAATTGTAAATGAGATGAATTGTGGTTTCAAATGACAGGCCGTATTATTTTTATTGACCAAATACAGGTTTTCTCGACATTGAAATTTATGTGAAGATGTGTTAAACTAAACGCAGACAGAAACCCTATCAAACTGATAGGAATACTAAAAATAAAATAAGATGATTCACCTAGGGGTGCCTTTGGCTGAGAGCGTTGCAAAAAAGACGTAACCCTTTGAACCTGAACTAGATAAAACTAGCGTAGGAAAGCGTGGAAGAACGATAATCAGACCATGCATTCGCATGGTCTTTTGTTTTCCCACCATTTTGAGTCATGAAATGGAGGTAGAATTATGGAACGAAAATCATCAACACAAGTGAAAATGCTCGTCGAAGGGGCAATGATGGTGGCGATAGCCACTATTCTGAGTATGATTAAAGTACTGGATATGCCGTATGGCGGATCAGTAACAGCTGCTAGCATGGTGCCAATTTTAATCTATGCTTACAGATGGGGTGGATTTCAAGGGATGTTTGCAGGTGTCGTCTATGGGGTTATCCAGTTTATCTTAGGCCCATATGCAGCACATCCAGTCTCAATTGTACTTGACTATCCAGTTGCTTTTGGAGTGCTTGGCATTATGGGGTTTATCGCTCATAGAACAGACGACATAAAAAAGATTTTTTTAGGTATCTTTTTAGGCATCTTTGGAAGGTTTATGGCACATTTCATTTCAGGTATCGTGTTCTTCGCCATGTATGCACCAGAAGGCATGAGCCCTATTTGGTATTCAATTAGCTACAATGCGCTCTATTTAATTCCTGAGTGCCTCATTTCAATGGTTGTGTTTACTCTAATTTATAAAAAAGTAAAAAATATTTAGAGCCGTTGGGGATTAAGTTGATGAGAGAGGAGATCATAGGCTGTGCTATCAAGTGATGTCCATAGAGTCACTTAGCGAGGTGACCTGTTAAATTAATCAACAGGTGATAGACGAAAAGCTGACGGGGTTATCCCGAAGACCTTTTTAAAGACTTTTGTGTAATAACCGGGATTGCAAAAGTTAAACATAAAAGCGATTTCAGAGATTGTGAGATTGCCATATCGTAAAAAGTACTTGGACTCTTCTGCTTTAGTATAATTCACATAGTCCATGATATTCATGCCTACCTCTTGCTTAAAATGAGCGCAGAGGTAGGTTTTATTTTTTTTGAGTTCGTCTGCTAAACCAGTTAAATTTATAGAATCAGTTATATTTTCATGGATGTACTCAATCATTTTGATAGTGAGGGCAGAATAATCGAGAACTTTGTATTTTTGAATCAAATTCATATAATCTTCAAGCATCGTGTACTCATATTTTTGAAGGTGTTTTGGAGAGGCGAAACGCTCAATTTCAAGGATGTGCACATCTGAATGTGAGAAGGCCTCCTCAGGAGGGACATTGGCCTCTATGGCTGCCCTTGTAAAGAGTGTGCAAGAGGCAATTAGAGAATTTTTTATGGAGCGGAGCGGGGTATCAGCCAATTTAGCTCTTTCAAGGCCATTGATGGCGTTGAGACAGGTGAGTGCTTCTTGGGTGAGACCACGTTGCATGGCGTTTAGTGTTTTTCTCTCTAAGTAGTAAGAAGGATGTTTATAGTATGCTGAGTACTGTTGAATTTTATTTAAATGCTAAATCAGCGTCATCTTTAGA
>DKFC01000034.1 GCA_002452745.1 Firmicutes bacterium UBA6806
TACACAGATAATCTTACACGCCCATCCACCATGACCTTCATTAATATATGCTATGGATTGATATGTTAGATTACATACTTCTCCAACTCTTAGACCTCCAAATATCTGAAAATAAATGCCTAATGCAATTTCAGGTGTATACTTCATTGCCGTGTAAATAAACTCAAAGATTAAGTTCTCATCTATATTATGAAGTGGTGTTGTATTACTCATATGTATAGGGAGTCTTAACCCAACCTCAAATGCTTGACATATGGTAGCATTTTTATGCTTTGTAAAATCATTATAAGTCACATATTTAAGGACTTTCTTTTTAACCAAGAAGTAATAAAACTTAGTTATAGATTTGGTAATGGCTTTAACTGTATTCTTCTTTTTATCAAGACCTAACCTATTCAGATAATCTACCCCCAACTCAATAGTCAGCTCATTAATACTTGGTAAAATCTTTTCATCTAACTCAAAATAGATATAATTCAGGAATGGGACTATATCATTTGCATACTTTAATCTTGTGTTTGTCGATTTAGAAGACCAACAATCTAGAAATTCAGTATAAGGATGAATTCTACTTTGATTATTAACTGTATTCTTGAGTTTAATAACCACATGATCGTAGACCTTATCATTTCCTTTAGTATCTTTTTTTATCTCTGTAATAACATCTACAATGAACTTAAGATTTCTTTCATCTATTACTGATACTGTCATTAATCTTCATCCTTTCATTTTCCATTTTTCTCCTAATTTAATTGTATCATTTAGTGTAAAGTAAATAAAGAACTATTACAACTATTGAAATTTAAACATTTTTCTTTATAATAAAAAAAGAATTTACTTTTACATAAATCCTATCACATAATCACATGTCCTTGATCCAGGTCTGGAAATTCAGTGCCGGGGACGTTTGCCTCGTCAGGATAGTATCTTCCTGAATCAAGTACTGGCTCCTTGTCATCATCTTGAAGGATAATTCGCTCAGCATAGACATAAACAAGCTGTCCATAGTCGTTGGTAAAAGCCCAGTATTGTCGATCACCAAACCCAATATCAACAGCTGTATTTGGAAGCCTGTCTCCAGAGCGATTTCCTCCATCCACCTCAGCAATGGTATATGTTTTGTCGTTAAAAACAACTTCGTCTTCTTCAAGTCGCACCTGAGGTGCTTCTACAAACTCAGTATCAGTAGAGCCAAGGAGATAGCTGAATAGATTCGAGCCTGATGGCGTGAATTGTCCTGAGATGATTAAGGCGAGAACCGCCAAAATCAAAGTGGCTAAGGAAATCGTGTGTCTTTTTTTTCTAGTCATAAATATTCCTTCCTTCTGTTAATTGTAAAACTTAGGCTGTCAAGACCTTGTGTCTTCCAGTGCGTCTAAAATGATGACGCAAATAAAGAAAACTGACTTCCAGCAATTTGCTAAAAGTCAGTTTTTTCAATGGAGCCGACTATGAGATTTGAACTCACGACCTACGCCTTACCATGGCGTTGCTCTACCTGCTGAGCTAAGACGGCACATCCTCATACATTATAAAAGATATCCCGTCATTTGTAAAGAGGCATAGCTAAACTTTATGCCTTGAAATAGAAGTGTAAAGAGACAGATATTTCTGTGTTTTATCAGTTGACAATAAATCCTTCTCCCAAAACTTCACGGACGTTGGATGTCATGACAAATGCATCTGGGTCAATCTGTTTGATAAAAGTTTTGAGTTTAATAAATTCTTTTTTGTCCATAACCGATGTCACGATTTCTTTATTGGCCATGGTGTAAGCGCCCTTTGCCGTATAGATGGTCGCGCCTCTTTCTAACGTCTCAACAATATATTTTTGAATAGCATCGGAGTGTTTGGAAATAATAGAGACATTGACCTTCACATTGAATCCCTCTATGACATTGTCAATGATGATCCCGTTGAAGATAATTCCGAGAAACGCATAGATTCCCAGATTGAGTCCAAAAGAAAATCCTGCCAGCATGACCACTACAAAATCAGCCATGAGCAGTGACTTGCCAATATCTATATGCAAAAATTTATTTAAGACCTTGGCAATAATGTCCGTTCCGCCTGTTGACGCATTTTGATTAAAGACGATGCCGAGTCCTACACCTTGAATCAAAATGCCGACGATCAGATTGACCAGTAAGTCGTCGGCAAGCGGGCCGGCGGGTTTTAAAAACGTGTCAAAGATATAGATGACACCTGTCAGTAGGAAACTGGCATAAATGGTCTTTGCGCCAAACTGCGGGCCAATGGCTAAAAATCCCACAACAAATAAGACGATGTTTAAAAATAATAGGATAATTCCAATGGAAATCGAAGGAATCAAATGATTGATTACCATGGCAAGACCAGTGATACCCCCTGTGGCGAGATCGGCAGGAATCAAAAAGAAACAGATTCCCATGGCGACGATTATGACGCCCACAGTGGTCATTAGATAATCTTTAAAAATACGCATAGTTACATTGGATGATATACTCAGAAGCCTATATCATACTTTCCTTTCTTTTTATTTTATTTATTGAGTACGAGCTTTATAGTACTACCTTGATTTTATCATATCGAGCTGATATTTACAGCGGGGGATTATCAAGAAGTTTCTACAAATAAGCTTCAAACACTTGCAATTATTTTCATTTCGTTAAATGAAAAAGTAACTTC
>DKFC01000029.1 GCA_002452745.1 Firmicutes bacterium UBA6806
TTTATTTTAAAATAAATTTTAAATTCTAATCAACACTTGTATATATCTATTTTCAAGGCATATATCCTTTTTATTGTTTTCAAAAAATCGTTGACATTAAAAATTCATAGGGGGTATCTTGTTGATACAATCAACTGTTTATGAAGGAGAGTCCCATGAATTCGATCTGTATTAAAGGTGCAAAACCCGCTGACAGACTACAGCTCATTAAAGAATACATCCTCCAAAACATCTAGGTTAAATGGGGCACAAACTGTTATAATGATTATATATTCACATTTTTAAGGAGATTTCTCATGGATAAACACCAATTCCGTTTAGTTAAAAGCACTTCCACTGCCAGATACCTTCCAAATTTTATTCTCGCACCAATCATGGCAGTGGTTTTCGTCATCGCTGGGTCTATTGCTGGGCTTATTCCCATCAAACTCTTAGCAGGTTTTTTTAAAAATCCTTCTCTGAGTATGACCTTTTTTTTAATCTCTACATATAGCTTTGTCATTCTTCTGACTTTTCTCTGGATAAAACTTGTCGAGAAACGTCCCTTTAAAAGTATCGGCTTCTTTTCGGACGACTTCATCATGGCTTATCTAAAGGGATTTGTCATTGGTGTGTTTCTGTTTTCTGCAACGATGCTAGTCCTTTTTGCCTCAGGTCAGGCAGGTCTGTCCACGCACCCTAAAACGACTGTGGGAATAGCCGCAATCCCGTCTATCCTGATATTGCTAATCGGGTGGATAGTTCAAGGCGCTGGTGAAGAAATTGTCACCCGCGGATGGCTCATGAATGTCCTCTCTGCAAGGTACAATCTCCCTCTGGGCGTTATCCTGTCATCAACGCTCTTTGGTCTCATGCATCTTTTAAATGACCATGTGAGTTTCCTCGCAATTCTAAATATTATTTTAGTGGGTTTCTTCTTTAGCCTCTACGCTCTTAAGACAGATAATCTCTGGGGCGTGTGTGGCGTTCACACTTCGTGGAACTGGGCACAGGGCAATCTATATGGACTTGAGGTCAGCGGCAACTCAATTCGTGGCGGCAGCCTTTTCCAGACGGATTTGCTCGGTTCAGATCTCTTTACTGGAGGGGCTTTTGGCCCAGAAGCGGGACTTGCCGCAACAATTATACTCGTCCTTGCAATTGGTTGGCTCGCATATGGGTTTTTGAAAGGACGTTAAATAGATTATCTATGCCCGTTATGGGCTTTTTTTATTCTCATTTTACCTTTTTTCCGGTTAAAAAACCCCCACCTTAATTATTGTATTTTTCCTATATTTTATGTATTATGGAATTGACTAGTAAAATAAACATATTTGCTAAAATAAAGGAGGACATAATGAATAAAAGTTTCTTAAGTTTCAAATCAAAATCATACATATCTCTATTAATTGTCTTTGTACTTTGCACTGGCCTTTTAACAGTTCCAGTTAGTGCGCAAGATAAATATGATGATTCTGAAGTAACAGAGGGGGATCCCTTTACCATTAAAGAGGTTCTAGAACTTAAAAGCGGTACTGAGCATGTTTTCGTTCGCGGTCAACTTGTCTATTTTGCAACGCCACATGACAATACCGTTGAAAGACCTGTTCTATCTTTTTCTTCATATAATTTAACTTTCGATGATGCATATGCTATATATGGAAACCCAGTCATCCAGACTGTTATCGAAGGCAAAACTTATTCGCTCTTTATTGATGGTTTAGCACCGCTCTATTCTGAAATAGGAGATATCGTCGAGTTTTCAGGGACATTTGTAATAAAGGATGGCTACCCTATGCTGACTGACATTACAACGTTAAAAATCGTTGAGAGTGAAAATAAACAAGCCCCTTTAACAGTTACTATTGCAGAGATAAAAGAGAATGGCTTAAATATGCTTGGTCGATATGTAAGGATAAATGATGTTACACTTGGTAGCTATAAAGAATTTGGTTTGACTAAAATATCAGATCGAACAGGTGAAATCAATCTTTATATGACCTCACCTTATCCAGCGGTAGTCAAAGCAGGCGATGTTGTCATTTTATATGCCGTTATCGGATGCTCTGATTCAACGGTTCATCTGTATGCTGGAACAAAGGAAGCCAATGGATATAATATCTTTGATAATATCTATGACAGAACGCCACCTTCAATTACCGAAATAAATTATAGGCCTAATATTACTGAACGCGATTATCATTCTTTTATGATTAGAGTGAAAGACAATCGCGGCGTAAAAAATGTTTTTATTACCTACCAAATTGACAATCAAACACCTGTCACACGACCAATGGAATTGTTTGATGCAGATGAAAATATTTACACCTATTCGATTTCAAACAACGATATTACAGAAGATGTTTCTCAAATAGCATATGGAGTCACTGCAGTCAATATATCAAATGTGACAAATACAATGTCAAGCAGGGTTTTTGTAGATCACAAACCAAAAATTTATGGATTGACCCCTGAGCCTTACGAATATATATCATTTTGGAGTTTCTCTTTAAGTGCCCGCTGTTTCAATATGGGAGAATCACCCAAATGCACACTCACACTTGTAAAAGATGGCTTCCCTCTCTTTAGTGGTCCCATCACTGTTGATTCACACAATTATAACAAGTTCGGAACGTGCTCTGCTTCGTATACGCCTCCATCAACATTAAAATATCCATCGGGAGACTATACAGCCACTATAACATTTGAAAGAATCGAAGACGGATTCACTGCATCGGAAACATGGGAATTTTCATTATATGGTTGGGATGATTAATAATACAGGAGGATATTATGAATAAATTTTTTTTAAGTTTTAAAACAAAATACTATATATCTTTACTCGTTGCCTTTATACTTTGCACCAGTCTTTTGACAATTCCAGTCAGTGCACACCCTGTTCTAGATAGTATCCTTAACAAGCGCGTTCCAGCTACCATTGATACAGTTTTAGAGCTTCCAAGCGGCACAAAGGATGTTTTGGTTAGAGGTCAGTTGGTCTACTTCGCAACGCCACATGATGATGAAGTTGAAAGCCCAGTCACTTCTTTAGATTTAAATGTTGAAAATATGGAGGCCCTATATGGAAATCCTGTAATTCAAACAGAATTAAATGGTAAAACCTACTCCCTCTTTATTGACGGTCTAGCGCCTGTTTCCTCAGAGGTAGGCGATATTCTTGACGTTACAGGCACATTTGTTATCAAAAACGGGTTTCCTATGTTAACTGATATTACGAATATCGAACAATTGAGCGATCATGACATGCCAGCTGTAGATACATTTACCATTGCCCAAATAAAAGAAACTGGCTTAGATATGCTCAGCCGATATGTAAAAATAGAAGATGTTACCCTCGGTGAATATGAAGAATTTGGACTCACAAAAGTCTCTGATAAGACTGGTGAGATTAGTCTATACAAGACGTCTCCATATCCATCTGATATTAAAGCAGGCGACGTTGTTGATTTATATGCTGTAATTGGATGTTCTAATTCAGACGTCTTTTTATACGCTGGTACTAGAGAAGCAAACACCTCTAACATCTTTGATAAGCCTCATGAAATAACTCCCCCTCTGCTTTTAGAAAGGGATCATATTCCTGAAGTTTCAGAACTAGGGTTTTACACCCTCGTGGTCATCGCTAAAGATACTCAGGGTATAAAGGACGTTTCTATCACCTTCCAAATTGGTGATCAATTTCCTATCACTGAGTCAATGGAGGTTCTGCCAATTCCCTTTGACCAAAATAAGTACCAATATGCATTTCCCACTGAAATGATTACGGAAAATACTTCTCAAATAACATACAAAGTCACTGCAACCAATTTATCAAAATTAAAAACCTCTCTTAATGGCACTATTTCAGTAAATCATGAACCTACAATAATAGGATTATATCCTGCTCCTGGCGAAAGTGTTTTTCATCTGAATTTTATGCCTAGTGCTAGTTGTTATAATTTTGGTAAATTCCCCACCTGTACGCTCAAACTTGTAAAAGATGGATTTCCACTATTTGATGGTCCAATTGACGTAGACTCTAATGCTTATGATACCTTCAAAACTTGTTTAGGCTCATACAACTCTCAAAATTTAGTGTATCCGCCAGGAGAATATACAGCTACCATTACTTTTAAAAGACCAGAAGATGGAAAGACCCTATCAAAAACATGGACATTTTCATTGTTTAAATATAATTGGGACGAATAATCACTTAAAATCACTCCCTTTGATTTAGTTTTCTTTGGTTTGCAATGAATCAAAATAACCCAATAGAAAAAATCCTTTAAATCTAAGGAAATAGATTTAAAGGATTTTTTATTGGCATGCTTCTAAGCCACTGAACTGAAATCATCTCATAATTTTCTCGTGACAAACTTAGACAATTCTCCGAGCAATGTTGGAATCAAGCTGAGGCCTATGATAATTTCAAAATGAGTCAAGCTGATAGTGGTGGTTTTAAACACCCCTTGCAGTCCCGGAATGTAAACCACCGCCATGAGCAACACAATGGCGATAACCACCGATAAATTTAGATATCGGTTTCCAAAAGGATTGAACTGCCACAGGAACTGATCTTCCCGCCTTGCTGAATACGCTCTGAACATCTCGCCGAAGATTAACGTCATAAATGCAAACGTTCTAGAGAGGATCACTGGGTCACTTGCACCGGTTTTAACTGCAATGTCAGCCCCTATGCGATAAGATGCCAAAACGGCCACTGCAAGACCAAAACTTTGAAGTGCAATGGCAACAGCCATTTTTCGATTGACAATAGGCTCATTTTTATCACGAGGGGACTGATTCATAATGCCCTTTTCCCCTTTTTCGACACCTAGGGCAAACGCCGGGAAAGAATCCGTAATCAAATTTACCCAAAGAAGCTGAATTGGCACAAGTGGAACGCCCCAATTCACAAGCATAGAGATAAATATAATCAAAATTTCGCCTACATTGCACGACAACAAGAAGCCAACGAATTTTCGTATATTGCTGTAGATGATTCTGCCTTCTTCAACGGCACTGACGATGCTTGCAAAATTATCATCTGTCAAAATCATATCGGCAGCTTCTTTGCTGACATCTGTCCCAGTAATGCCCATTGCAACACCTATATCTGCATTTTTAAGGGCAGGGGCATCGTTGACGCCATCTCCCGTCATTGCCACAACTTGGCCTCTCCCCTGAATTGCCTTGACAATTCTGACTTTGTGCTCTGGAGAAACTCTGGCATAGACGTGAATCCCCTCTGTGAATGACACGAGATCTTCATCACTAATATCATTGATTTCAGCACCTTCAATCGCTCTGTGCGACTCGTCTAAAATTCCAAGTTTCTCACCGATGGCACTGGCTGTTGTCACATGATCTCCAGTAATCATCACCACTTCAATTCCAGCCTGTTTACAAGTTCTTATGGCTTCAATCGCCTCTTCGCGCGGTGGGTCAATCATCCCGGTAAGGCCCAAAAATATCAGATTTTCCTCAGCTTCAGATAGAGAAATCCCCTCTTTAACAGGTCTATACGCATACCCTATAACCCTCAGTGCTTGCCGTGCATAGACGGCATTCTGATTTAACAGTGCCTCTTTAATGTCATCCGTCAACTGCTTTTCTTCTCCGTCTATTAAAACCCCACTGCATCTCGCCAAGAGTTCATCGGGCGCACCTTTTGTGAGCATTGTCCTCTGCCCATTTATCTCGTGCACAGTTGACATGAGTTTTCTATCTGAATCAAATGGAAATTCATCAAGTCTTGGAATCTGCTCTCTAATTTTTCTGTAATGAATGCCAGCCTTCTCCGCCAAAACCACAAGAGCACCCTCTGTGGGATCGCCAATGCAGTTTCCCTCTTGAATGAGAGCATCATTGCAAAGAGAGGCAGTGAGCATCAGCCTTTCAAGCGACATTTCATACCCAGCTATCTCCCCTTCTGTTGCATACCCTGTTCCGCTGACCGTGTATTCTTTATTGTTTGCATATACTGTCATCACCGTCATCTTATTTTGGGTCAGTGTACCTGTTTTATCTGAACATATGGTGGTGGTGCTTCCTAGAGTTTCAACTGCACTGAGTCGTTTCATGATGGCATTTCGCTTGACCATCCTCTGCATTCCCAGCGCCAGTACCGTGGTCACAACAGCTGGTAATCCCTCTGGAATTGCCGCAACTGCAAGCGAGACAGCTGTCATGAATATTTCGAGCAGATTTTCCTTTCGAATAACGCCCAGCACCATAATCACCGCACTGACCACTAGGCATATAATTCCAAGCAGTTTTCCGAACTCCGCCAATTTCTTTTGGAGTGGTGTCAATTCGTCAGTGGCTTCATTGAGCATTTTTGCAATATGTCCAATTTCTGTTTTCATTCCCGTGTTCACCACCACAGCTTTCGCCCGCCCATAGGTGACAATAGTTCCAGAATAAGCAGCGTTTATGCGATCGCCTATAGGCGCTTTTTCGTCTAAGACAGCTTCTTGGTTTTTTTCCACTGGTACAGATTCCCCAGTGAGTGCTGATTCATCCACCTTTAAGTTGATACTCTCTATAAGTCTCAAATCAGCAGGAACGTAGTCCCCTGCTTCAAGCAAGACGATATCTCCCGGAATAATAAGAGCGGAATCCACTTCCTTCGTCTCCCCGCCCCTTATGACCTTTGCCTTTGGAGATGCCATGGATTTAAGCGCATCAAGTGCATTGCTCGCCTTGTTCTCCTGATATGTACCCAATGCCGCATTTAAAATGACAATGCCTATAATCACCGCTCCATCTACCATCTCTCCAAGTGCAATGGAAATAACCGCAGCGATAATCAATATGATAACTGTAAAATCTTTGAATTGATCCAATAGCATTTTGAAAATCGTACGCCTAGTCGTGGAGATGAGCTTGTTTTCGCCGTATTCACGAAGCCCTTCTGCCACCTGTTCTTCGGGTAACCCCGTATCAAAATCCGTCTTTAAAAGAGATTTGAGTTCGTCAATCTCAATATTGTGCATCGCTTTCATATAATGTCCTTTCAAATTTAATGGTGACTTCATTATATCATGTCTTCTTAAGACGCTCTACCTACAACGACTGACCCTTTGAGAAGAAGAACAAAAAACAAAAAAACCTCTCTGCTGACACTCAGCAGAAAGGTAATCATTTAATTTGAGCCGTCCATTATAAAATTTTGCTAAAAAATGCCTTCGTTCTCTCTTCTTTTGGATGATTGATAACTTGTTCAGGGTCACCTTCTTCGCAAATAACGCCAGCGTCCATGAAGATAACACGATCACCCACCTCTTTTGCAAATCCAACTTCATGTGTGACTACAATCATGGTCATTCCATCCTTTGCCAGTTGCTTCATCACTTCAAGTACTTCTCCAACCAGTTCAGGATCAAGTGCTGATGTGGGTTCATCAAATAGCATAATCTTCGGCTTCATAGCAAGCGCTCTGGCAATTGCCACCCGCTGCTGCTGTCCTCCAGAAAGCCTAGAGGGATACTCGTCTTTTTTCTCAAACAAACCAACCGATTTTAGTAGTGCCTCGGCTTCTTTTTTCGCTGTCGATTCATCGACTTTTTTCACCAGCATAGGCGCTTTCATGACATTTTCAATGGCAGTGAGGTGTGGAAACAGATTAAACCTTTGGAATACCATCCCAAGTTCCATACAAAGTGCTTGGGAATGTTCATGACCGATTTTAATCAGGTCCTTATCGTCTTTTCGCTTATCTGCAACTTCACCATCTATGTGAATTTCACCTGTTGTGATGCGTTCCAAATGATTTAAGCATCTTAGGAGTGTTGATTTTCCAGAACCGCTTGCTCCCAAGATACAGACCACTTCATTTTCATAAACAGTAAAGTCAACGCCCTTTAAAACCTCCAGTTCTCCAAACGATTTATGAACGCCTGAAACTCTAATCATTTCCGCTTTTTCTTTGCTGGAATATAATTTTTCATTACTCATATGCGCCCACCTTCTTTTCAAATCGTTCAAAACTCAACTGAATAATTGACGTGAGTATGAGATAAATCACTGCCGCGTATACGTAGTATATCCATTTGCCCGAAGAACTACTCATGGTCTTAGTGGTTCTCAACAAGTCGGATATGGCAACTGTTGAGGCCAACGACGTGTCCTTAATCAACATGATAAATTCATTGCCAACAGATGGAATCAATCGCTTAAGTGACTGCGGTATGATAATCTTGAACATCGCTTGATTATAGCTCATGCCAAGGGCTTTTGCCGCCTCCATTTGTCCCTTGTCAATGGACTCGATGCCCCCTCTAAAAAACTCCGCCATATAAGCCGTTGAATTCAGTCCAAATGCAATAAAACAGGCCGCAAGCGGATTCATTGGGAATGGCTTTCCAAGCATATCCTTTACAATCAGCGGCAGGGCAAAATAGATCATAAAAAGCTGAAGTAAAAGTGGCGTTCCCCTAAAGAACCACACATATATCCAACTGATTTTATTTAAAACTCGATTTTCCGAGATGCGCCCAAGCGCCATCAACATCCCGAAAACTGAACCGATGATAACCGCCACAATAGCTATAATCAACGTATAGCCTGTCCCCTTTATAATCACCTGCATTTGAACTTGATTTAACATAATCTTTCTCCCAATTTCCTAATTGTTCTCTTTTTAGTCTATTCTATGTGAATTAGATCTCACTTTGTACCACTCTATATAGTGATGACCTCTCCCGCTAGAGAGAGGTCATGCCCAATCCATGTCGCATCAGAGGGATTATTCCGAGGGACATTTATTCGATCACTTTGATTTCTGAGTCAATGTTGGTTGCAAAATCTGCTGAGAACCATTTTTGACTGAGTTCTGTCATCTTTCCATTTTCTTGAAGTGCTTTGATGCCCGCATTGACCTTTTCTGAAAGCTCTGTATTGCCCTTTGCCATACAAACGCCGATTGGTTCATTTGAAAGCAAGCCCGATGAGATATTAAACGATTCCGAATCGTTTGAAATGTAGAACCCGCCAACTGAACTGTCAACCATAATGTACTCGATTGAGCCGCCTTTAAGTGCTGCAAACGCCTCCATGACAGAGTCAAACTGTAAAAGTTGAATATCCGTTCCCTGATCTATAAATTTCTTTGCGGCAATGTCTGCTGTGGTTTCCAGCTGAACACCCACTTTTTTGCCTGCAAGCTGTTCTATACTTGTTGCTTGCTCACCATCAGCTGCCGAAACGATGACAATTCCGTTTGCCAAGTATGGATTGCTCATTTCAAATTCTTCTATACGTGCTGGTGTAATGCTCACACAAGATACGATCATGTCGTATTGACCTGTGTTGACACCGTTGAATATGCCATCCCAAGCTGTGGAAACATATTCAATTTCAGCACCGATTTCTTCACCAAGCGCCTGTGTAAAATCAATGTCAAACCCGATTAAGTTGTTTGTAGCTTCATCGTGGTATTCAAAAGGCGGATAGGCGTCATCCAAGCCAACTTTAATAACCAATTTCTCAGTTGCCTCTGGCTGTGCTTCTGCCTCATTTGAATCTGTTCCACTTGTTGACTCTTCAACTGCTTTTGAATCACTTGCTTCTGCTACTGGTTTTTCTGAGGATGCACATGCGGTCATCCCCAATGCTAATACCACCATTAAAATTATTGCCAATATCTTTTTCATTGTAATAGCCCCCTTATTAAAATACATTTTAAAGTATATTTATTCATTGCTTTTAATTACTATACATGCATCTTTATCAAATTTCAAGTATTTTTTTAGTTGTTTTTGAAATTTTTATTTTGAAAAGGTGGGCATTCTCAATTTGTTCAAATGTATCTTTATGCATACATATGCATTAAAAAAGCCTCACCACTGAAAATTCCTTATGAATTCTCAATTGTGAGGCCACTTCATAGACTCTTCTAAAGGTCAGTAAGATTCCGCCTTAAAAAAAGACTGCGTAAATTCAAATAACGCTCCTAAAGAGCTGTCTGCATTTTTATGCCGAATCATGTAACTCATTCGCTTAGGGGGCGATGAGAGAAGCGGCTGCCTTGAAAAGTTCCCCCTGTCTTTATAGGTCTCATATACGGACTTTGGAACAATTGCCCACTGACTGGCATCTTCCAGCATCTCAAAAATCAATGCGGCGGCATCCACTCTGATGGTATATCTATTTGGCGTCCACCAATTATCGTGCCAGATTTGATAAGAATATCCCCAGTCCATGAAAATTTCCTGACTGCTATCTAGTGCCTCAGGCGATATTGGCAACATGTAATCTTTCTGTTTACCATATCGAACTAAAATCATGTCCTCTTCGTGAATCTTAGTGACCAATACGTTAGGCATACTGTATTCGCGTTTGACAAATCCAATATCAATTTCTTTGGACTGAATGCTCTCGTAAGTTTCAAGGGTATGCTGTGTCAAAACAAACGGCTTGTATTTTTTATACAGTTGCTTATAAAATTCCGGAAGCAGATACCTGCTAATGCTATCTGCCGTCCCAATCGTCAGCGATTGAATCGTTTTCATCTCTCTGATGCCCTCAGCCTCATCCATCAGATGCCTGAGCTTTTCTGCAACTGCAAGGTATAGATAACCCTTCTCCGTCAGATTGACACCCTGTATCCCCTGATTTCTCTCAATCAGTCTGAACCCCAATTCTTCCTCTAAGACCCTAAGTCGGTAGCTCACTGAAGACTGCGATATATGGAGAATATCAGCCGCTTTAGTAACACTTCCACACTCTACAATTGCCAAAAAAGCCTCTACGCCAATGAAATACAACAGAACACCTCCTAAAGCATTCATCTACTATGTAGATATTTAATATTTAGAATATCTATTTGTTGAATATATTTCATTGTATTATACTACTGATAAATAAACAAGGAGACACTTATGAATACAATTTCAATCATTCTGGTCATTTTTTCAGCTTTTACACATGCATCGTGGAACTACACACTAAAAAAAGTGCAAGGCGGCATC
The DNA here is from genome assembly GCA_002452745.1 of Firmicutes bacterium UBA6806. Taxonomy (GTDB): domain Bacteria; phylum Bacillota; class Clostridia; order Peptostreptococcales; family Acidaminobacteraceae; genus Fusibacter_A. The sequence continues at coordinate 10,953 of DKFC01000029.1, forward strand.
CCATTTGTCTGGTTTTTTACCACGCTTACCTGTCTGTTATATGTCCCATACATTGCTTTTATCTTCTTGTCTGGACAGCTTGCTATCAGCCGTATAGGCTTTTTATTTTGTCTATTGAGCGTTCTGCTTCATCTTTTGTATTTTCTATTTTTAGAAACTGCCTATAAATTTGGCGATCTTTCTGTGGTCTACCCCATAACCAGAAGTGCTTCGCCAATTATCACAATTTTACTGGCCTTTGTTTTGCTTCGCGAATCGCTACAGGCATTCCAATGGTTCAGTGTATTCCTAATTTTAGCTGGGACTATCCTTTTGACCTCTTCAAAGGCTTCTCACAAAAGAACCGCCTCGCCTGCTCTTTTCTTTGCACTGTTATGTGCTTTCTCTATCTCGGGGTACACACTAGTGGACAAAGTTTCAATGGCACAATTGGCACTCTCGCCGTTTATTTTAGATTTTTTTAACAATCTAGGCAGAAGCCTTGCCCTAACCCCTTATGCCTTTAAGCACCGAGATCAGACCACTAAGTTGATTTCGAAAAATAAAAGAGAAGCCCTTATGGTTGCTATTCTCTCGCCTTTTTCTTACCTCTTGATTTTGTTTGCCATGAAATATCTGCCTGTGAGTGTCATCTCTCCCATGAGGCAACTCAGCATCGTCATCGGAAGCCTCATGGGCGTCCTCTTACTTAGAGAGCCCTTCAGTTCGCATAAAGGACTTGGCATCGCTATGACCTTTGTAGGTGTTTTAATTCTCAACTTATTCTGATTCTTATATTTGTGATTCTTATATTTCTGATTCCTGTATTTCTGATTCCTCTATTATTGAGACAGCTCTCCAGCGCCTTCTAATCACATCGCATTATCGAAGTGATTTGACAGTAACAGAATAGATTTAATAAGATTCCAATTGACGATATAATAGAACAAGAGAGATTTTTCACCAATCTAGGAGGTATGTCATGCACTATTTAGACCGTTCCTTTTATGCTCGAGATTCACTGATTGTGGCTAAGGAACTCTTGGGAAAGTACATCGTTCACAATCACAAGGGAAAGACCCTTATGGCTAAAATCGTCGAAACCGAAGCCTATATGGGGATTGAAGATAAAGCCGCTCATTCTTATGGTGGCAGACGAACGCCCCGTGTGGAAGTCATGTATGGCCCACCAGGCCATGTCTATGTTTTCTTAATTTATGGGATGTACAATTGTTTTAATGTGGTAACTGGTCAAATAGATGACCCCCAAGCTGTTCTCGTGAGAGCTGTAGAGCCAACTGCAGAAATAGACCAGCTGTCGATAAACCGGTTTGGAAAGGTGTTTTCAGAATTAAAGTCAGCTCAACAATCCGCCTTGACCAACGGCCCAGGTAAACTCTGTAAGGGATTGGCAATCGACAGAACACACAATGGCGTGGACCTTTGCAACGAATCAGTTCAAAGTTGCGTCACTCAAAATGACTTAATTCAAAGTGAGTCATTCCTAAATGACTCAATACAAATTGCAGAAATTGATACGCATGCCTTTGAAATTGTCTCATCCAAAAGAGTGGGTATCGACTATGCCGAGGAAGCCGCATCGTTTCCGTGGCGGTTCTATATAAAGGGAAATCCACATGTATCGGTTAAAGATAAAGAGGACAAATAAGATTTTGCCAGCTATTTAAAAATGGCCTGTTAAACCGTTTGATCGTCCATAAGTTATAAAATCGCTTGACAAAGCGACACAGGTGTCGTATATTATTAACGACATGTGTGTCGTTTTTTGTTAAGGAGGTTCCATCATGATGACCAAAGGTGATAAGACAAGACAATTTATTATAGAGACATCTATTCCACTGTTTTCTGAAAAAGGTTATACCGCCGTTTCTATGAAGGATATTTGCGAAAGATGTCAAATGAGTAGAGGCGGTGTCTACAGACATTTTAGCTCCACCAAGGAAATCTTTTCCGAACTGCTGAGAAGTGATCTTGAACTCAATAAGTCCATTGTTGAAGAGAATATAGGCAAGGGCATTTCCGCCGTCAAGATTTTAAATGCTTATTTCAAACAAGAAATTGAGGCTATTTACAGTGAAAATAATGGCCTTTTCTTTGCAATTCACGAGTTTGCCTTTGCTGAATCAGATCAGCAATCGGCTCTAAACAAACATGTTGAAGACAGCATCGGCGTTCTTGAAAGCCTCTTTAGATATGGTCAAAGCAGTGGTGAATTTAAATTATTTGACCCCAAAGTTGTCGCAACGCATGTAATTTATTTTATGGACAGTTTAAAGACCTCTGCCTCCATTTTGTCACTTTCACACCACTCGCTCGAAGAGCAAATCAATTTATTAAAGGAGTTAATTATATGAAAGTAACCGTTTTTAACGGCAGTCCTCGCGCTGAAAACAGCAATACACACGTTATTGCATCTGCCTTTCTAAAAGGGGCTGAAGCAGCTGGCGCAGAGGTTCAAAATATTTTTTTAAGTGAAAAGAACATCAAACACTGTATAGGCTGCTTTACTTGCTGGCATAAGACCCCCGGCAAATGCATCCATCGTGATGATATGGACGAACTACTTGAAATCGTCCTCTCTTCTGATATCATCTGCCTCGCAACCCCAGTTTATCTCTGGAACATGACAGCTCATCTGAAAAATTTTATGGATAGGCTCATTCCAACAAAGAGACATAATGTTGTGGAAGAAGATGGTCACTATGAGATGTCAAATTCAGAAATTCCAAGGCCTAAAATCGTAATCCTGTCCAATGCTGGATTCCCTGGCGATAACAATTTTGAAACTATGAAAATGGTGATGCGGTCTATGGAACCAGCGCTGGAGATCTATAGGAATTGTGGCATGTTAATGCGCACAAAAGATGCGACGATTCTGCCAAAAGTAAGTGAATATCTTGAATACGTCTCTAAAGCCGGGGCTGAAATGGCTTCAGTAAAATCTGTTTCTCCCGAAACACTCAACGGCCTCTCAATGGATATCATGTCTACAGGTGATTATGTGGCTTATATCAGCAGAGGCTAAACACAAAAAGACGCCTATCATCTATGCAGTTAGTTAGAGGCATAAATGACGGGCGTCCCATTAAATTACTTGAATTTTTTCTGAAAGTTTTCGTAGTTTCCATGTAGAGCATGGAGGTCATCACAGCCTCCTATAAACTCTCCTTCCACAAATATCTGGGGAACTGTCCCCGAACCTGTTTTTTTCTTAAGTGCCTCCAAGGCACTGGAATCTCCTGAGATTTCGTGTTCTGTATACGCAATCCCCTCTTTATCTAGCAACGCCTTTGCCCGTACGCAATAGGGGCAAAAATGCCATGTGTAAATTTCTACTTTTTTCATTTTCATGCCTCATTTCTCTCATTTGTTTAGTTGACATTATAGCCGTTTGTTCTGAGCCTTTTCAACGATTTTCCTATAAATTGCCACCAGATATGGCTCATTCGCATATTCATCTAGTTTAGATAGTGGCACCCACATGACCCCGCTGTTTTCATCGGGTTTTACCCTAAGAGGTCTATTTTCATCTGCAATAAAGACATATGTGACATTTAAATGCAAATGTGAAGATACGTATACCCCACGTTTAATATGGCCAAACACAGGCACAATATCAATTGAATAAATTTCCTCAGACAGTGGATAAAATGTGTCAAGTCCGGTTTCCTCTTCTATTTCCTGTGTTGCCACATTAAATAAATTATCATTTCCATCTGCGTGTCCGCCTGTCCATGCCCATGTATTGTAGATGTTGTGATGTACCATGAGCATCTTGTCCAAAGTCTCATTTAAGATAATCCCTGAACTGGTGAGATGCGCAACTTGGTTTTCTCGTGTCAGAATGGTATCTGGATGCTGAGATATAAAATCCAACAAAATTTTTCGATCGTTATGCTCTTGCTCTGTCATTGGAACAAAAGCCTCTATAGCGTCTTTATAAGTCATTTTGCTCTCCTTGAAAGTATACTTTTTAGAGTTTAAACGCTTTAACAAGAGTTTACCACCTGAGGAGAGCTTGTCAAGTGGAGAGGCAGTGACTGGAGATAAAATACCGTCTATAATCTCCTTTTCCAAATATATTCTCTAAGGGTTTTGGGGGTCTATGTATGGGAAATCGCATGGATTTCCCCTTTAGATACTATTATTAATCAGTCCGTCATCTGTGTAGTCTTTTACTGCATAATAGAGTTTTCTAATGAGTTCTCTCGTCAGTTCCTCTGGCAAAACCACCGATATCCAAGGAGGGATGAGCTGATATACTTTTCTCACAACCCACTCTTCCTGTTCTGTGCCACTGTTTAAAATCATGTCTTTTGCCATGGACTTTGCCGCTAACATCAGCTGATATAGAAAGTTTTTAAACTTTTGCCACTGGAAAAGGGCAAACAAAAAAACAGCTCCAATCGCTGCCAATAGATGTCCATATTCAATAATTAAATGCTTCATTTCTCACCACCGCTTTCTCTTAAAAAATCTTGTATTCTCTCAAGGGCCTTTTCTTCAGAATCGAGCAACTCCTGTCTTATCTTCTCCGTCACTTTCTGAATGATGATGAATACTGCCCAGGCCGGCATTGAGTTATCAATATTGGCAAGCCAATACTCATAATCCTCTATGAACTGTTCATCTCTTGCATATTGGACGCCTCCTAGTTTCCATGGGGTTTCCAATGATTTTGATGTTTCTTTTCCTGCCGATTCGACATACGCCTCAATATCTGCCACAAAATTTGTCCACGAATTTCGCCCGAGTATCACCCTTGGGCAGTATTTTCCAGACCAGTCTTGATGCTTATAGACTTTAAACTGTGGATAGGTCAAGATCAATGCGGCATTTAGCTTTTTGGCATTTTCTTCTGCTTTTAGAATCATGCCATTCTCACAGATTTCAACTGCAATCGTTCGCCTATTTCCATCGCCCTTCCCATCACCTGCATGATATGCAATTTCGTCAAGGGGAAGTGCCTGAATTATGGCATTCTCGTCCACAAACAAATGCGCCCCTGTATAGGTTTCATCTGCATTTTCAACTGATTGAAAGTACTTTGCATGCATTTCGCCGTCTGCTGTTGGCGATTCATTGGCTGTGTTGTGGTTCGTAATGCCAAGTGCACTGTTTAGGTCAAGTGGTATCAATGTTCTGACGTTGTTTTTTCCACTTGGTGTAATGATGCGTTTTTTGACAGGTATCCCATCTATGAAGGCATCTTGTATGATGCCATTTAAAACTGTCAACTTCTGAATCAAGGATTCACCTCCTCTCTGTTACTGTGTGGGCCATTCCGAAGCAATTTCCATGAGGTCTTTTATGGCGCCGTTTCCTCCAAGTGCTTTGTATTCTGCATACAGGCTATGAAGGTTTTCTCTCGCATATAGAGGAAGCACTTTTCGGTCTGAGTAATGATTATATATGTCGATAATCTCAGACCGCAAAAGTGCTTTCATGCCGTTTCGAATTGCTTCGTTGTCGTTTTTCGTGTTTTCATGCTGGCTTTTGATGCGCTGTAGTGCCTTGCCCATCAGAGCTAATACAGCGGCGAAGGTTGCTTCAAGCCAGTATTTTAGGATGAAGTCTTTCATTGGTCTAGGACGCCATCATGATATTTGTACTGATATCTGAATAGCCCTCTAAGTTAAGCATGTTGTCAACTTCTTCTTTAAACTGTCGATAAAGTTCTTTTTCAAATATCGCTGTATAAAATGCTTGCGCTTCTTCAAGTCCCTGTGTATCCTTCTTCTTTTTACATTGCATTGCAATATATGCTGCCATGATTTTCTCCTTCCTACAGGTTATTTATGAGCATAAAATTGATTGCTTCTTCCATCGTAGACATTTGACTTTTAAGTGCCTCAAATTCTGTTGGCTCTTGTGGTGTGTTGACGATCATATCTATCTCTTCTTGTGTCAATGCCTCAACCCACGTCCCTGTTTCAAAGTCAAATTTAGGCCAATATAATCCTCCCGCATAGGGTTCTACTCTGTATAGAGGATCATTCACCAGTTTACCTTCAACTTCGGTTTGAGGATGTTTTTCTAGGATGACATCCTTAACCCATTTTCCTGATTGATCTAATTTTTTTAAAAGCATGCTTTCACCTATCCTTCCGCTCTGAATGAAATTCCATCTAGTGAAATTATAGTGCTCGTCCCAGCATATATTACAACTCTTCCATCTGAATATATTTGAATTGAACCCAATGCATTTGAAGATATCACGGGAAAAATCCCATAATTGTTAATTCCAATTCTACAATCAGCTGGCAAAATAAATAAAGTTGTTCCTTGGGTATTTATGCCTCCAACTATACTTCCACGCAAGTGAACAAATCCAATATCATCTTTGAAATATGATACATTTGAATATACACCACCATAATTTGACCATCCATTAAGAAGAGTGGGGTCAAACCAGTTTTCTTGTTTTTTATTGGCTTTTGCATCTAGCATAATTTGATGGCTGTATAGAGTTGTTTTAATATCCTCCATGCTTTGGGCTAAAGTTGCCGAATATTGGATTTTGACATCTGAATAGAGGTCTGCTGAATGTTGAATAAACTCAGTATAATCACTATTGCTAGCTATAGAACCTGTTTTTACAATTCCGTAAGCTGGGGAGTCTTTTGGCTCAACTTTAATTGGTGTTGCAAGTTGATAGGTTATAAGTTTTCCTACATATTGTGCTTGCGTCGTGGCTACAGATTGACCTTTTGGAACAACTAGACGTAATTTTGTGTCTGAATCACCATCATAGTAATTCCCAATTTGGAACATGTTATCGAAGTCAGCTAAAAGAATTTCTTTTGACGAACCTAGGTTCGTCTGTCCTGTAATTACTGTTGGATTTCCTAATTTGGCAAATGGCCTTTCTATAAAATGTATGTCTATATTTACTCCAGTACCTGCAAAAGTTATATCTGTCGATTCAATTAACCTAGTTTCATTTCTCTTCCAACACGCCTCCTCACCATTTTCTGCTACTTCGTAAGTGTTCTTAGTACCATTGGGGACTTGGCTGAATTCGAATTTTTCTAGGTCTGTTGATTCTATGGTTAGTTCTTGGCCTTGGTATTCTTCGTATGGTAAAAGAGTTGTCCCTTTATTTACTTGTGCTGTATTAATATTTGCAACAACTAAAGTAATACCTAATAATTTTGCATTTGGAGGGGCTACCCCACCAGTAGATGCAAATGTGCCTAAATTTGTATTCCCAATTGAATCAAACCAAAATGTATTGCTTGATACATTGTTTGCTATAGAGTAGGTTTGTCCACCAGTAACGTGAATAATTGAATTATAATATAAATCACTGGGTGTGTTTATTCCTAAAGTTGACAAATATCCTCTCGGTCTTGCTAACGCATCATGCTTACTAAATATATTAGTACCTCTACTCAATACGCTAACTTTCGTTTGACTTTTCTGCCCTTCAAAATATTCACCAACAATTCTAGAAAGTTGTGATGTAGTAAATAATGCTTGTGGCGTACCAGATAGATTAATAGCAAATGCACAAACTATCCCTGTAACTGCTACTATACCACTATTATTATCTGCAACAAACGGTATTGCAAAACCTGTTTTTGTTGCTGTTACTATGCCAGATACATATTTTGTTGTTCCACTTACGGGACTAATAGTATTTATATCCTCAGTCGAATCACTATGTTGAATCCCAACAAGACCATTCAATAAAGTAGCTTCTGTAGTAGTTACTGAAATATAAATTTTATCTCCAGAACTAACATGCAATCCTTGAAAACTTGTTGAATATCCTGAATTTACTTCAGGTTGGCCGTTTTTATAAAACTTGATGGCATTCCCTTCTCCACTGGGTGTATATGTCAGTGTGGGGTTGATATTCATTATTGCATTATACATCGTAACCCCACCCAGCTCCACAATCCTCGCTGGTGAATCCTGTGAATCTGTAGCCACCTTACTCTGCCCATCCTTATCAAGTACAATCGTCTGCGAAACTTTTGTCAGTTCGGACTCAATTGCCGAGATTCCGTCTGCGTGTTCCTTCAAGACACCGTCAATTGCATCCATGTTAAAATTGTCGTTTTCCTTGTCATAGTAATCCACTGATGGTTCAGGCTTTTTCAAATTATAATTACTAGTGTACTTCATTATATAATTACCTCGCTTCTTAGTTGTTCATAAGTGTAACCTGATAAGTGATCGTGGGTAAAAGGTTCAAGCGCAGCATACACGTTATATACATATATAAACTCATACTCCAAATGCGCTGGCTTAATTTTGTCAATTGTGGCTCTAATATAGTCGAGATTCGACGGAACGCCAATTTTACCGACAAACTTAATTTTGAATACCGAATCATCTGGATGTTCAATAACCTCTACCTCTCCATTTATAAATGAAGCGCATACACTTTCAAGCATTTCCTTCGTGGTAGTCCCTTGCCCTCTCAGCATGGTCTTTAACCGACTTCTTCTATTTTCCAGTGGCTCTTCTTTATCAACTGGTAAATAGAAGAAATTCTCCCAACTCTCCAGCCCCCACGTCGCCGTCTCCACATACATCTGATTCAAAATATCCTGAATCGCTTCAAACAAAAGACCTGACTCAGTTCCAGATGCCGTATAAATCGACTGAAGCGGCTCAACTTCTGCAAACATAGCTGGGACATAGCTCTTTATGCTCTTAACTCTGTTCATAAATTTGAATCACACCTTTCACTGGAACTTGTAAATCAGTCAACACCACACTGTCTGTTCCACCGTTTAAAAGCAGTTCAGAATAATCCTCCACACCCTCTGTGGTGACGAGCATCGACCCAATTTTGGCCATGGAGACCTGAACTGGATTCTGCTGTGAATCCATCTTAAAAGCAACTTCTCCCCTTAGATAGTCACTGAGTTTTTGAATAAACGATGCCTCAACCGTTTCAAGAATCGCATTTTGACTTAGCTTCACAGTTGCCTCTATATTGATGGAAACGCCTTCTGCCGCTTCATAAGTCACAAAAGCACCAATCGGCCTGACGGACTCAATATAAGTTTTCACTTCATCCACCATCACTGAATCTGCTGGTTCTCTGAGTTCATTTATGAGTACGACCTTCACTGTGCCAGCACCCGCCCAAAGAGGCATGACCTTAGCACCGCCTATACCCGTAATAGATTCAGCCCATTGCTCATATTGGTAGACATTTCCACTGGTAGCTGGCCTTCTTACATGATCTAGAAGCCTTTCAAGCAAAGAGGCGTCACTCTCTGTATTTGCGCCTTTTGAAATTGGGAGCGGGTTTCTTATTGCAGTGACGCCTGCCACTGGAACAGGCATCTCCACAACTGCATTTGCAGTGGTATTATAGGCCGTTCCAGACTCTGTTGCCACGATTTTTACATCGGCATATGTCACTTCAATAACGGCTTCTCCCACACTCTCATAAGTCCTTCCATCTGATGTGGCAAACAGCGTCCCCTCTGGAATCTCTGTTCCTACAGATCCTTCTACCCTGACAACGCCCTCTGCCTTTGACTGTTCCTTTCTATAGACGCCGTGCTCATTTGCACGCATGTCTAGATACTCCCCCGAAGAGGACTGAGCAAATCCAAGCTTCAATACCTGTTCAAGCTGTGAATATGCCGTCAAAAGCTCCACCGACATCGGCGCCGTTGCCAGATAAAACATACTGCCTTCATCTGTATTTATTTCTCCAGCGGCTGTGCTCGCCATCCGCTTTTGTATCTTTTCCTGAGTTTCAGTTTCAAACATTTACAGTCACCTCCATTTCGTCATCAAAGACCGTTTTGACTCTAAAGCTCACCCTTAGCTGTTCATCATCAAGCTCCACTTCAAACCCACCTACCTCTTCGATTCGGTCATCATAAATAAGCGCATCTATAATCATCCGCTTGATTTCACTCTCAATGACCTCTTTAGAAAATGTCTTTCCTAAGATATCTTCAATCTCACAGCCATAATCCCAACTGTAAATAGGATACCTATATCGCACCGTTTTCAGTGCCTTGACAATGTAGATTTTAAGAGCCTCTTTGCCCGTTACGATTAAAGGCGTTCCATGCTTCATCACAAACTGATTTTTTTCAAAATCATACGCCCACTCTCTTCCATAATCATAACCATCATCAGCCTCAATTTCTGTTAAAGCCTCCTCTATGGCATCAGACATAATCTTCAAGCCTCCACCACCTTTCCAATAACATAATATCTACGCCCGCTTTCAATCGCCATCACTGCCACTCGACTCCCCACACAGGTTTCTGTCTTCACATCTTCAAGCAATCGCCCATCGTAGACTAAAAAATCCCCTGAGAGGGGTACTTTCATTTGATCTAGTTTTATGGAAAGATGCGGCGGATCACTCACAATCGTTCCAAGTTCAACTTGAGGGCCAGATTTCACTTGGTTTTTTATGAAGCCAACTAGCTTTTCGCCTGCCATCCTGCCCCTCCATTTCTCAATTTCAAATTCATCGTGTAGCTTTCCGGACTGTACTCGTGACTGTCTTCCTCAATAAAAAATTCTCCTTCTAAATTTAAAAAGGCATCCACTAGCTTAATTTTATCTCCAGCCCTCACTTCACAGTTTCCAACCGTCTGAACACTTATCTGCACTTCCTCTTGGTTCTTTTCAAGAAGCAATTTCTCCGCATAAACCCTCGCCTGAGATTGATTCATGCCGTCTTCTGTTTGCTGATGCTGCATTGAACCATATTTTTTCATAGAGGCATAATCACTTGCACTGTACAAAACATTGTCACCCTTGCCCCTAATGACAATCCTGTTTCTGAGTTCCTCTATGCTCTCCGACTCCGTTATATTCATGACGTTTTTGCCAATTTCAACCTCAACCAACCTCGAATTCGTGCCAATCTCATCAATTGCAAACTTGTTGCCCTCCGCCCTCAAAACATAGGCAACGCCTGTCAATTTACTGTGCACTTCAAGTGCTTTTGAAATAATTTCATAAAGTGACATGTCTCGATAAATCTCTTTTACAGAGGTGCTGATCTTGGGAATTCGAATCAACTCAATTCCAAACTCCGAACAGAGGCTCTTTATAAACTTATCAATTGCAGTATTGGTAACCACTTTAGTGGTCACGTTCTTAGTGAGGTAAACAAGCGGATCGTAAACTGTAATCGAAATACTGCCACCACTCCTATCCGTCTCCTTTGAAAAGACTGTTCCAAGAAAGAGAAGCCTCTCCTCATCATCATAAACAGTCACAATATCACCGTTGTTCAGCACAAATTTTGAAGTGTAGTAATCAGAACTCCTGAGCATCTTCAAAGTCAGTTTGCGGGCGGCTTGACTGATGCTGCCGCCCCATGAAACTGACTGAACCAACCCGGTTATTTCATATGTGTTCTTTTCTCTTGTTGCATAAATCTTCATAATCCGTCCCCCTAGCCCATTGTAATCGTATTCGATGTCTTGTTGCTCGGTGTGGACATTCTACCCATGTTAATCGTCAATTTTAATCCAGGTTTCAAATAGAAAATACCGTTTGAACCCTTTATATAAGAAATAATGGACTTGTTGTCTTTTTCAATCACCTTGGCATTCTCATATGTTCCAGTGAGCCTTCTTGCCACTATTTCCAGTGTATCCCCACTCTTGGTGACGTATATCTTTGAATTGATTGGCTTCGTGGCACGCTTGGTTTTCACAGCAGGCGGTTTCATAATTTTGTGCTCTTCAACCACCAGAGCCGTAACCTTTGGCACTTGTACAAACTTGTACTCCATTAAGCTGAGTGTGAAATTCACATTTCGAGTGCCACCCTCTTCTTGATACGTAAAATCCTTGATAACCACAGGCATATTGATAGGTGTTTCCGAAATGATAAGGCGTATTGGCCGACCACTCTTCTGCCACCCCAGTATTTTGTTCACTGCCACATAGGGATCTGGTATGTTCTGATACGTACAAAGGCTGTTTGGATTTAAGGGAAAATAGGACGCAATCTCAATTGTTGAGAGTCTTTCGTTCCCAATTTGAGCGGCTTCCCCAAGGCCAATAATTTCTGTTGTCGTCACCGTTTGACCATTTGCCAGTTGAAAAGACCCTGGATTGATGGGCAAATACAGCTCATCTTCAAAATTGTTATATCCTAAGTGAAAATAAATCATACAACCCCCATGTTCCCTGCCACTGCAAGCAGTTTTTCTTCTATCCTAGACAACAGTTTATCCACATCACCTGTTTCAGAAGCGTTTATCACTTCTGCCAGTTTCGGTATCGTAATCGAAATCCCTCCAGAGTTTCCGTTCCTTCTGAGCTGATCGTTTTCATTTGCCGTCATAACCCGCTCTCCCCTATGAAGGAGTGCAGGGTAATTGTCATATGGCACATAACCGATTCCAACTGCCCTTTGGCTAGGTCTTCCAAATGCATTATCAGGTGTGCCTTTTTGTTCAGTCACGTGATTTACTGTGGTTGTTCCCTCCGCATTGACATCGGGAATATCCATTTGAAAAAAGTTTTTAAGGAAATCTGCTATGGCATTATAAAGACGTGAAAAGGTCTCGACAATCCCGGTAATGTGTTCAACGATGCCCTTAAAAAGTGGTTCTAGGAATCCATACACTTCTTGAATAACTGGTAAAATCGCCTCTTTAAACACTGCATTTACCACGGTTGCCAGTAGTTCTATTGCCGTAAAAATACTGTCGAAAACTGGCTCCATGATTACCCAAGCTGCCGCTAAAACTTCCTGTATAACAGGGAAAACTGTTTCCCAAACCACTTGAAGTTGAGCTATAATCGACATAATCAGATTGAATATATTGATGACCTGTTCTTTCCTTTCTTGAAAGTAAGCCATAAATGCATCAAATACAAACTTAAGGCCGTTGATAACACTTATAACAACGCCAAATACACCGCCAATCACGCTGGATATAGTCGCTACAATAGATTGAATCGTGTCCTTGTGCTTCGTGATGAAATCAATACCCATGGACAAAAGTTCACTGATTTTCTCAGCTCCTGCCGATGCAACATCTAGTAAAATTGTCTCACCAATTCCCTTTAATTTATTGATTTTGCCGCCGAGCGTATCCCCGGCTTTTTCGTCTCCACCTTTAAATGACTCTGACATGGTTTTCCCAGAGTCGCCTTTCATCTTAAGAATATTGCCATTTGCCTTTTTAAGGTCTTCTGCACTGGCGTTTACGCCAAATGACTTCAGGGCATCTGTCGATCCTTCCTGTGCACTTGCCAAGGCAGAAATAGCCTCTTCAAGGGGTCTTCCAGTTGAACCCGCCATATCCCTTGCCAGTTTCACCATCTCCGCAGCCTGCCCAGTGTCGCCCTTTGCCGCCTTAAGCGCAATTGAACCCGCATCAAAAATCTCACCCTCTGAAAAAGTACTGTCAAAGGCACTGTCCTTTAACGTTTTCATATAGGCGTCACTCTTTGCCCCTGCTTCTTGCTGATTCATATTTGGATTGCTTTGCAAAATGGCGGACTCCATGCCCAGTTTTGTGTTCTCTCTCTTCATTGTCCCTTTGCCAACGAGATCCAGTGCCTTCTTCGCAAGTTCTGATACCTTGATGTTACTGAGAATTGAGGCCGTCACCTTTTTTATAGTATTGGTAACGCCATCTTTAACTTTTAAAACCAGTGTAAACCCTTTCTTGAATATACTTAAGGGTTTAGCCGCCTCCTTTGCCGTCTCTTCAATCTTCTCTTTCACATCGGCTTCGCCTTCTACTGCTATGACAATTATCGTGTTAATACTTGCTGCTTGGATCAATGCGTCAAGCGGTGTAGCAATTCTCTGAATCAAGGCTTCAACTGCGTTGCCTATATCTGAAACGACCCCCTTAATTTGATTCCAGAGGCCATCAATAGAATTTTGAAGGTTATTGATAAACTCAATAATGCCCTCTAAATCCCCTAGCTGTATATTGAACTTTATCTCAACAGTCTTCTTTGAAAGTTCATCCAACTGCTTGCCAATTTTGTATAAATTCTTCTTTGTTTTTTCAAGTGCTGAATTGAGCCGTTTGGTTCTCTCAAACAGCTTGGTCAACGTAACAATTCCACTTGCATCTAAATTCTTTATCGCATCAACCATGTCCATGCAATCACCTCCCCTTATATTGAGACAAACCCGGGAATATTGTTTTTGGCATATCTCGACTCCTCACCCTGTCGATACTGGTAAAATGCCACCAGCACATCCAATTCTCCCGGATTCTCTTCGAGTTTCGACCTGACGTCAGAGGGAAATGTGCCAAATTTGGACCACATGTAATACATAATCCCCGCCTCCGGATCTGTCTCAATTAGTTTTTTATGTTGACAATCGAGTTATCACCAAATCCAGAAAGCTCAGAAATCTTGTTGTAAAGCTGCAAAATTTCTCCCGGCAAAAGCACCTTTTCCAGTAAGTCAATTGGTGTGGCAACTTCGTATGTCTCCCTGAATTCCTTGTCTTTGAAGCTGGGTTCAACAATCCCCTCAACTAAAATCATGGTCTGAATAAGGCTTGTGTCCACATCAGCCTCTTTTTTGTCAAATTTAATTGCCAAGTCCTGAATGCTTTTGAACTCCTTGTTGTTCAGCGCTCGGATGACAAATTCTACCTTTTCACCAAACTTTTCTGACAATCTATGGATTTCAACCGTTTCTCTCGGCAATTCCATCAAGTCCTTTTTTGAATTGAGCAATAAGCTCAGCGTATTTTTATTTTTAGATGCTGCCATTTCGTTCTCCTTCTCTCTATCGCTTTATTGAGCATTGGAGGGGCATAAAGCCCCCCCTTCCGCCATCCCTTAGTTTATAAGCACTATCTGTGTGGTGTGGATATTACTGTGCTTGAATTAAATCAAAGAAGTTGTAATCTCTAAACGTAAACGGCGCTTCCACATCGCCTCTTGCCGCCACTTCCCACTCACTTAATGTGAGATCGTTAAAAGACACTTGCTTGTATAAGATGCGTTCTGCACCATATGCAGTTGGGTCAGCCAATTCACTCAAAATTTCAAACTCTAAATTTTGACCTTTTTTAATGGCCTCTCCAATTAACGCAATCAGTCTTGAATCTACTTTTCTAAACTTAAGTGAACCCGTTCCCTTCCATCCAGTGATTTTTTCACCTGGTACAAGTGAGCCTGCAATTGGAAATTCATCCTTTTGAATTTCAACTTTTGCCTGTAAGCCAAACGCTTCTCCCATGAGTGTGCCATCAAGCCACACCCTTCCGTAAGTTCCGTTAATTACTCTATTTGGATTTAATGACATGTGTTTTTCCTCCCAGTGTTTTAATATAATTTATGCAGTTAACTTAGGCTATATGCCTTAAAGCACGATGGTAATTGCCACATCTTCAATTGCGTCTAATGCTTTGATGTTCAATTTGATAAAGACAGTGGACCCTGTGTTCGCCTCTTTGATCTCTTGCTCAGTCATCTCATCTACTGAAACGCCTTGTCCTTTGAGGAATGTTCTCTGAGCCGTCATGTCAATTTCGGCGTTGTTTTTACCGGCGTCAAGGACATTGCTTTGCTCAAGCGATTCAAGGTAAGCATTGATGGCAGACACGAGCAACAACTTGTTTTGATAGCTATTTTGCACCTTGCCAATGTAGAGGTCTTCAATTGTCTTTTGAATATCTGTGGCAATCTTGTCATAAATTCTAACCAATTTGATCTTCATATACTCTGCTGGGTTTGCCTCAGTGACAGTTGTCATCGAAGTGACACCCCTTGCAATTTTCACCTTTTCGCCGTCGTGAATCAGAATCAGCTTGCCATCGTTTACAGCTGCATCTGCCGCATCCTTTGTTAAATGCGGTACGTCATCAACTTCATTAAATACTTGGTAAGTCGGCGCAACCGTCAAAGGAAGCCCTGCAATTAAGCCAGCCACTCTTGCTGTGTATTGTGAGGCAGTGTAAGTTGTCTCTCCCACGATGATGTCGCTTGTCGCCAAGTTGACAACGCCTTCACTATCCGCTTCACAATCAGGAAGAACCGCTAAAAATCTCTTACCGCTTGCTCTTTGAGACTTCACCCACGAAGCAATGGTCATCACATTTCCTGCAAGGATGCCCGGAATGGCAAATACATTAAACGAAAGTGTCTCCATGTAATTGAGACCTTCTACGTAGTCCACTGCGTCACTTGCAACAACCACCGCCTTGATTTCTGAAGGCGTTCCCAATAAGGCGTCTTCAAGGTATTTCTTGTTGGCATCATTCAGTGCCGCCGGAATATCTGTTACATCTTTAATAGAGTAATACTCAACGCCTGAGGTGGCTTTCTCATCTTTAAAAAGCAATCCCATAACTCCAACAGACCCGTTTTTCACAGCACTTGCTGCCTTTTTAGTGAAAATAATACTAATTCCTGGTAATCCCATCTCTATACCTCCGATATTTTGATATGATCCATCTTTGGATACATTTGTAGCGATCGGTCAAACTGCTCTAAAATCGTAATTCTAAAGATCAGTTTCCCGTCTTTCAGTTCAGACTCAATTGTCTTGATTTCATACCGCTGACCAGCTTCATCCTCGAGGAAATTCCTCTCGAACAACTGCCGCAGGGCATCTGAAATGTTTAAAAAATTCACTGCTCCGCCAGTTTCTGCCTTGTTGTAATAGGCAATTTCAAATAGAGTGCTGTCTTCGAATGTCATCCCAGACAGCGCTTCTCTTTCCACGAGCAATCCCTCCAGATTAAAATAACTCTCCGCGGGCTCTGTGTTTGAATCCATCCAGAGAACTGACGGCAGAGCTTCCTCTATCAATCCCCTGACGATTCCAAATACATTTAAAGTCACGTGCCACCTCTACTTTCGCTTTCTAGTTTGATGCCAATTCAAAATCACCTCCCTCATTATCGGGCCAATGTTCAATCCCCATAGTCTGAAACAAGTTCTCTTTAGATGCAAAAAGAGCATGTGCCCCAAGGGCAATGCTCTTTTTGACTCACTTGATTTACTTGTCTCTTTTCACACTAATAGTTTACCACAGAAAAAGTGCAATGGCGTGCAGTGTTGATTATGCGTCTGCAAATTGCTCAATCACTTTGTCATGTATATTGATGCATTGTCTCCTGCTATAACTCACCGACGTCGCGATCATCTCCCAACGATACTTCTTTTGATACCTGAGCATCATAATTTGACGTTCTACAGGTTCCAAACAGTCAAACATGGTTTCTATTTGATTCTTCTTGTTGAACAGCACTTCAATTCGACTTTCGATCTTTTCCACCTGCTTGAGATAGACATCTATTATCTTTTGCGCCTTTTCATATGTCGGGTCGGAAATTTTGCCGCTCCTTGGCATATCCGAGTAAGTAATAGCCGATAGTTCCCTATGAGACGCCGTCACCTCTGTCAATTCCATGACTTCCTGATTTAGGTGATGAATCTCAGCACAAACTGTATTATAGCTTCCAAATAGGACTTTGATTTCTTTATGATTCATTTGCATGCTCCTTTACTAAATACAAGCAATCGCTCTTAGTTTAAAGTTATGCCTCAACAATTTCTCCGTCCTATCAGATGCCTTGGCATCGAAAAGGACACCTGTGATTTCAGGTGCCCTTTTCTGACACTACTATCTTACCATAGAAAAAGTGCAGTTGCGTGCAATGTGCATTTTTCTCGTAATTTAATGTCTGTGAAGGGCGATGGGTTATGTAATTGTTTTGCGTTTACGTAAATATTATTGCATGATACGCAAATGCATGTCAATACTTTACGTAAAAAAACGCATTAAAATTTGCATTTACGCAAATTAGATGATAAACTATATTTAGTATTGATACTTACATTTAATAAAAGTCAATTATAAACTATAAGGAGGACTCACATTGGATTTCAAAGATAAGATAAAGGCCAGACGTTTGGAGCTTTCCATGACTTTGGAAGCGCTTGCTGAAAAGGTTGGCGTCAGTGCGGCTACCATTCAAAGGTATGAGAGCGGCAACATCAAAAATGTCCGCAAGGACAAGATCAAGCTCTTGGCAGATGCACTGGAAGTATCACCTTCATACCTCATGGACTGGGAAGAAAGCAAAACAGAGATTCATACCCTTGCCGCCCATGCCCTTGGAGACTTGACAACTGACGAACAAAAAAAGGTCCTTGAATTTGCACAATTTATAAAATCACAACGAGGTAATAATGATTAAGAACTTGCTTGACCATTTAGAGCAGCATAAAATACAACTTGTGGAAGCTCCTATTCCATCCAAAAGCGTAAAAGCACTGTATTTCGACGAAATTATCGTTCTTGATTCCGAGCGCATTGAGACAGAAAGCGAGAAATTCTGCATCTTGGCAGAGGAAATAGGCCATTATGAAACCACATCGGGGATTATCACCGATACTTCGGATCTCGCCTCTGTAAAACAAGAAAATATCGCAAGAAGATGGGCATATAAAAAACTGCTCCCCCTAGAGCGCTTTATTGATTGCTTCAACGAAGGCTGTCGAAATGCCTATGAAGCGGCAGAATATCTAGGGGTAACAGTTGAGTTCTTAGAGGAAAGCGTGAAGGCCTACCATCTGATTCATGGAGACTATCACATCATAGAAGATTACATAATTTACTTTAATCCGCTAGGCGTAATGAAACGATTTTAAATAGGCTTCAACCACTTCGACGAGTTCTGACTCCGCTCCCCAGCTGAAGTTTAAAAACAAGCCTTGGCTACCACCAGCGCCAATTGCAGACACGAAGATGGTGTCATCGTCACTGACGATCGTGACGTTTAAGCTGGCTCTACTTGAATTTCTCATGAAGTATTTGTCGTATACCAGTACTTTAACTTTCGTATTGCCCATCTCGTAACTGCTCTGATCTATGAGCTCCATGCTAACAGCACTGTCTAAAATGTATTTGTGTAAGCCTTCAGAAAGTACCTGAATATCACCTGTCACTATCTTTTCGTATTTTGCCATATATATCACACTCCATCTATTTTTTGGTCTTGAAAAATGCGTTTGAGAGTTGCTCTCAGCTTATTTTATCATTTTAATTTTCATTCAGGCCCTGATTAAGGCTTTTTTAATCAATTGTTAATGGCATGGATATGATCGGGGAATATTGAGTACATCTTCTGTGCTCTTTTTATATGTAAAAATCCCGCCGACTTCATCTTATGAAGGGGGCGGGATTTTCTGCTAATATTGATTTTATATTTATAATACCGGGTTTTCCCCGTCTTTCTCTGCTTATCTCTTTATACGCTTGACTAGAGCGCTTCAACAGGCTCCATGTCTTTTTCCTTATCCTTTTTAGCATACTTTTTAAGTCTCACTTGAGGCTCACTTGGCAGTCCAAATAAAGGAATAAATCTGTCCAGTCCAGTCAGTGTCAACAGCAGTAATGATGAAACTGCCACAATTGCCATGACGTTATATCGAATGATATCCCATGGTACAAACTGGTGGAGTGGATACACTGCCGATGCGATTCCCACATAGAATCCCATGTACACGTGCCATGGAATCAACTGTGATCCAAAGACGCCCAGTGCATCGTTAAAAGTTGCATTTCGAAGTCTCAATTTGTACATGTCCTCTTCACTTGCCTCTACATTTTCATCTGTTAAAGACTTACAAATAGGGCCAACTGTAACAATTTGAGCCATCTCATCTGAAAGTGCCGCATTCCCCAAAATCGCCAAAAGGCCGTTGCAGAACAAAAGTTGTCTGACGTTTTTGACAATGCTCGATATAAAGTTTGAAAGTGGTGAGAAGGCATTGATTTTTGCCATAATACCACCGAAGGCTGCTACCCACATCATCATGACGATAACCCATGACCCGGCATCGGCAAATCCCGTTTCCACGAGTCCGAGGAACGATGTTACTGAGTCCACTGTTCCAGCCACAAGACCGAAAATCAGTGAAGATGCAATTCCAAGACCGAGACAAGCAAGTGTTGGCAAACCTCTGATTGCCGCAGCCAAAACGATGATTAGCGGAACAATCATGAAGGTTGGAACGCCCTCTTGTACTTGATTCAGAAGTGTCACTGCAGAAGGTCTTTGTTCATTGAGGCTTGTCCAAACTTCTGCTGGTATTTCCTTAATGGCATCTGTTGCGCTAGCCGCTTCCCCTGAAAGCCCTAAACTCAACAAGACAATGATAATCGCCGATACCAACAGACACAGGCCTGACCAAACACCCTGGTGCCTAATTCTGTGAATAACTTCCACTTTGTGGATACCTGAACTTACAACGGTTGTATCTGAGATAAGTCCTATGTTGTCCCCAAAGCAAGCTCCCCCCGCAATTGCGGCAGTTGTCAGCAATAAATTACCGCCAACTATGTGATTTAACCACAAGAAAATTGGTGCACAAGCTGCAAATGTTCCCCATGATGTTCCTGTTGCAACTGATAAAATCGCAGTTACAATAAAGGCTGTCACAGCAACAGTTTTAGCGGTCATACCGAGACCCAGTGCCACATTGATAATCGCCGCTGCCACGCCAGTTGACATAAATGCCTCTGCCATAGCGTATGCTGCCATCAAAATGAAAAACACGAGTTGCATCTCTTTCACGTTCTCCACAGCTGCTGAAACGATGTCGTTAAATGACAGCTTATCTGTTGCAAAAGCCACGATAGAGGCCCATATTACGGCAACAGGTGCAGCTAGAAGCGGGTCCATTCCAGAGATCATCAGACCAGCTAACAAAAACACAGGTGTAAACTTTAAGAAACCAATGATTGCTTGCATTTTAAATCCCCTTTACAAATATTATTTTTTTGTATCCCTCAGTTGTTAATTGTATCACAATCAATACATTGGTTCAATCTACTGGGTTTGAGGATTTTCGTATTAATCTGTAGTTTCTGAAATTATTATTTTTCAATAAATAAGACAATTCATAATTATGCATTTTTTAACAAATTAGTCTTTTTAGACCGTCACTTTTTTCTTGCTTCTTCGGTTGAGTCTCACAGTTTCTATCCACAAGTAGGCACATGGAATGACAATTAGTGTAAGTGCTGTTGAGAATAACAGTCCAAAATTGATTGCTGTTGCCAGCGGTTGCCAAAGTGGCCCACCCGAAATCATAAGTGGAATCAGCGAAATCACTGTGGTGACCATGCCAATCATAATAGGTCTGAGCCTAGTCTTAGCACCAGTAACCACGGCATCATGAAGGGAATTACCTTCATTTTGAAGCAGTTTTATATAGTCCAGCAAGACGATGCCGTTGTTCACCACGACACCCATGAGGCTAATTGCGCCTAGCATTGCCATGAAACCTATTGGATAATTCATAATTTTCAGGCCGCTGATAATCCCTATAAACGACAGCGGAATGGTTCCCATGATAATAAGTGGTTCAACCAGTTTTCCAAATTGCAATGTAATAATCAAGTAGATTAACACAATGGCCATAATCGCTGGAACTACCATGGACCCAAAAGTCTCTTCGGCAAATTCGTTGTCGCCACCATAACTGAGAGTATATCCACTTGGAACTGTAAATGTCTTGAGCTTTTCCATCGCTGAATGAAGGACAACTTCCGAGCTGACATTCTTATTGAGATAGAGTCCAACAGTTATCGTTCTGTCTTCATCCCTTCTGACAATTTGATTTAAGCTGGATTCCGTTTTAAGCTCAGCAATCTGAGAAAGAGGTACATTTTCAGCTGTAATTTGAGACGTGATAAAAATTCGATTCATATCTTCAATGCTCAGTAAGTTCTCTCTTCCAATTCTAAGGACAACTGGTATAGAATCCTTGTCGATATCCTGCTGTTTGATTTCAGTCACTTCCATTCCATTGACAGCCATCCTCACTGTAGAGGCAACATCATAATTGGTAATCCCCGTTAAGTTAGCCTTTGTCTCGTCCACGTTTATCTTCAATTTATATGAGTCAAAACCATAATTGATCTCCGTTCGGTTTACACCATCCAGCAACTTCACCTCTTCGTTCACCGATTCGGCAATCCTTTTGAGTTCTGTGATATCTGATCCACTAATTCTAATTTGAACCGGCTGATCCTGCGGCATGTTCAGCTCCAAAAATTTAAGATTCACTGTCGCCTCTGGGAATCTGCTTTCGACCATGCCTGCCACATCATAGGCCTTATCTCGATCGCCATTAATCAAGTACTCTGCGACATTCGTTCCCCTCCTTGCAGATGCAAACGTGTCATAATACTGAATAAAACCATCTCCAACTTGAACTGCCGTACTCTGAACACTGTCTTCACCATCAACCGCCTGTGCTATTTGTGCGGCCACATCTCTGGTATAATCAAGGCTCACACCACTAGGGAGGGTCACTGTCAGAACATATTGATCCCTTTGAATGGGTGGAAATACTTGCATGCCCAGTGTAGGTACTAGTGTAAACGAAAGTCCTAACAATACCACAAACATTAGAATTGTACGCCTTGGCTTTGCAAGTGATTTCTCTAGGAATTTATCATATGCCTTTTCAAGTTTCGCTTTTAATTTAAAAATACGCAGTTTATGAACAAACTTATCCATTAGTCCACCGCTTCTGGACTTCACTTCCAGTATCCTGTCTCCCATTGCTGGAACCAGAGTCAGTGCAGTAAAATACGATGCAAATAGAGCTACAGATACCAGTACAGGCAGTGCACTTGCAAATTTACCCGCACTGCCTTGCATCATTGCAAGCGGTAAAAACGAGGCAATTGTCGTCAACGTTGAAGTCAGTATTGGAATGTTGACATCCTTAACCCCTTGGATAACGGCTTCCTTTCGACTTCGCCCTTGTTGAAGGTATAAATACATGTTGTCATTTGCCACAATCCCATTTGCCACCAGCAAACTCAGAGAGATGATTAGAGAAGCAATGGAAATCTGATGAAGCGGTATTGCCGCCAGTTTCATGTAAAGCAATACGGCAGAAGTCACAACTGCAATTGGAACGGATACCACAACAGCACTTCTAAAGCCCATAAAAATCCACACAATTGCGATAACGAGAATAATCGCCGACGCCAAATTGTTGATAAAGAGGTCTATGGCATCATCCACATACTCAGGTTGATTGGTGAGTATGGTCATCTTCATATCTCTGTAAAGATCATCTTCTCTAAATTCCTCTAAAATCTTGTCAACTGCTTCACCAGTCTTCAAGACATTTGTGCCGCTCATATATCTAACGCCGACTAAAACAGCCTTTTGATTTCCTATGAGGGAATAACTGTCTGGCATTTCGTCTTTCATTTCAACTTGCGCAAGTTCCCTGAGTCTAATTGGAAGCCCAGTATCTTCTGATACGCCTACAATTGTGTTTCTCAGTTCTTCAATTGACTGGTACTCACCCGTTATTTGAACGGGAATTTTCCCCTTTTCCATCTCCAGATTGCCGCCTGGTATGCTGACGTTTCTGGCTTTGATTGCCGTCATAATCGTATTTGCAGAAATTCCATACTGATTAAGACGCGTCATGTCAAGTTGAACAGAGATCTCAGAATTTACTTCACCCATCAATTTGACTTCAGCAACCCCGTCAATTTTAGAAACTTTCTTTTCCAAAATTTTTGCCACACGTTGGATATCCTGATTTGTATAATCACTTGAACTAAGACCTACCACAAGACCAAAGCTATTAATCAACTCCGTGTCCACTGTTGGAGCCTCTGCGCTGTCAGGCAGTTCTGCCTTGACATCATCTATCTTATCTTTTACTTTCTCCCAGTGTCTGAGAATAGCGGCATCACTCATGTCTTCAAGGGTAATCTTGATAATGCCTACACTGTCTAATGAGAAGCTCTCTATGGTTTTTATGTTTTCAATTTCTCCAATCTTCTCCTCGATGGGCTTAATAATTTGCTTCTCCACATCCTCAGGGCTTGCCCCTGGGTAGATACATTGAACCAAGGCTATCGGTGGCGTAATGGTGGGATTTTCCTGTCTCTCTAAGTCAGAGTACACAAAGATTCCCCCTGCCAGTATCATCACTGAAAGCAGCAAAACAATCGTCTTGTGCTCAACACACCATCTAATCATTTTGAGTCACCTTCTCCCCATCTTGAAGCTGATATTGCCCCTCAATAACTAAGCGCTCACCCGCTTCCAATCCACTTGTCACAACGATTCTGTCATCTATTAATTCACCCGTTTGAATTTCTCGCTCCACAACTGTTTCGGTACTTTCATCATATAAGAAGACCACTTCTCTGTCAGCCTTGTGAACCACTGCTAAAAACGGAATCAAAATCCCCTCTTCTTCTTTCGATACCAAACTTGCTTTGGCAATCATGCCTGCTTTTAAAATGCCATCTTTGTTCTCCACATCTGCTCGAACGGTAAAAAGCCTCGTCTTCTCATCTGCAACTGCACCGATTTCGCTAATCGTCCCAACGACTTCCTGTTCCACACCGTACACGTAAATGGGAATCTCTTGATTTAGTTTAAACTTTCCAATTTGTGCATCACTGACACCAAATTCAGCCTGAACTTTATCGGTAGAGCCCAGCACAACCACTGGATAGCCAGCTCCCTGAACCTCACCTTCCGAGCCGACCTTCTTCAGCACAACGCCATCAATCGGACTATAAAGGGTGGTATCGCTTAGATTGTTCATGGCATTGTCATATGCGGCTTTTGCCTGTCCCAGTTGCTTGTTGGCGATTTCAAATGCATTTTGCGCCTGTGTATAGGTGCTCTCATCCACAGCAAGTTTTGCTGCGACTTCGTCTAACTGCGCTTTTGGAATCGCCGACTCATTATAGAGCTCCTTTACCCGATCATATGTCAACTGAGTTAAATCCAGCTGCGCTTTTGCCTGCTCTAGTTTTTGAGGAATATCCCTCTCTATTGACATTTTCGCCGATTCATATTGAGCCTTTGCCGCATCCACTGCCAGATTGTAATCTTCTGTTTTTAATTTGACCACCGCATCGCCTTTTTGAACTGATTGTCCTTCTGAAACCAAGACATCTTCTATAACGCCATCTATTTTAAAACTCAGCTTCACGGTTTCAGAGGGAACTATGTTCCCAGAGATGCTGTTTGAATATCCCATTTCTTCCTGCTCTAGCGCCACAGTCTTAACTGCCCTGATACGGCTTTCCTCTGCCTGACTAGAAGCACACCCACTTAGCATTGTCACCATTAGGGTCAATACAATTGAAAGTCCTGCCAATTTCACATGCTTCATTATTTTCTCCTCCTTTTATCAACACGTGTTGATTATTGCACATGTATATATTATACTTTTCATAGAAAAACTTTCAATAATCAGGTGATTGTACTTATGTTCAATAATCAACACAAAGGCAAAATCTGTTGAAAAACATCATTAGAAGGAGGTAAAATTTTTATGAACAAACCTTCCGAAGCCATAGACCGCAGAGTCCGCAAGACAAAGCAACAAATAAAAAAGGGATTTGTCAAATTGCTAAGCGAAAAAGAACTGCACGATATCACCGTTAAAGAACTCACAGATATGGTAGATATCAACCGTGGGACTTTTTACCTTCACTATAAGGATATCTATGATCTTCTGAGCCATATTGAAGACGAGATGATGAATGAACTCAATGCCCTTTTGGACAAGCATATGGTCACAAATCCAACTTCACTCAGCAATCGTTTTTTTATAGAAGTCTTACAATATGTCAAACAAAATGCCCAGCTATGCCTGTTTTTTCTAAAGAAAAAGGGTGATGATCACTTCTATGGACGTCTTAAGAAAATGCTCGAAGGCAGATGTACCAATTATCTGGTGGCCCTCAACAAAAATGTGGAGCTAAGGTCTTACGAGTTCTTTTCAGCATATGTGGTAACTGGAACCATTGGGCTCATCCAGCAGTGGCTTGAAACTGGTCATCGTGAATCCATTGAGACCATCGCTTCTTTGCTCACAGAAATAGATAACTATACGAGTATTGTCAACCTCAATAGACTAGAAGCCTATATGACCCAGCCTCTTCCAATCAGCACTAAAAAATAATTTAGTGAGGAGGATATACTTTTCTGCCGTGACGCAAAGCGCCCTATGTCCATTTAACTTAGACATAGGGCGCTCTTATGGTTTCGCTTATTCAATTGATTTTAATTTCTATATTCTATTCTATTGGTTTTAACTTTGCTGTGAAATGTCTGAGAACAGGCGGTTGCCACAGGATTTCGTAGCCTTTTATTTTACTTGCCTTTTCCTTGATGTTAATGAGTGCTTCCACAACCACATCAAAGTGAGCTTGCGTGTAAACCCTTCTTGGAATTGCAAGTCTTGTAAACTCCATTTCAGCTTCTTGTTGTTCACCAGTTTCAGGGTCTAAGTCCATGAGGAACGACCCAATATCACAGGTTCTGATTCCAGCTTCCAAATAAAGTTCGCAAGCTAGTGCATGTCCTGGGAATTGGAAGTATGGGATGTGTGGTAAAAGTGCTTTTGCATCTAAGAAAACCGCGTGTCCGCCAACAGGATATTGGAACGGAATCCCAGCTTCTTTGAGTTTTCCTCCAAGATATTCTACTTGACCCACTCTGTATTTCAAGTAATCTTTATCAAGACCTTCGTAAAGTCCAATTGAAAGGGCTTCTAAATCTCTACCAGCAAGCCCGCCGTAAGTGACGAACCCTTCATATGGAATTGTGAGACCTTTGACTTTTGTATAGAGTTCTTCTGACTCTCTAACGCCAATCAAACCACCCATGTTTACAATGGCATCTTTTTTTGCACTCATGGTGAAGGCATCCCCGTAGCTGAACATTTCTCTGACGATATCAATAATTTCAACCTCTGCATAGCCTTCTTCACGTTGTTTGATGAAATGAGCATTTTCGGCATATCTAGCAGCATCTATAATCATGGTAATGCCATATTTATCTGCAATTTCTCTGGTTTCTTTGAGGTTTGCCATAGAAACAGGCTGCCCACCTGCTGAGTTATTTGTGATGGTCATAATAATCAGACCCACGTTTTCAGCACCAACTTCTTGAATATACGCATCCAGTCTCTTGGTATCCATGTTGCCCTTAAATGGAACATAAGTCTGTGTATCTTTTGCCTCTGGAACAACAATATCCACAGGTCTTGCACCTAAAAGGCCCACATGACCTCTAGTGGTGTCAAAATGCATGTTGGAAATACACTTTTGTCCTTTTTTAAGAAGGCTTGGGAGAAGCACTTGTTCCGCCGCTCTTCCCTGGTGAACGGGTTGGCTGTATTTGTAACCAAAGATGTCCTTAACGGCGTTTTGAAGTTTCTTGTATCCTCTTGCGCCTGCGTACGACTCATCTCCTGACATCATGCCGGCCCACTGAGTATCACTCATCGCACCTGTTCCGCTATCTGTTAAGAAGTCAATATAGACATCATCTGACTCCAGTCCGAAAAGATTGTAATTTGCAATTTTCAATTTTTCTTCACGTTCTGCACGAGTGGTCATTTTTAAAGGTTCAACCATTTTAATTTTAAAGGGTTCTGCAACATATTTAATCATGTGATAGCCTCCTGATTTTTATTAATTAAAGACTATCATAAATAGCTTTTGCTTTATAGCGTCTTTAATTTGACTTTATACTGTTTGTAAAATAAAATAGAGCTGAATGGAGGTTATATAGATGAAGCGAATCGGAATTGTTGGACACCCTGAAAATGTAGAAAGGGTTTTAGGCGTTATTGAAAGCGCATTTCCAGATGTCACAGGTATCGCCATCGAAACCAGAGAAATGAGCCAGATCGAAAACACAGTTCAGTATCTTTCAGAACATATTGACGATTTTGATGGCGTCCTCTTTACAGGTAAAATCCTGTATGATGTGATGAATCATCGCATGCATTCCCAGAACCCGTGGGTCTATCTGGACAACGACGAAAGTCAGCTCCAACGCATCCTTTTATCCTCTTTAATTGGACAGAAACACGATATTACTAAAATCAGCATTGACTCGTATACAGAGGACATGGTTGAATCTATCTACAGGGGCATCGGTCTTATAGAAGGACAATACCATGCCATCATTTCCAAGATAGATATTTTTAAAGAAAGCCTGTTTGATGATCTCATTGCCTTTCACAGCAGGTGTTTCCAAACAGGTCAATCGGGTGTAGCTATCACAGGCATTTCAGCAATTTGCAGTCGACTACATACACTGGGTATTCCAGCCATGCTCCTAACCCCTAACGAAACTACCATCAAAAATACCCTGCACGATCTCCTTGAGAAAATCAGATTTGAAGATTTGACTGTGAGCCAAATTGTGGTCATTTCTGTTGAAATCGAAGCCGGTGGCGAGTATCACTGGACATCTGAAAATGAATATGGGCTCATGTTAGAGAAAACCCATATTACAGAAGAAGTCTACAAGTTTGCCCAGCGCATCCAAGCTGCTGTTGTGGAAAGTGAAAGAAGCTACCTCCTGTTTTCAACGCGTAAAATTGTGGAATACGAAACTAAGAATCTCAGAGAATTATCACTTTTCAGACGTATTGGTGAGAAGACCGAGCGAACAGTCAGCGTAGGGATTGGGTTTGGCATCACTGCAAGGGAGGCCAAGGCAAATGCTCTAATCGGTAAGAACAAGGCCTCTAAAATGGGGGGAAATCAGGGGTTTGTGGTGTACAATCGAAGGCACATGGAAAAAATAACTTCTGTCCACAAGAAAACAGAGCCCACAAGTGACATTCAATTTCGTGATATATCCGAAAAAAGCGGGGTCAGTGCCAACAATATCTATCATCTGAAATGCCTCATTGACCTCTATAAAAAAGATACGTTTACCAGTCATGAGCTTGCAGACGAGTTTGGAAACTCCCTGAGAAGCACCAATCGCATGATCGAAAAACTGGAGGTCGCAGGCTATGTGGAAGTGATTGGCAAGAAAATTATAGGTAAATCCGGCAGACCTAGCCGTCTTCTGAAATTCCTGCTCTAACAAGTGCTAAGTATCCATTCTTGCTCTAACAGCTGCTAAGTATCCACTCTCACACCAGACAAATGCTTTTGTAAACCGCTATCTACTCGAAAGGTTAAGAGACCGTACAACAAGATAAAAAAAAACCGAATCCTCGAAAGCTAGACCATATGGTCTAGCTTTCAAAATTCGGTTTGATAATCTCTTGCGTTTAAGCCAGAATCTGGAGGAATCCAGCCAACAATTGGCTTAAATTAGGTTTGCAATTTCAAGTAAGTGTTTTACGATAACAGCTATTTCAGCACGGGTAATTTTATCCTGGGCTGCAACAGTGGTTGCGCTTTTACCCGATACAATACCTTTATCGACACAGGCCGCAACAGCAGTCCTAGCTTCTGTCGATATCTCAGCGGCATCTTTGAACTTACTCAGCACACCATTAACACGGGCAGTCGTATAAGTGTCTGCCAAGGAAGTGTGTTCCATTGCCTTTGCAGTCATTACCATAGCCTCTTCACGGGTGATGGTTTCCATTGGTTCAAATGTTTTGGAATCATTGCCCACTATAAATCCATAATCATATGCCACCGAAACATAATCATGATACCACGAATCTTTCGAAACATCTGAGTATGGTGTTTCACCACTTTCCAGTTTGAGCCCCATTGCCTTCACCAGCATCGCTGTGAACTCAGCTCTTGTCACTTGTCTATTTGGATCAAACAAGCCATCTCCAACACCTTCAATTATCATTCTTGAACCCATGTCATTGACATCGTCTTTAGCCCAATGTCCTTCCATGTCCTTAAATTCAATCGGATGCCATACAACAGAGTAAACACTGTTGGTCAAACTGTTAATTTTGGCATAGTAGCGACCACCTTCTTGTACCACGGTTGTCGGTACGTGTCTCACTGTACCATCTGCCTCCAAGACAACCCCAGTTGTAATTTTACTTGGGTCAATTCCATCTGGAAGAAGTACAGCTCTTTCTATAAAACTGTTAAATTTAGTGACTTCCACAACCTTGTCACCTGTTGAACATCTGACGACAAAGTCAATTGGTTTTATCACTACTTCAAAATTGCCTTTTGTTGCGGTGCTTTCTATCAATTTAACGGTTTCATCAGGTGACTGAGAAATTTCTATTTCCACCTTGATATTACCCAAACTGACATCTGCACCAATTTGTTTTGAAATATTGTCTATATTAATTTGTTTAGCTGGCAGTGTGTACGACGCATTATTGGTTTCAATTTTAAGCGTTGCCGCACTATTTTCCATATTCTTAACCATTTCACCTGTGAGTAGACCGATGGAAATAGTTGAATTTGTTTTAACCGGAATTGTCACGACTGCATTATTTCCCTCTGTTGCCAGTTTATTGTTGAGCTCTGCTGGGTCAACGGATACAGTTGTCTTTGTTTGATTGTTTTCTGTACTGGTTTCAGCTGTTCCAATATATTCTGTCTTGCCATTGATGAGAACTTCCACACTTCCATCAGGTGTTCCACTGGAAGGCGTCGAGCTGCCTCCACCAGAAGCACCACCTGATGAGCCGCCTGATGAACCACCACCAGAATTGTCTTTATTTTCTAAGGTTGTAAACGTACCGCTCATCACGGCACTCTTATTGCCACTGCCATCCACTGCCACAAAATAATAATAGTATTTTGTGCTCGCTTGAAGTCCACTGATTGCAAATGCCTTTTCGGTTGCAGCCGTATTGGCATCATCACCGCTCTTAAGTGCCGCTGTACCAGTAGCACCTTGTCCTGCAACCACTTGTGCCGCAGTTGGCGCTGTGGAAGAGGTGGTGACAACATAATAAACTTTTCCAGTTTCATTTGAAATAATCTTAATCGTTGCGCCGTTACCTGTCACTGAGCCTGAACCCACTCCTGATAGCGTCGGTGCAGTGGTATCGCCTGTGGAAGTCGTTGTAAAAGTGCCGCCTGTTACAGCACTCTTATTGCCGCTGCCATCCACTGCCACAAAGTAGTAATAGTACTGTGTACCAGATTGAAGCCCTGTCACTGCAAATGCTTTTTCCGTTGCAGCCGTATTGGCATCATCACCGCTCTTAAGTGCCGCTGCACCAGTAGCGCCTTGTCCTGCAACCACTTGTGCCGCAGTTGGCGCTGTGGAAGATGTGGTGACAACATAATAAACTTTTCCTGTTTCATTTGAAGTAATCTTAATCGTTGCGCCGTTACCTGTCACTGAGCCTGAACCCACTCCAGATAGTGTCGGTGCAGTGATGTCATCTGACGCATTAATCGGTCCGCTTGCAGTACTGATTACAGTCTCTGCTGTTCCCCCCATGTCAGTATAAGACACCTTCATTCGCACATACTTACCAGTTTCATTTGAGGTCAACAGGTATTTATCCGATGTTGCGCCTGAAATATCCGTCCAATTAGCTGTGCCGTTGTCTGAGCGTTGCCACTGATAACTATAAACGCCAAGCCCATCTTTATCACTGATATTTGAAACACTTGAAGTCAGCTGTACACCAACTTTAGGCGTCCCGCTGATGGTTGGAACACCAGATGGAGTATCGTTAACTGCCGTGATGGAAATACCAAACGTTTGATTTTCTAAATTTCCACCATCTCTATCTGATACCTTAAATTTGAAACTATCTGCACCATTTGCATCTGCATTTGGCTTATAAGCAATATTGCCTGAATTTATTTCACTTTGAGTAAATACCGTTATGGCCGCGCCACTTGTGTCAGATACTCTAATGAGTTTTCCCTTCGTTGGCGCTGTCGTCACTGTGAAAGTCAAGCTAGTTGCCGTTTGCTCTGCATCTTTCACCGTCAGCAATCCGCTACCTATCACGGCATAAGAGGCATCTTCCAATAGCGTAAGCCCCAGATTTGTCCCACCAGTAAACGTTGGCGGCGTATTTCCAACTACTGTCGCAAACGCCTTATAAGACACAACACTCTTATTGCCAGAGCCATCTTCTACGATGAAATAGCAGTAATAAGATGTACCAGCAGTGAGACCCGTTATGTCAATTACTTTGCCTGTGGTTGCCACCAGTGTATTGTTTCCAGATTTCAAAGCAGAAGTGCCCGCCTGATCTTGACCGGCTTTTACCTGAACAGCAGTCGGTGTTGTGGCACTTGCCGTCACGACGTAATAAACTGTTCCACTCTCATTTGAAGTCACTTCAAATTGTGCCGTTGTCGATCCTGCACTGTTGAGAACCACACCACTTATAATTGGCGCTGTGGTATCTGGAAGGGCAGATACCTGTGCAGTGCTTGCACTGTATATCATTTCGTTTGTACTGCCTAAATCTGTATAGCTGACCGCTACTCTCAGATAATAGCCTGAATCAGCTGTTGCCAACGTATAATTACTTGAAGTTGCCCCTGAAATATCACTCCATCCAGTTGTTCCGTTAGCCGATTTTTGCCACTTGTAACTGAATGCGCCAAGGCCGTCAACATCTGCGATTCCAGTGGTACTTGCCGAAAGCGTTTGACCTTCTGTTGGCGTTCCACTAACAGTTGGCACACCTGTTGGCGCATCATTGACTGCTGTTATGGTAATGGAAAATGATTGTCCAGTTATGCTTCCGCCTGCACCATCCAACACACTAAAGGTAAAACTATCTGATCCATTTGCGTTTGCAATTGGCGTAAAAGTTATATATCCATTATTCACATCTTCTTGGGTAAATGTGCTTGAAGCAATTATACTTGAACTTGTATTCGTATTTTTTAAAGTCCCCTTAGTTGGGGCAGTGCCCACTGTATAGATTAAATCTGATACTGCTTGCTCTGCATCCTTAACCTCGAGTTTAGAAGTGCTGATAGTCGTTGCTGTTGAATCTTCCGAAACCGTCAAACCAGTATTCGCCCCTCCTGTAAAAGTCGGTGCTGTATTTGGTGCTGAGGTGGTGAAACTCGTACTGGCAACCACACTTGTATTGCCCACTGCATCTTTAGAAACCAAGTAGCAATAGTAAGCAGTTCCCCCAGTTAAACCCGAAAGGGTAAAGTTCTTCTGTGTAGCAGCTGTTACAGCACTACTACCAGAGGCAAGTGCTGCTGTACCCGATTCGTTTTGGCCTGCTGCCACTTGAACAGCCGTTGGCGCTGAACTACTGGTTGTCACAACGTAGTAAAGTGTTCCCGACTCATTTGAAGTTGCGCTTAGCGTTCCACCGGTCTCACTTACAGACGTAACTGAACTTCCCGATAGAACTGGCGGTGTTGAATCTGACATATCAACTACAGTTTTAACAGATAATGACGATCCTAAAATCATCATCTGATTATTGGCATAGGAAATGCCCATCGGATAATTACTGTCATAATTTTCACCAGCTGCACTCCAGCTCGCCCCATCATCAGTGGAATAGTAAATATCGTATGCATAGGTCCCCATATCTGCCCCAATTACATAGAGATTTGTGCCATCTGAGTCAAATTGGTTTGCCCATGATCCGGTTATACTAACGTTGGTAATCCGATGTTTTCCGGACCACGAAGATAGATCACTACTGCTGATAACAAAGTACTCATACGTAGCGCCATCATACCCTAAGAGGTAGTATTTGCCGTTATGATAAGTGACACCTGCCAAAATATCGCTGGTGGCAGTATAAGTTGAACTGATATCTGTCCAGTTTGTGCCGTCTGTTGATTTCCAAAGGAGATTGTTTCCCGCCATATCTCCGCCTATTGCGAAGAACTGATTGTTTATATATTTGATGAAATATAAATTTGTATATGATGTTGCGGGCAGTGTTGGCTGTGTCCACGTAACACCGTCGGTGGAGGTTAAAAGCCTGACACTGCCATTGGTTCCCACAGCGACAAATAGGCCATTGCCATAGGCAAGTGAGTATAAACTGGTCGCATCCGAAATGCTCGTGTTTTTACTCCATGAAACGCCATCAGAAGAAGTCACAATAGACGCGACCCCGTTAAAGTTTTCACCTACAGCTACATATTTACCATTGCCATAGGCTATGGCGTTCAAATTTTTCGAGTACGCATCAAATACATGAGGCGTCCATGTTTGAAGATCGGGAGATGTCCATGCTGTACCATCATTACCATTGGCACCTACAGCCACGTACTGAGAACCATCATAAACGGCACTCTGAAGTGTCCCGCCCCAAGGATGACTCCAATTGTCAGCATCTGACGAAACAAGCATCCCCTCATTTCCAACTCTAAAGTACTTCCCGTTGGTATAGACAGAACCTTGACCCACAAAGGAATTTTTAAAAGGTTCTATAGCCCAGCTTGAACCATTTGTAGAGGTATAAATTGCCCCATACCCATATGGAGAAGACGAACCAAACATGTAGTACTTGCTTCCATCGTAAATCCCGTTGAACATCTGTATTCCTGTCATTGAAGTACTGTTCTTAAATGGACTTCCCATGATGCTAAAAGACGATAAATCCGTTGAAGTCCAAATCCATGCACTTGGAGAAGAAATATAAAATCGGTCGTTCATCCATGTCAACATATTGGTTCCAGTAGAAGTGGCTGTTCCACCTGATACAGCACTGCTTGGCTGTACACGGCTCCAAGAACTTCCATTTGTCGTCCTATAGATATACCCGGCTGAATCGCCCATTCCAAGCAAAGTACCGCTTCCATTCACAGCAATTCGATTGACATATCTATCAGAAGCAATTCCCGTTGGCGTATGAGTTGTCCAGCTAATCCCGTCTGCCGATTTAAGATACATGGCCTTGGAAGCTGCGTAGAAATCACTGCTGCCGTTAAAACTTATATACTTTATCTCGCCAATGCTTTCCGTTGTACCCGAAGTCCTCTGAGTCCACGTATCTCCATCTGGAGAGGTTAAAATAACACCATTTCCTCCCGTTGCGACGAAAACGCCATTTCCAAAGGCAACACTTCTAAATGAAAAACTATCTGGATTAGAAACACCTGTGTAACTACTGCTATCTGCTTTCGTCTTAACATTCGTCCAAGTCACTGAATCAGTGGATTTGACAATTGAACCATAATAGCCCACTGCTATGTAGACCCCGTTACCATATGCCACCCCTGACATAGATGCCCCCGGAAGCGTCTCCATGGATTGAGTAATAATCTGAACTGGTGCAAGTGCGTAGCTCAGATTTTGGACGCTGCCGTATGAAAATAACAAGCTGAACACCAGTGGAAACAATAGGATTCGAGCTATGATTTTCATCGTACTTTGACTGCCAATTTGCCTCATAATATCGTGTTTATTTTTTACTGTTGCATGTTTTTTCTGCGTCTTTATATGGTTGAGATTGTTATCATGCAAGCCAAACCCTGAACTTTGACTTAAAAAATATGCATCAAAGCTCTTTACTTTCTACCCATTTTACCATAAGCAGAAACGCTTTTCTCGCATAGATTAAAGGAAAATTTTTCAAAATAAAAAGCAGTGTAATCCCTTACACTACACTGCTCTTATCTATGACTTCATTTCTCTTACTGGTATCTTACTGGATAACTTTAAACAACTTCAACCGCCTTACAATTTGAACTTGGCAACAGATTCTCTGAGTTCCTCAGCAATTTTTGCAAGTTCATTGCTGGCATCTGATATTTCATCCATAGAAGCGGCCTGTTCTTCTATGGTTGCAGCGGCTTCTTCAGTTCCCGCAGCATTCTCCTGAGAAATAGCAGAGAGGCTCTCCATGATATCAATCATGTCTTCTTTTTTATCACTCATAATCGCACGAGACTCATTGATTTCAGAAATTTGATCCATGATGTGATCCACTGCCGATGCAATGCCGTTGAACTTGTCATTTGTATTTGAAACGCTCTTTGATTGAGAAATGGTAATTTCCTGAGATTTTGTCATGGTATCCACTGCAAGCTGAGATTTCTTTATCAGTTCTTGGATTGTCATTTGAATCTCTTCTGTAAATTCCGTTGACTGTTCAGCCAGTTTTCTAATTTCTTCTGCTACAACTGAAAATCCCCTTCCAGCTTCTCCAGCTCTTGCAGCTTCTATAGCGGCATTCAGTGCCAATAGATTTGTTTGATCCGCTATGCTCTTAATCATTTGACTAGCCGCTTCTATTTTTCCGGCACTGCCATTTGTCTCTTTGACAATTTCAGAGACAGAATTTGAGGCTTCGCCATTTCGCTTGGTCTCTTCCACAAGGGTTGTTATAATCGTCATACCTTCATCCTTAAGGGTATTAACTTTAGTTGCCGCATCGGAGAGAGAATTTACTCTAGTAGCATCCGTTTCGAGTAAACGCCCTAACGTATTGACACTTTCAACACCCACAGAAGTATTCTTAGCCTGACTTGTAGCCCCTTCAGCTATTTCTTCAATCGTCTTGGCAATATCGCCGCTTGTTTGGGCACTAACCTGACTAGTGGCAGCTAGCTGCTGAGCAGAAGACGCAAGTTGGTCTGAAGATATTGCAATGTCCTTTAAAATATTTCTCAGATTGTCCCCCACTGTCTGTATGGCGTTTGCCAAATGTCCAAGTTCGTCCTTTCTCGTCAGAATTCTTTCATCTAAGCTGTTTGAAATGTCATATTTCGCCATGGCATCCATAACTGAAACGGTCTTCCTCATTGGTCTTACAATACTTGCTGTGATGAGAAGGGCAATCAGTATACTAAGAATAATGGCAATAAAGGTCATGGCTATGTTGAGGTTCGCTGTACTCGTCTCAAGATTTGACACATACCCCAAGACACCCATTCTGATTTCATCTGCCGTCTCTGATATAGTCGTAGCTGTTGCTCTGACAGTTGCCGATTGCTCAAGTTGATTTGAAATTAAATCTGTATATTCTAAAAATACTTCACTGTACTCATTTAAAGAGACTTTGGCGAGCCTGAGTTCCTCAAGGACGTCTTCCGCCTTGAGAATCCCCTCTGCATTTGATATATCGTCTCTAACTTGATTTAAGCTGTCTGTAAAAATCTTTTCTGTATCCTCATCTGGCTTTAGTTGATAATCCCTCATGGAAGTATTCATCTTCATAAATGACATGTTAATCTGTCTCAGCAGAACATACTTCTCAAAAGATGCTTTAACTTCCTCACCGTCAGTCAGCGTCAAGATGTATTCCTCTTCCAGTCGAAGGGTTTCATTTAATTTTTCATAGGCTGTATCTGCCTCTGAGAGCATGACCTTTGCTTTTTCCACTTTGGCATGCTGCATATCCACATATGCAGAAAACTGACTTTTGTAGTTTTCGAGTTCGTCAAGTATCTTCTGGGAATTGTTTCGATTGGTCTCCGACTTCATCATATCTTTGGCGACTGTTATGGATTCTTCCGCCGATTTGATGCCATCGTAGACCTTTTGAGCTGTATCGTCAAGTCCATCTCTTTGATACCTAACTTGTTCAATCCTAGCACTGAGAACGCTTTCCTCCATCTTTGAAACATCATCAAAGATCTTAACTTGTGCATTCATGGCCTTGGCACTGTTGATGCTGATAATAGACATGGCTACAATAAAGGCGATAACAATCCCATACCCTAAGTATAGCTTATTCCTGATTTTTAGATTTTCGATAAATAGACTTTTATTTTTCATAGGCACTCCTTTTGACATGGTTTGACAAATCACCGAGCTCATCCACCGCCAATTGCCAAAATCAATTAATTATAGTGTTATATTTTTACACCATTTTTAGAAATTGTAACATGTTTTTATTAGGAATACTTTAATTCTCTCCTTTTTATTCAAATCCATTGGATGTCTCTAGCATAAAATTGAGAATCACCTCATCATTTAGACAATCTGAGTGAAACTTTGATATTTGAGTACTGACACCAATCTCCTCACAAATAATCCTGCATAGTTCAATTTCCCTCTCGACAAAGAACTGCGTCCTAAGATAATTAATCATACTGACATTCCTCTCGTTTCGCATTAGACCTTTTTCAAAGACAGTCATGGAGCCAAAAATAGAAATCACTATATTCCCATTTTCAACTTTAATTTTAACTTCATCAGGCCCTTTTCCCGTTTCTGACTTTATAAATTTAATGATGTCACGTTTCAAACTGTCCAGTTGTTCTCCTTTTGGAGAATTATTAAAAGTGGTCGTCCTTATCTCTAACGCAATTTGTTTCATGATGCTTTCCAGCTTAGCAAGATCAACGGGTTTTACAAGATAATTTGTTATATTTAAATCTACAGCACTTAAAATGATATCCTTGTCAGATAACGCAGATAACATCAAAACAGGTATAGATGAATCTATTTTTCTGAGTTTAGCCAGCATGGTGATTCCGTCCATTTTGGGCATCCTGACATCACATAAAATGAGATTTGGATTACACAACCGATATTTTTCAAGTCCCTCTTCCCCATTCGATGCAAAATATATTTTCCCAACCCGTCTTTTTAAATAATCCGCCAATTCATTCTGCTGAATTTCATCGTCCTCAATAAAAAGCACCTTTAAAATTTTCATCGTCTCGAGTTTCATTGCTCTGCCCCCGCATTCTTATAGAAATTTTCAACCCGTTATTGGAATTCTCTGCAATGAGAAGTCCATTAAAATTCCTCTCTATAATTACTTTTGATATATAAAGACCGATTCCCGTCCCCTCCCCTTTTTCTTTCGTGGAAAAGTATGATGTAAAAATCTTTTCAAGGTTTTCATTTAGCACCCCGCCCCCATTGTCTGAAATTTCAAGCACAATGTCACTTTCATGCTCGTAAGCATTAAACTCAATAAGTCGATCTCCACTAATGCCTTTTAACGCATCTATGGCGTTGTTCACTATATTGAGCAACACTTGCGATAACTGACTCAAATACCCCTCTAGCTCTATCGTTTCATCACAGTAGACTCTTGTCTGAATTTCATTTATTGCCAAACGATCCCTCAGCATTTCTATAGAGGTATTGATTGTCTTTGACAAATTAAATTTAATCGTCTCATTTTTGGGGTTAAAGAAATAGAGGAATTCTTCTATAATTGAGGACATATCCTGAATGATACTTTGAGTTTTTAATATCTGTTCTTTAAAGTAGACTTCTTCCAGTTCGCCATAATTATACGCATCTTCAATATTTCCAACAATTAAGTTCAGCCTCGACAAAGGCTGTCGCCACTGGTGAGCGATGCTTGCAATCATTTCCCCCATTGCCGCCAATCTGGATTTATAAATCATAATGCCTCTATTTTTCTCAATGAGTTCATCTTTCTGCCGTCTTGATGTGATATCTCTCCCCATGAGAAGTAAAAAAGACTCCTTTTCTATGTGGAATTCGTGTATAAATAACTCAACTGGAAACTGCTCGCCGTTTGCATTTTTAAAATTGGTTTCTATATAAACCTGAGCCTCCATAACACAACTTTCAATGGCATCTCGAAAGGCAGACAAATCAGAGGATGATATCAGATTCTCCAGTTTCATTCTTTGAAACATCTCTCTTTCATATCCCAATTTCTTGCAAGCATGGTCATTGACCTCTATTATATTGAGTTCAGATTTTTTTTCTTTTGGTGAAGTTGTCATGAAGGTAAACTGTGTGCCCGTATTGAAGAGCTTAATAAATTTTTTCCGACTCGTTCTCAAGTCTTCCTCCAACTTTATTCGCTGCTGAATATCCAGTTCTAGCTCTTTATTCAGTTCTTGTACTCTTGCCAATAAAGCTGCAATCTCTTTTAATTTTCTTTGATTTAACAGCATATAAATCACATAAAATGCCGATAGAAAAAATGCGCCTCCAATGATGGACATAGCCAATATCGTCGTATACAGATTGTTTCTGATAATCTTTGTCGCTTCATAGTAGTCACTGGAAACGGTTACAATCCAAAAATCACTTCCCACTAAAACTGGTGAGTAACCATTGAATTTAAGAGTCGACTTCGGAAGATCATCCGTCACCCACACTGATTTATAGATGCCCGTTCCCCTCTCACCATTCATCTGTTTTGAAAACATCTCTTCCAAATCAGACCAATCCAACTCGGGGTATTCCTCTTTTCTAATTTTCAGCACATCTTTCCCAATTTGATCCGGTCTAGGATGCATTATGAAGACACCTGCACTGTCCTTTACAGATGCATATCCTTTTTTCTCAAATTTTATAGGCTCTATAAAATTGATGTATATCTTTTCAATTGAAAGTTTTGCACTGATTGCACCTATAATAATATCATCCTTCCAAACTGGTTGAACTAAGTAGATGTACGGATTATTTGCTTTATCATAAACAATTTTACTGCTCACCATAATTTTACTTTCAAGTGCTTGATTGATGCTTTTTCTAATTTCTTCCGACTCAATTTCACCTGAAATAAGGTATCTGGCAACTTCCATCCCATCCCTATTAAATAGCTGAAGTCCCTCAAACCCACTTTTCCTCGTTGACAAGAATGTCTGGAGTTTTTCATTGACTTTATCTATATCGGAATCCACAGATTGCTCAAGACTGCTTCTAATATCCGTGTCTCGTTCTAGCAACATCAACAAATTTTCTTGGCTACTAATATAGTTTTCGATTGATTTTGCAATCGTATCAGCTATATACAAAAGACGGCTTTGCTCTCCATCAATCAATTCGCTTTTAAAATTATTATAGTTGGAATAGATGACAAAAGATAAACTGACCGACACAATGACACTTATTACAATAATCGCCAGTACTTTTCCCTTTAACAGCTCAATAAGGCCTTCACTCCCTTCACTTACCTCCTATGATCTTTTATCCCATTATAATTCATTTCTATTAACTCATGCATCCCATTTTCTTCATTTAAATTTCTTTGCTCAACCTCTTCAAATCATTTTCCATATGGAAAATTGTCTTTGTGGGGCTCCTATTAACCGCTATTGATTCAACTCAGAGATAGTGGCTCACAAATTCTTTTCTCCAGAGTATTTGAACAAATAGGATTAACCTCAATAAAGAGGTAGAAAATACTACCTCTTTATCCACTGCTATTTATTCAATACTTTATGCTTGCACATTTTTCTTTCTATGCTTTGAAATTAAAGGAGATAAAAATGTTGCAACTGCAATGACCAAAATAATAAGCGAAAGTGGTCTCTCCACAAATCCGCTCCAGCTTCCGCCGCCAATTATAATTTGTTTTCTAAGGGCATTCTCTATCATCTCACCCAAGATTAACCCCAAGATAAAAGCAGAACTTGAATACTTAAATTTATCAAAATAATAACCAATCAAGCCAAATATAAACATGATGGCTATATCATAAAAGCTGTTTTTAAGTGAGTAAGCACCCACTACCCCCAAAGTTGCAATTAATGTTCCCAAAAGGGGATATGGCAGCTTTAGTATCCTTGCAAACTCTCTTGTCACAAATCGTCCGCCAACAAATAGCAAGAGCGCTGCTATTAACATTCCTATAAAAATTGCGTTTAAAAGGACTGGTTGCTCTCTTATAAGCAGAGGCCCTGGACGCAAACCCAAAATCATAAATGCCGCCATTATAACTGCTGCAACGGGACTCCCTGGAATTCCAAGCACCATCGTTGGTACCATACTTCCACCAACTGCCGCATTATTGGCAGCTTCAGGTGCAATGATTCCCTCTGGAATACCAGTTCCAAATTCATCTGGATTTTTACTGGAGCGAACCGCTTCACCATATGAAATTAGAGAGGCAATGGAACCGCCTGCCGCAGGTATAATGCCGATTACAGTTCCTATAATAGATGACTTAATAAATGTTCTCCACATTTTCAACATTTCAGAAAATTTCATAATGACAAGTGAAACCTTTGAATCTGAAACCGTATCTGTATCACGTTTTGATAGATTTTCAACATTTCTAAAGATCTCTGCAATGGCAAATGCACCAATCATTACTGATATATAGTTTATGCCATTTAATAAGAAAGGCTGTCCAAAAGAAAATCTTTCAATTCCATTGATTGAATCAATCCCTATCGTTGCAAACATGAGCCCAAGTACGACCGAAAGAATTGCTTTCAATTGGTTCTTTGACCCAATGCTGGTGATACAACTCAGCCCCACCAATCCCAGAGCAAAGTACTCGGCACTTTGAAATTTTAATGCCAATGTTGCCAGTATAGGTGCACTGATGACCATGCAAATCGCTGAAAAAATAGTCCCTGTTGAAGACGCTGACACAGCAAGCCCTAACGCCAATCCAGCCTCTCCTTTTTGAGCCATCGGATAGCCATCAAATGTCGTTGCAACTGCCTCAGGTGTCCCTGGTGTCTTTAACAAGATTGCCGATATCGAACCACCTGTTGCACCACCCACATACACTGCAATCAGCAATACGATTCCAGAAATTGGATCCATCGAATACGTGAAGGGAAGGCATAGAATGATGGCCATGGATGAGCTCAATCCTGGCAATGCACCACAGACCATTCCAAATATCGTCCCAACAGTAATTAGAAATAAATTAAAGGGAATGATAATTTGTGATATTGACTGTAACAGTATATCCATTTACTAACGCCTCCTAATAGATAAAATAGCTTAGCTCTCTCAATACGCCAATACCTCTTGGAAGCGGTATAAAGAAAACTTTTCCAAATAATACAACCAACGCCAGAGTCGTCAAAACAATAAACACGCCTAGCGCCTTATTGTTTGAGTACCCCATGCTCTTGGCACTGCTCAATAAAAATATCGGGGTTGAAAAGATAAACCCTAAATAATTGAGTAAAATCACATAAACTGAAAGTGCTACTAGATTAGTCGTTACGCTTCTTCCACCTGCTGTTTTCAAATTGAACATTGGGATTTCAATTTTCTTATTATCCTTTATGACGTTTCTAGTGATAACGCCAAGAACAATTAATCCTACTATGGCAATAAATATTGGAAATCCACCTGCACCAAAAATATCGCCATCGGTTGTCGAGGCACCCAGTTGCATCGCTAAAAAGATATAGAAAATCAAAAATCCTGCAATGACCACGTTAAAAATCAATTCCACTTATTTTCCTCTTTTCATCGTTATTTAAACCGGATGACCTATTGTATAATTCCCATTTGCTTAAAAGTTTCAACATAGGATTCATACTCTTCATCCCATACTTTCCCAAAGTCTTCTGCATTGAGATATCCTGCTCTAACATTTGTCATTTCTCTTGCTTCCATATCTTTGTACTCTTGATCTTCATAAGCCTTTTCAAAAGCGTCAATAATAATTTGTTTTATTTCTTCAGGTGCACCTTTTTTTATGACGAAGCCTCTCCACGATCCTTGTGTAAAGTCGATTCCCTTTTCGATTGTACAAGGCGTATCCTTAAGGGCTTCAACTTCAAGTCTTTTGTCATTTAATACAACCAATGGTCTTACATCACCAGATTCCACCAATGGTAAAAATGAAATCAATTTATCTTGATATACATCTAGCTCTCCACCAAGTACAGCCGCTTTTAGTTCAGATCCTGATTTGTATGGAACATACGTCCATTCAATACCTGCTTTTGTTGCAAATGCATTCGCAATATAATCATCTAATCCACCTGGTGATAGACCACCAATTTTGAGTTTTTTAGGATTCGCTTTTGCGTATTCAACTAATTCATCTATGGTCTTAAATTGGCTATTTACAGACACACCGATAGAGACAACATCCGATTGGACTCTCATGATAGGTTCAAATTCCTCTCTGAATTTTACACTGCTCTTTCCCTGTGCCTCTACAATTAAAAGAGAAGGCGTAATTTCCATCACTGTGTAGCCATCCGCAGGAGCAGAATAAGCATATGTCAGACCTTCAATTGTTCCTGCACCACCTTTGTTAACTGCCGTCAAAGGTTTTCCAATATATCTTTCAACGATTTGCGCATAACCTCTTGCGAAGATATCACTTGCCCCACCTGTTCCAAACGGAATGACCATCTCAATTGGTCTTTTAGGAAAATCGACTGAACTACTTTTCGTTTCTTGATTCGGTTGGTTTGCACTATCCCCATTTGCCTCAGTGGCTGGTACTGCGCTGTTTCCCGAACAGCCGACCATTAGAGTAAGCATAACCAAAATAACTACGATTGACACCAACTTCTTCATATAAACCTCCAATTAATAATTTTTATGAGTAAACACGTCACCCTGCATGATACGCCTTGCAGTCCGCGTTACTTTCACAGCCTTTACTCTGTCTTGATTCATTTCTACAACAGTAGAC
Organism: Firmicutes bacterium UBA6806; assembly: GCA_002452745.1. GTDB lineage: Bacteria > Bacillota > Clostridia > Peptostreptococcales > Acidaminobacteraceae > Fusibacter_A. The sequence goes on from DKFC01000029.1 coordinate 54,919, forward strand.
ATGATTCCGCTTGGATGCGCAATTTTAAAACCATCTTTTTTAGAATCAACTAATTCATAGACTAAAGTTCCTTTTATTTTAGCCGCTGATGATATACAGACAGCTCCAGTTATTGCCAGTGCCTGATGCGGTTTTTGCATGGACATCATCCTCACCGTGAGATCCATCTCATCTTCACTATAATGACGTCCTTTCATATCCACAAATGATTTTGACTTGGAGACGATTGTTGCTTTGGGAACAGCTGGAGACTCTAAAGTCGCCTTGCTCGCCACCGAAAATCCACAAAGCTCTGCTGATTTTCCCCTAATTTCCTCAATGTAATCAAGAACTTCTTTACTGAGCTCGCTTGGAAGCTCTGTTCCCTTAAGGCCTATGGAACTGGCCTCTATAAACACAAGGGGATTTGCAGAATCAACAATTGAAATTCTCACATCGCCTTTGGATGTCCTCACAATATCAGTTGTGTTCTCTGTTGGGAGCAATTTTCCTGTGACTGCACCCTCTGCCCCGTGAAATACCATCTCAATTTTGGATCCCGATCCAGGGACACCTGGAATTTCATGATTTCCCTCTGGAACATACATGCCGTTTTCCACACGAATTTCTGCTTCAATTATTTTCTTGGTATTTGTATTTTTAATAATAATCTTCTTGCTAATGGCCTGTTTATCAACCTCAATAAGCTCTTGCTCTACAGCAAATGGGGCTACAACAGAAGAGATGTTCCCACAGTTCCCCTTCATGTCAACAATGCTCTGATTTAAGCTCACCTGAGCAAATGTATAATCTAGGTCAATGCCGTCCTCATCTGACACCCCAATAATTGCAACCTTGCTCGTCAGAGAGTTTGCACCGCCCAGCCCATCTATTTGCTTAACATCTGGGCTCCCCATAACATCCAGTAAAAACGCTTCCCAGTCCAAACGGTTTTCAGGCATGTCTTCACTTTTAAAACACACAGCCTTACTTGTACCGCCTCGCATAATGACACATGGAAATCGGTTCATGATTTTACCTCCTCAACTCATATTGTATGTCTTGTCATATTGATAAAATATTTTATAACTGCTTTTCTAATTCTCTGTAATAAGAACAAAAAAAGGTCAGCACAAAATAAACATTTTGTGCTGACCTTTTTTTAAACTTAGCTCTCGCCACTTTTTTTAAACTGTCAGTCCGACTCTATTATTCATTAATTTCTTTAAATTACAATGAGGACATTTGATTGAATTCAATCCCCTATCCAGTATGTATTATATCAAGCACATGTGAAAGCCGTCAAGAAGAATGTTAAATAATTGTTAATAAAAATAGAGGCCACTGCATCTATCAACTCTTTCAACAATGCAATGGCCTCACAATATATAAATAAAATGACTAATAGACTCTCGTTTTTACTTAATGAAGCTCACTTCTTTGGAGATTTCTGCAATTGCCTTTTTCTTTTTTTCATTGAAAATGACTTTGTTTTCCTCAAACATATTGCGGCCCTTGGTATCAATAGAGACAATCAGAGGTCCAAATTCCTTGACCCTACAAACCCAAAGCGTTTCAGGCATTCCCAAATCACGCCATTCTGCACGCTCGATTTCTTCCACCTCTGTTGCTGCTAAAACGGCACATCCCGCTGGGAAAACACAGTGAATCGCCTTTTGTTCACGACAAGCCGCTTCAGTGTTGGGGCCCATGCCACCTTTTCCAACGATGACTTTGACGCCTGTCTGCTCTACAAATTCCTTCTCAAATTTCTCCATACGCATGCTTGTGGTTGGTCCAACAGAAATCATTTCGAACTTGTCATTTCCATGATCCTTAATGATTGGTCCTGCATGCAAAATTGCGATTCCGTTGAGATCGACGGGCAATTCTCTCTTACCCTCTATAAGTCGTCTGTGTGCCACGTCCCTGCAAGTTACAATATAGCCATCGAGGTACACAATATCGCCAATGTTGATATCTTCAAGGTCCTCTGATTTTATAGGTGTTGTCAAAATTTTCTTTTCCATTAAAGTTTTACCCCCGAATGTGTCGTAATGGTGTAATTTAGCGCTTTGTCAAATCGAATCTGTCCACGTCTGTGCGACCAGCATCCCACGTTGACAGCTACACCGATTGTGGATGGGTGTCTAGCAGAATTCTCAATGTGTACCCCCATGACCGATGTTGCGCCAGCCATTCCCTGAGGACCTAAGCCAATTGAATTGATTCCATCTTCAAGCAATTTTTCCATCTTCGCCGCTCTCTCGTTTGGATTGCTTGAATTAAGCGGCCTCAAAAGTGCTTTCTTAGAGAGAAGCGCTGCTGTTTCAACACTTGTCGCAACGCCGACCCCTACTAAAAGTGGCGGGCATGCATTTAATCCATAACTTGTCATAACATCTAGAACAAATTCAGTAATCCCTTCATAGCCCGCTCCTGGCATGAGTACCATTGCTTTGCCCGGCAGTGAACAACCGCCGCCAGCCATATAAGCATCTATTTCTACCTCATCGCTATCTGGAATGATATCCCAAAACACAGTTGGTGTCCCATGCCCCACATTCTTCCCTGTGTTGTACTCATCAAATGTCTCCACACTGTTGTGTCTAAGCGGTGTCTCGATGGTCGCCCTGACAACTGCTTCTTTTAACATCGCTTCAAGTTCACCAATTAGTGGGAACTTCGAGCCACATTTAACCCAGAACTGCAATACACCAGTATCTTGACAGCTCGGTCTGTAAAGTTCATGTGCCAATTTCTGATTGGTAAACATCGTTTCGTAAATTTTGATTGCAAGTGGACTCGTCTCCTGTTTACTGAGCTCTTGCAATTTTGCTTCAACATCATCGGGTAATTTGATCCCGATATAGCCCACAAATTTGGACATGACATCGAGCATGCTCTGAACTTGTTGATCGTTATTCATAAGTCTCTCCTAACCACATATTCGTATAAAATTTATTTAAATACCGCCACACTTTCACCTGTTACTAATTTGGAAAGAATGGATATAAAATCGGTAATAGAATCATACATAAGACAAGTGATACAAATATCAGCGGAAGTCCCGCTTTTACATAGTCCTTAAATTTATAGCCCCCAGCTGTGAGCACCATCGTATTAGCTGGCATCCCAATTGGAGTGGCATATGCACATGACCCGCCGATAACCGTAGCCATAATAACCGCTCTAGGGTCTGCCCCAATGCTAGTTGCAAAGGATACAGCTATAGGAACCATCAAGGCTGTGGTCGCTGTATTGGACATGAAGTTTGTGAGTACCATAGAAATCGTGAAAATGGCGAACATCAAAATAAATGGAGATGCATTTGGCCCAAGTGCGTTGATAACCGTTTCTGCAATCATGACTCCTGCCCCTGTATCGTTGAGAGCACTGGCAAGTGACAGCGTTCCACCAAATAGGAAAATCGTCTTTAAATCAATTGATTTGATTGCCTCTTTTTCAGAGATAACACCTGTTATAATCAGCGCTAGTGCACCAATCGAACCTGAAATATTGAGTTTGACCCCAATTTGCTTTTCAAAGATCATCGCCAAAATAGTGGCTACTAGTATAACCAATGAAAGATTTTGCTTCCACACTGGTACATGACTAAAATCTTGATGTTCATCAAAAGCTGTGTCGTCGCCAAGGTTTTTCCCACTTGGCAAGAATTTATAACCGATAAATGCAAAGTAGATAATACCTGCTATCAACATCGGCAAACCAACCTTTGCATACTCGAAAAAGCTCATGGTCATTCCCAGATCTTCAAGGGCTGTTTTTCCCATGAGATTGCCTGGAGCGCCTATAATTGAAAGGTTGCCGCCAAGGGCTGCTGCAAATACGAGCGGCATGAGCAGTCTACTTCTTGAAAACCCTGATTTTGCTGATATCCCAATGACAACTGGTATCAGTACTGCTGCCGTTCCCGTGTTGGATAAAACACCTGACATAAAACCTACAATCACCATAATTGCCACGATTAACTGTCTCTCTGTCTTGGCAAATTTAGTGACAATACCCCCTATTTTGTTGGCCATTCCAGTCTCAAATAGAGCGCCTCCTACAATAAACATCGCCACAAATAAAATGACATTGCTGTTTACAAAGCCCGCAAAAGCCGTTTTGCTGTCAAGGACCCCTGTCAATACCAAACCGATGCATACAACCATAGAAGTTACCGAAAGCGGCAGCTTCTCCCATACAAACATCACTATTGCAAACACCAAAAATAGCAACGTTATCACTGCTGGATTCATAAGTTCCCCTCCTAGAAAAATAATATGATATGGATACTTTTGATTTATGATATATGATAATGTATCCATTTATCGTTATAAGAATATCATTCCTTTTTATCCATGTCAACACCGAAATCCCTTTTTTCAGCTTGTGATTTCCCTCCATAAAAAAAGCACCTTGGACTATGCTCATCCAAAAGCGCTTTAATGCTCACTTTTAATTATCTTTCATAATTATTGTCATCTGCATTGAGATGTGTCAGTATATTTTCAAGGCTTCTCAAGATGTGCTCATTCATAAGCCCACCAGCTCTTTCCTCATCTCTCGCTATTAAGGCCTCCAGTATTTCCTTGTGCTCGTCATTGGATATGCGTGCATAGGCCTCTTGCGTGACATTGTGTCCCATTGATAACCCATTCCACATGGAGGAGAGCAGAGAAATAATTTTTTCATTTCCAGCCGCCGTCCAAATTTCATAGTGAAAGGCCTGATTTAAGTTTGAATAGTCACTTGTATCCCGATTGTTAAGTGCCTCCGTCCCCTGCTCTTGGATTTCAATTAGGCTAGTTAGATCTGCCCCGTTTCGGCAGACGGCCATGGCACACTCACGTTCTAAGATGGCTCTTGCTTCATAGTGATCTCTAATAGTCTTTTCATTTATTCCCAGTACAATTGCGCCCTTATTGGGTCTGAGCTTGATAAAACCCTCTCTCGAAAGCATTTGAAACGCCTCTCTTATGGGGGTGCTGGAAACGCCAAGCATCTCTGCGACACTTTCCAGTGTAAGCTCTGTTCCCTCTTGTATATCATGTGCCAGAATCGCCTTCCGCAGAGCTGAAGCCACACGCTCACGAGCTGGCAGTAATTTAATGGGTTTCAAATTATTCAATATAACACTCCTTTAATGCAAAATCAGATAACATTTTATAAAAATCCAAAATAGATGCTGAAATACGTCTTGCATCTTTCGAAAGATATGCTTCATATACTTCTGTGTTCAATCTGAGCAAAGTCCTCCAGTCCAATTCATATTGCCTGAGCAGAAACATAGGATAGCCCATAATCATCTTCTTGTGAATTTGATGCAGGTATAGATTGTCCATGCTCTCACTAAAACTCAAGTGGAAGGCCATCATTTTCTGAATACAGATGGATTTCCCCTGTAGCGGAACCGCCGTCTCATAAGCGTGAAAAGCACTCTCCACAACTTCTGCCTTATCTGCCTGACCAACCAAACTGATTTCAAAAACACTCAACGCATCAAATATCTGGACAACTCGCTTAGCTGTCATGCCATTTACTTTTACATGTCGGTTTTTGAGTCGTTCCAAAATGCCATCTGATTCGAGCTGTAAAAAGGCCTCTCTGACTGGCATTCTTGAAACCCCTAACTTTTCAGAGATGATTTCCTGTGTCAACGATTCGCCGTCTTTAATATTTCCCAAAAAAATTTCACTTTTAAGTATATCTGCAATTTTATCCTTTAATACAGGTGCATATTCTGGATGCATTTCTATTTTTCCTTTCAGCAATACATATGATATTTAATATTGGATACATTTAATACAGTTATTCTAACCTAATTCCTGTAAAATTGCAATTCAATTATCCGGCATTCTCCACATCATGAGGCCTTCCTCTATCACTGGCTAAATATAATTGATACGAACCGCCACATGAGGGTATATCATTAGCGAGACAATTCCCAACGGATTAACCGATACAAAACTTTTACATAAACCTCTAAGAGAGAAGGCCTTAATTTATGCATTGGCTAAAGAATCGCTCCATACGAAAGCAGTTGATAATTCTCGTCATCCTCAATGCCGCTCTAATCATCATCAGCGTTATCTCTGTCAATTTATCCATTCGTCAGCAAAATTATGATGCTGTGTTTGTCAATCTAGCAGGTCGTCAACGCATGCTGACCCAGCGGATGACCAAGTCCTCCCTTGCGCTTTCAAGTCCTCACGCAACCAAGGCGCAAAAGATGGAGATGCTCTCAATCCTCAAGGAATCATCACGTCTATACGGCGAGACCCTCGAGATGTTCATTCACGGCGGAACCACTACCCTCAGCAATCTTCCCGTTTCTACTCCGCCTCTAAAGAGACATCTTGAGGCACTGGCAGACCTTGAAGACAATTGGCATGGGTTTCAAAAGGACATCAACATTGTCATAGAAGAGGCTGATTCCAATGTGGATTTGGTTTCAGATACTGCTTCATCTGCCCTTAACAGAATTGTTGGCAGTAACGAAATACTCCTCTGGAAGACCGATCAAATTGTCACCTTCTTGCAGATTGATGCGGAGGCACATGTGAGTCTTCTCAAAAGGAGTATGTACCTGATTTTACTACTGGAATTTATCCTCATTTTATTCTTCTTCAAGGTTATTAACACGGGGATCATTCAGCCTTTTAATCGCTTGATTGACGCTATTGGGGCAATTGGGAGAGGTGAGCGCTTTGCACAGCACTCTGATGAACACTATTATGAATGGCAGCTGACTTTTGAAAACATCGCTTCGATGGATGAACATTTAACCGACGCAACTGCAACGCTTTATGATTTAAACAAATCTCTGGAACAAAAGGTTATTGAGAGGACTTCTGATCTTGAAACCACTATTGCACAGCTTGAAGACACATACCAGAGACTTATGGAAACTGAGAAACAGGCTTCTTTAGGGGTTTTGGTTGCAGGTGTCGCCCATGAAGTCAACACGCCTCTTGGTGCTTGCATCACTGGCAGCAGCCAGATGGTCATGGAAAACCAGGCGTTGATTCGAAAATTGGAAACAGGGGGCCTCAGCAAGGAGGATTTCATCAACTATATCAACACAAACACTGAAATTGTAAAACTTGTGGACTTTAACTTAAACCGAGCCGCAGACATTATTCGCAGTTTTAAACGCATTGCGGTCCATCAAAGCGCAGATATAGAGTCTTCATTTTATCTAGATGAATACATAGATGACTTGTGGATTAGCCTCAGTCACATTCACAAGAAATACGATGCCGTCTTTATCAATCATCTTCCGCATCAACTTATCTTAGCTGATCCTGGAGATTACTCACAGATTTTCAGCAATCTCTTTATCAATACCTTTACCCATGGCTATGAACCTGGTGATAAGACCCAAATTGACGTCACTGGCAGAATCGAAAAGGGTCTGTTATCCATCCAATACAGAGACTATGGAAAGGGAATTCCATCAGATAATCTGCCTAAAATATTTGATCCATTTTATACGACAAACCGTTCAGGGGGAGGCAGTGGGCTTGGTTTAAACGTCATCTATCAAATAATCCACACTAAGCTAGATGGACATATTGAATGCCACAGCGAGATTGGAAATTATACAGAATTTACATTTACAATTAAGCATTTCAAGGAAGGAGGAAAGTCATGACTGAAACTGGGAAACTAAAATTTGACATTGACAAGGTCGCCTTTGAATTTAACGATCCCTCGCCCCAAAAGGCGGTTCGCGTGGGAACGACTTATCGTATTTTAGTCGTTGACGATGAAGACGTCATCCATAAAGTCACGGATTTAGCCCTCAGAACGCTGGTCTTTGAAGGTCATCCCATTGAGCTGATTCACGTGTATTCCCGTCGAGAGGCCGTGGAAGCACTGAAATCCAATTGCGATATCGCCGTCACTCTTCTAGATGTTGTCATGGAAACAGATGACGCTGGTCTCAAGCTCGTCCAATACATAAGAGAAGACCTTAAGAATGAAACACTCAGAATCATCTTGAGAACAGGTTACCCTGGTGTTGCCCCTGAAGCTCGTGTCATGCTGGATTATGACATAAACGATTATAGAAGCAAGACGGAACTCACTGCCACAAACCTCATCAGTTCTGTCATGGGCTGCCTTCGAAATTACCGTGATATTATGAAAATCAACACTTACAAATACGGTCTTGAAAAAGTCATCCATTCCACAAGCATGCTGTTCAACTATGAAAGCCTTGGACTCACTAATTTTCTAAGCGGCATCCTCGAACAACTCAACGTTCTCATAGAGTCCCAAAACGCGCTGGTTCTTGCCAATCGTCACTTCCAAAATGGCCGTCTAGTCACACATGAAGGCAACTACAGAGTCATTGCAGCAACCGGAAAATACGAGTCCTTCATCAATCTGGATTATTCGCACATTAAAGAACTGCTTGAAATCGAACCCCTGCTATTTGAATCGGGCAAAGTCAACAGTATCCATCAAGTTGACCCCAATAGAAAGTACTATCTAGCTGGTCATAGTCCATCCATTAAAAATCATACTGAGAGTTATATTTACATCATCAACGCCAATATCACTCAGGAAAATGAGAGCTTTATCAATCTCTTTCTCAAGAATCTCTCTTTGTCACTGGACAACTACCTCCTAGAACAGGATACCGACGAAGCCATGTCGGAGATGCTTCGCAGACTCAGCAGTTTACTAGAGGCACGAGACAGCGATACTGGTTGTCATATCCACCGAGTGGCAGATATGGCGGCACTCATTGGCAAAGAAGTACACATCGAAAACCAAGAACTCAAGAACTTTAAAATTGCCAGTATGATTCACGATGTCGGCAAAATCGGCATAAAAGACGATGTTCTTTTTAAACCGGGAAAACTCACTCCAGAGGAGTTTGAATACATCAAGACACATGCGCTCATTGGGGGTAGACTCTTCATGAATTCCAAACACCAACTTCTTAAAATGGCAGAACAAATAGCCAGATGTCATCATGAGCGTTGGGACGGTACAGGCTACCCTATGGGCATTTGTGGTGAAGAAATCCCAATCTATGCGCGAATTGTCTCCATCGTAGATGTTTTCGACGCCATTTCTCATGACCGTGTCTATCACAAAGCGTGGCCTATAGAAGAATCAAAAGCATATATTGCTTCCAATAAGGGCAAAATGTTTGATCCTGAGCTGGTTGATATCTTCTTAAAAAAATTTGATGATTTAATGGCAATTTACAATTTTTATAAAATCAATCCCAATGGAACCCGAGAGGACTTTTAGGTCTTTATAATTTATAGAATTCTACAGTTTAAAACCCCGATTTTGCCACTAAAAAACCGACCTCCTAATAAGTTAGATTTTAGGTCTAACTTTTAGGGGTCGGTTCATTGTCATATCGGGGTTTTTATATGAGATAAATAAACAGTGGAATAGATGCAGAAAATAAGCAGAAGAATAGGTGCAAATAAAATAAGCAGAGGAATAAGTGCAAACGGTTGACTTGATAATGATTATCATTTATAATGACGAAGTCTAAAATCTAAATTTATGAGAGGTTATCATGTTTTTAAATCGTTATAAAAAAATGTTTATTGGATTGTCACTTGCCACCCTCATCTTAAATGGCTGTGGTGATTTAAACGAATCTGTGAGCACCACACTTCCATCCACTGATATCGATGCATATCCAATGGTCATCGAACACGCTTTTGGCCAGACAACTATTGTAGAAAAACCCGAACGAATCGCCGCCATTTCATGGGGGAATCAAGATGTGCCCCTTGCTTTGGGCGTTGCGCCAGTAGGGACTTCCATGGCAAATTATGGAGTTACTGATGACAGTGGCCTCCTTCCTTGGACAAGAGAAGCCTATGCTCATTTAGGCGTTGATTCTCCCGTTATTTTCGACGACGCAGCTGGCCTTGACTATGAGGCTATCAGCCTCTCTGAACCAGATGTTATTTTAGCGGCTTACTCTGGCATCACTAAAGAGGAGTACGATTTGTTGAGTTCAATTGCACCTGTTGTGGCCTATCCTGAAATGCCTTGGCAAACCTACTGGCGAGACCAAATTCGTCTTGATGCCAAGGGGATGGGCATGACTAAAGAAGGAAATGACCTTGTGAAATCGCTGGAATCTTTAATCGCGGAGAAGGTTTCCGCCTATCCCGAACTCTCTGGAAAAAGGGCTGCGTTCTTTTGGTTTACACCTTCTGACTTAGGTAAATTTTATGTATATCTCCCAGCTGACCCACGTGCCGCATATCTCATCGACCTTGGAATGATATTTCCACCGAGTGTCTTGGAACTGTCCGAAGACGAAACCTCTTTTGCCCTCGAACTGAGCGCTGAGAATGCCGATATTCTATCAGATGTGGATATCATCGTAACCTATGGATCAGATGAGTTGCTTTTGGAAATGCAAAATGATGCCCTCCTCGGATTAATCCCAGCAATTAAAAATGGAGCTGTCCTCATTATCCCTGCGGGAACGCCTCTGGCTGCCTCTGGATCCCCGAGCCCACTCTCCATACCTTATACGATTGACAGTTATCTCGAGCTTCTCTCCAACGCTGCCATAAAAGCGGGCAATCTATGAAACCGTTGAAATTTCAGGTTGCTCTTTTGATGGGACTTTTAGTTTTAATCACATGTGCTGGTGCCTCTCTTCTAATTGGCGCTAGATCCGTTCCCTTTGCCGACGCCATAAATGCCCTTCTAAGCGGTCACAGAGATACAGTCAATCAGATAGTCGTACACGAGAGAGTCCCTAGAATGGTTTTTGGAATTTTAGCTGGGATGTCCCTTGGCGTTTCAGGGGCTATTATGCAGGCCATTACTCGCAACCCAATTGCTGACCCCAGTATTCTAGGTGTCAATACAGGTGCTTCTCTAAGCGTGGTTATTGGAATTGCCTTTTTTTCAATTGGCTCAGCTGAAACTTATATTCTCTTTGCCATCTTTGGCGCAGCCGTAACATCTGTTATCGTCTATGGGATTAGTTCAATTGGAAGTGGTGGCATCACACCTATAAAGCTGGCCTTGGCGGGAGCAGCTACCAGTGCCATGCTCTCATCTCTTGTAAGTGCCCTTCTTCTGCCGAGGACAGAGGTCATGAATCAATTTAGATTTTGGCAAGTGGGGAGCATAAGTGGCGCCACATGGGAAGGTATTCTAGCTTTGCTTCCCTTCTTATCACTGGGCCTTTTAGCGAGCTTTGTTTTGGCGCCCGCTCTGGATATTCTATCCCTTGGCGACGAACTGGCAACTGGTCTCGGTCTTAAAACCCAGTGGATTCGATTAATTGGTGCCTTTAGTGGCGTTCTCCTCTGCGGTGCTACAACTGCCCTCTCTGGGCCAATCGGGTTTGTGGGCCTCATGGTTCCCCATATTGTCCGGTTGACAGTTGGATCAAGCCTCAAGAGAGTTCTTCCAATATCAGCACTTGCAGGGGCAATTCTCCTTTTAGCTGCTGATATTCTTGGCCGTGTAATTGGCAGTCCTGGTGAACTGGAGGTTGGGATTGTCACAGCTTTCATCGGTGCCCCCATACTCATCCTCATTGCAAGAAAGGCGAAGGTGGCTTCACTATGAATTCAAATGCAGTTCGAAAGAGTTTGACAAGACAGAGACAGCGCCTTGCTGTCACCATTGCCCTGCTGAGCCTCTCAGTTGTGGCTCTATGTCTCCTAGCCCTCATGGTTGGAACTAAATTTTACAGTCCTCAGACGGTCATACAAGTCCTGAGTGGCAAAACCATAAAGGGGGCTTCTTTTGCCGTTGGAACACTTAGACTCCCTCGAATGCTAGCAGGGCTTTTGGCTGGAGTCGCTTTTGGAATTGCTGGAAGTACCTTTCAGACCATTCTCAGAAACCCACTTGCAAGTCCTGATATCATCGGCGTTACAGCGGGCTCAAGCACAGCTGCTGTCTTCTGCCTCTTAGTTCTCGGGCAGAGCCGATCAATGGCCTCCTTTGCAGCAGTCCTATTTGGTCTACTAATCTCCATGCTGATTTACTTTCTATCCAAAGGGGGACATTTTTCTGGTGGAAGATTGATTCTCATTGGGATTGGTATTCAGGCCATGCTCAATTCTGTTATTCACTACATGCTCTTAAAGGCCAGCCAATATGATGTCCCAAGCGCCATGAGATGGCTATCTGGCAGCCTAAACACTATCCAGATGTCTCAGCTTCCTCTCCTAGTTGTTGCAGTGGTTTTATTTGGTACTGTTATTGTGGGACTCAGTCGAGTTCTGAGCATCTTAGAACTGGGGGAACACTCTGCAATTTCCCTTGGTGTTCGCACCGATTTGGTGAGGTTGTTACTCATTGGAAGTGCTGTCTGCCTTTTGGCCTTTGCCACTGCTGTAACAGGCCCTATTTCATTTGTAGCTTTTCTCTCTGGGCCTATTGCCAAGAGGCTTGTGGGGTCGGGACTGCCACACCTAATTCCTGCGGGATTAGTCGGTGCTGTTTTGGTACTGACAGCTGATTTTATCGGCCAATTTGCCCTCGGTCTCAAATTACCAGCAGGGGTCATTACTGGAATATTGGGAGCACCCTATTTGCTGACATTGCTCATTCGTATGAATCGTTCAGGAGGTACTGCATAATATGATGCATCAACATATACTAGAAACCAAACACATCATTTCAGGATATAATGGAAAGACGATTGTCAATGATGTTAACATATCTCTCCCCGATGGAAAAATCACTGTCATTATCGGTGCAAATGCCTGTGGCAAGTCAACGCTTCTTAAAACAGTGGCACGGCTGTTGAAGCCACTTTCAGGTGAAATTCTACTGGAGGGTACAAAGATACATCAAATTCCGCCAAAGCAGTTGGCTCGCAAACTCGGACTCCTGCCTCAGTCACCCATCGTCCCTGAAGGCATCACTGTAGCCGACCTCGTCGCCCGTGGCAGATATCCATATCAAGGCCTCTTCAGAGGACTAAAATCAGACGATTACGATGCAGTGACAGAAGCCTTGAATCGCATGGGAATTGCAGATATAGCAGACTCAAGTGTAGATGAATTATCTGGTGGTCAGCGTCAACGCGTTTGGATTGCCATGACTCTTGCTCAAGAGACAGATATTTTGCTCTTAGATGAACCGACAACCTACTTGGACATCACTCATCAAATTGAAATACTTGACTTGTTGATGGATTTAAATCAAAGAAAAGGGACAACTATTGCGATGGTCTTGCATGACATAAACCTATCCGCCCGCTATGCTGACCATATCATCGCTATGAAAACTGGACGGGTAGTGGCTGAGGGATCACCTGTAGAAGTCCTAAATGAATCCCTCATAAAAGAAGTTTTTGGTTTAGACTGCACCGTAATCTCAGATCCTGTGTCAAAGACACCCATGATTATTCCAATGGGAAGACATCACTGCAATCTATGATTATCTTGTCACAAGCAGAGCAGTAATCTGAACGTTGCCTTTTATGATTCAATCGCATTTGTCGGTATATAGTCTCTTATCATTTCTTCGTTGCAAAAAGGGCACTTCATGTTTGCCTCCCACAAGTTTATTTTATTTAAATTCAATATGAGCTGAGCCCTTTAAACTTAGGTTTTCACGCCGTCTGCGGTTTCAGCCAATTCGCCTTGAAATAATAAATCACAAAGCTAATGGAACTCAGACTCCAAGTGAGCGGATAGGCGAAAAAAATCACTCTTATATCTGGTATGAGCTTAACGGTAATTGTAATATAAGTAATCCGGATAAGACACCAGCAAACGAGCATGACAATCATGGGAATTGTAGTTTTGCCTGCTCCTCTTAGAATACCCGCCATGCAGTGTGAAAGCGCCAGAAGGCAGTAGAAAAGCCCCTCTGTTTTTAGTTGAAGAACGCCATAGTGTATGACGTTTGGATTATCGTTAAAAAAGCCGATAAGTACTGGTGCGAACAACCACATGACGATACCTATAATCTCTGCAAGGGCAACGCCTGTGATGACGCCAAATTTCGCCCCTTGTTTGACACGGTCAAATTGTTTAGCACCGATGTTCTGCCCCACAAAAGTGGTGAGAGCCATGGTGAAACTGGTCACAGGGAGAAATGCAAATCCCTCTATTTTGGCATAACTGCCGCATCCTGCCATGGCAACATCTCCAAAGCTGTTGATATTGGATTGAACGATGACGTTTGCAAAGGCAATCACAGAGTTTTGAACCCCTGTTGGAATGCCCAGTTTAAGGATTTTAATCAGTGTCGGCTTGTCTATGCCTATCTTGCTAAGGGTCACTCGATGAAGGCCTGTGGTATGCGTCAGGTTTATGAAGGCCAATACCCCACTGGTTAGCTGTGCAATAACTGTGGCAAGTGCAACCCCCGCAACGCCCATCTTGAGAACGATGACGAAGAAGAGATCTAAAATCACATTGACGATGGAGGCAATAATCAAATAGCGAAGCGGTCTTTTGCTGTCCCCCATCGCCTGAAAAATTCCCATACATGTATTGTACATGACCATGCCAATGCCCCCGGCAAAGAAGAGTCTAAAGTAGAGCACCGATTTGGGAAACACTGTTTCGGGTGTTCCCATAAGTCTCAAAAGCACAGGTGATAAAAACATGCCAATTGCCGTGACCAGTATCCCTGCAATGAATCCAAAGGCAATGGTGGTGTGAATTGCCGTTGAGAGCTTTTCGCTGTCCTTTTCCCCATAATACTGAGAAATAATCACACTTGCTCCAACGAAAATCCCATTTATAAACCCTACAATCAAAAAAATAAGACTCCCTGACGAACTGACCGCCGCCAGCGCATTTGCACTGACGAAGTTCCCAACTACCCAGGAGTCCACGACATTGTACATCTGTTGAAAGAGGTTTCCCAAAAAAATCGGTAATGCAAATAAAATAATTTTATTTGATATCTTGCCTTCTGTCATACTTCTTCGCCTCTCGAATTAATTTATTACCATAATCATATGCTTATTATTTCGAAATTTCAAGTCCCTATCCAATAAAATCACGCCTTAATTTTAAACGCTAAAAAACTGCTTTTTTAAAAAGCAGTTTTAAGGGAAAATTGAACTTTAAAAGTCTATTTAACATTTGAAAATCTCTTATCAACTATTAGAAAACCCTTGTTTAAATTCTATTTTTAAATATTACTTATGAGGCTGAATTAATTTTCTTGCAACGTCTTCAAAATCAATTTTGTTGGTCTTTCTGATTTTTTCAATCCACTCTGGCTTAATTTCATCCACACCGCTGTATGCACCGCAAATCGCTCCACAAATCGCTCCGTTTGTATCTGCATCGTCGCCAATGTTGATAATGGTTATGAGCCCGTCTATAAATCTGCCCTCTGCGGCATAGAAAATACCGAGTGAAAGCGGCACGGATTCATACGATTTCATACTTGCCCCAATATGTTGGTAGAGTAAATATGCAATTTCTTCAAGTGATTTCTCCCTGTTCTCATCCACAATGCGCTTTGCAAGGCTTATTCGCTTGGAGATATAAGGTGCTGGGGCTTCATACCCTTCCTGTTCTGCCACTTCCGCCGCTCTACTTGACTGGATCATAATTTCAGCGGGCGTGTATCCACCCTCCACACCAAGCGCCACTGAAACCGAAACCGCCGCCGCAGAAGCAAGTCCAGCCCGACTTCCATGCGAGGGCCTAGCCGATGCCACTGCATCCTTTATAGCCTTTTCGATATCGCCGTGATTAAAGATGCCAATTGGCGCAACACGCATGGCTGCTCCATTGGTATCACCATGTTTTCCCTTTTCCAGATAGTCACGCCCCTCGACAATTGCCGTCAAAAAATTACGTGTACTGGGACCGATAACTGTGCTGTTTAACATGTCGTTCTCCACACACCATCTCTTCATCTTTTCAATAAAGGCCGTTTCGTCAAACCCGCCGCACTCAAGCAGAACATCAGAGATAATCATGGTCTCCTCTGTGTCATCTGTAATCTCTCCTGCCGCCAGATTGCCATGATATAACTGCTCTGACTTCTCCGGTTCGAGAAATGAATCTATCTTTCCATATACTTTTTTAATCTGTTCAGGTGACATAAATGATGCCGGCATCCCCATTGCATCTCCAATTGCACCACCATATAAACAGCCTAACGCTCTATTTATCATATTTTACACTTCCTATCTCTATAATCTTCTCAATGTCTTCTATCCCAAATATACCATGGGGTTCTTTAAACGTCGTGGTGATTGCACCGCAAGCCATTCCAACCTTAACAGACTCTTGGAGGGTCATCCCTTCGCTGAGTCCATAGAGGAGGCCTGCCGCAAAGCTGTCTCCTGCACCTGTTGTATCTACAACCTTGGCTTGGTAAGGCTGCATGTGCTGAACATGACCGTCCACCGTGATTGATAGTTCATTTCCACCATCCTTGCAGATGAGACAGCATCCTCTTTTTATAAAGTCTTCCAGTGGCGCTCCCAACTTTTGAGCCATCATTTCCGCCTCATGCTGGTTGGGGGTGATGATATCTGCAAGTTCAAGCAGTGCTTTTAGCACATCAAGTTCTATTTCACCCGCCACAGCGCTTGGATCGAATAAAATCTTAGTGCCCCTTCCAGAAAGGTGATTTAGGAGAGCCACATTGTTCGAAGGCATTTTCGTCCTAACCATAAAATAACCCGTTACATAGACACTGTGAAAGGGCAGCTCTAAAAACGCCTCCGATGTTTCAATCGAAATCTCTCTGCCCAGTTTTTCATGTGTAAAAAACGTCCGTTCTCCAGACTTATCCACAATCACTAAACAATAATCAGTTGGTGCCTCCACAGATTTTATAAACTGCGTGTCCATGCCCTTCTGTTTCAGATAGTCAATGATTTGTGCCCCTTCTGCATCTGTCCCCACTTTTGAGTACAAATAAGGTTCACAACCTAGATTTTTAAGTGTTGCCGCTACGTTTAGTGAACATCCACCTGGAATTTTAAACGCCTCACTGATAAATGTATCTGTTCCACATCTGGGATAATCACTGACCATGTAGTATTGGTCAATGATAACCCCACCTAAAATTAGCACCTTGCTCATTAGACACCTACCCTTTTTTCACTTTGCTTCTTCTTGATATAAGAATAGACAGAAGTGGCTATAATCGTTATCAAATAAGGCATCAAATTAATCAGTTGTGACGGAAAGTTAAAGAGTTGCAAGTTCTTGGCAAGTGCGTCTGCCGCACCAAAAACAAGTGCTGAAACCAAAACACCTACTGGGGTTCCCCTCCCCATGGACTCCGCCGCCATGCCTATAAACCCTCGGCCTGCAACCATATCTCGTGAAAAAGCTGAGACATATCCCATTGAAAGGTACACACCACCAAGACCAGCCAGCGCCCCTGCAATAATCAGCGTGATGATTTTATATTTATTGATGTTTAACCCCACGGACGTTGCGGCATCTTCACTCTCACCAATCGTCCGAATTCTCAACCCCACTCTGCTTCTATAGAGCAGAACAATCAGCAGCGGCACTGTGATGAAGCTCACGTAAGTCAACAAGTTTTGCTGTGACAATATCGCCCCTAAAAAGGGGATATTTTCAATTATCGGCAGTCTCAAATCGGGTATAACTGGATTTGCCAGCGTTTGGGTAGAGCCCTTTTGATTGGTGAGCACGTACATTAAAAAGACAGTAAAGCCCACCGAAAAAGTGTTGATTGCAACACCACCAAGGATATCGTTGCTCTTTAGTTTAATTGTAATAACGCCATATACAAGTGCTAAGAAAGCCCCTGAAATCATCCCAGAGAGAATTCCTATAAACCACGAGTTGCTGTAATAACTTCCCAAGACGCCGATTAAAGCTGCAAACAGCATGATGCCCTCTGTTGCAATTGCATCGACACCGCCTTTAAAAAACACCAGACAGGCAAGACCAGAAAATAAAATGGGGGTTGTCACTGCAATCACTGTATACCAGAATTCTGTGGATATCAGTATGTTCATAATGAGCTCCCTCCCTGTTTGCTAAGTGTCTCCTGAGAAATAACTTTTTTCTTATAGTTGGCCAATATCACTTCCGAACTGATTAAGACAATGACAATGGCTTGTATAATAGATATGATTTCATATGGAATATCTGTGTTTCTGGACATAATGCTTGCGCCAGTCCGCAAGTAACCGAAGAAAAGAGCTGCAATTGGCACATAGAGCGGATTTCTTCTGGCTATAATCGCCACCAAAATCCCGTCCCAGCCATAGTTGGTGAGACCTGTGTACTGAAACCGTGTGTACATGCCAAACAACTGCATGGATGCACCCAGTCCAGTGAAGACGCCACCTAAAAATTGAGAAATAATGACCACTTTGGAAATACTAATCCCTGAATACCTTGCCATCTCACGGTTTTCACCTATAAGAGTCATCTTGAATCCAAAGGATGTTTTATTGAGAATCACCCACAGGCCCAAAGAGGCGATAATGCCCACAATCAAGCCCAAGTGTACATTTGTTCCCGGAATCAATTTGGGAAGCTGCATGCCCTCTGCAAACTTATACGAATACGTTGAGTTCATTTCCGGGTCGTAAAAATAAGTGGTTATGATGTACAGTCCCAAGAACAGTAAAACATAGTTGAACATCAGTGATGTCACCAGCTCGTTGGCATCTGTCTTCTCCTTTAGAATCCCCGGGATAACTGTTGATATACCACCAACAATCATGGCAACAACTGTTGCTAGTATGAGGTTCACAACTGGGCTAAAATCAAATACAAGAGCTGAAGCCACCGCTGCAACACTGGCGATAAAAAAGCCGCCCTCCATGGAGAGGTTAAATAGCCCTGACCTAAACAGTATGATGACTGCAAGTCCTGTAAACATTATGGGAATCGCTGCTTCTATGACATTTCCAACCCGTCTTACTGACTCTAGGGGGCCAAATATGAAGTCCTTTAAAGCCTCAAACGGCATATCGCTAATCAGTAAAATAATTGCCAAGACAACCGCTAGAGAAATGGCAATGGAAAGGAGAATTCGAAACAGCTCATATTTTTGTAGTCCTGAAATTTTCTTAAACATTTCACTCACCCTTTTGTTTCTTTAATCCTAACATGTACAAACCAAGTTCTTTTTCCTCTACTTCTGATGAATCCTCAAAATAACCTGCGATTTCACCCTTGTGCATCACCAAGATACTGTCACTTAGCTCAAGGATTTCATTTAAGTCCGCTGATACCAAAATAACTGCTTTTCCCTCATTTCTGAGCTCAATAATCTTCTTCCAAATAAACTCGTTTGCACCGACGTCGATTCCCCTTGTGGGCTGATTTGCAATGAGCAGTTTCGGACTGCTAGACATCTCCCGCGCCACAACTACTTTTTGCATGTTTCCGCCTGAGAGCATGCCCACTGGCTGTTCAATGTTTTTTGAGAGGATGTTGAAATCCCTTCTCAGTTCAGTTGCTAACGCCTTAATCTGCTTTATGTCAAGGAGTTTGTTCTTCTTGTACATATCGCTGTCAATCCTATCTGACACAAGATTTCCCCAGATGCTCATCCCACTTGCAGCACCCGTCTTCAATCTATCTTCTGGAATAAAAGACATGTGCTTGTCCCTAATCCCTCTAATAGAATCCTGCGAAATGTCGTTCCCATCAAACATCACTTTGCCGCTGGCCTTATTCAAAAGTCCAAAGAGACATTCAACCAGTTCATTTTGACCATTTCCCTCGACCCCGGCAATCCCCATAATCTGACCTTCTCTGACGGAAAAAGACACCCTTTTGACCTGTTCGATATGGTTGGCATCTTGATAGGTCAAGTTTTGTACGGTAAGAATTTCCTTTCCAAATTTTGGTTTTGGCTTATTCACTTTCAAAATAACCTCTCGACCGACCATGTAATTGGAAATCTCATTCTCAGTGGCGTTTTTTACATCCATCACGCCGATGTATTTACCCCCTCTGAGCACGGTGAGCCTGTCGCAAATGTACTTGACTTCCTTTATCTTATGGGAGATAAAAATAATGGTAATGCCCTGTTTTTTTAGAAGAAGCAACTGTTCAAACAGCTCATCTGTTTCCTGAGGCGTCAAAACGGCTGTGGGTTCATCCAATATCAACAGTTTTGCCCCTCTGGCAAGCACTTTGATAATCTCCACCTTTTGCTTCATACCAACGCTTAAATTTCTAACCGTGGCTTTTGCGTCCACATGTAAATTGTATTTGTTTGAAATATCCGTCACCAGTTTGATGGCAGTCGCATTGTCAACGAGGCCATACTGCGTAGGTTCCATGCCAATGACGACGTTTTCGTATACCTTTAAGGACTCCACCAGCATAAAATGCTGATGCACCATGCCAATTCCCAGTTTGATGGCGTCTCCTGAACTGATGTTGGTGATGTCCTGCCCATCAAATAAGACCTGTCCGCTGTCTATTTTATGTGTTCCAAAGAGGGTTTTCACAAGTGTGCTCTTTCCAGCGCCATTTTCTCCCATGAGAGCGTGGATTTCCCCTTTTTCTACTTCGAAGTCAACCCCGTCGTTGGCGATGACGCCGTTGGGGTATATCTTTGTAATCCCTTTCATTGATAGATACATAGCTTATCCTTTCCTAAAAAATGGCTATCTCCATCTTTTGTTCCTAGAACAAGAGTCTGGTTTTTAATCTTATGGACTAAAGTGATTAAAACATATTAAAATGGTTAAATTGAAAGGCAGTGAAAACACTGCCTCAGACTGTAGACAAAGTCTACAGGATGTGAGCTTGTCGAGAAATGTCAAGGACAAGGAAATGAAAAAGCCTGCATTCGCAGCGTATCTAAACATACGTAAGAAGGCAGGCTTTTGAAATTGACGCCGTAATTGACGTTTGTCGTCAAGCTGAAGCAGTGAAATCACTGCCTTTTTATCACAGCCTATCTGCCTGGTGCCGCTGAGTTGATAATTTTATCCACTACTGATTGGTCCACTCCAAGTGCAGTGCTCACGGTTACGCTTCCATCTTTGATTTCCGCTTCTGCATTTTCAATTGCCTTGATGACGTCTTCAGGTACGTTTGCTCTAAAATACTCATTGTCCGCAAGACCCGTTCCGCCTTCTGCAACGCCGATAACTTCATAGTCGCCCCATTTGAGCTCGCCCTTAACTTCTAGGCCAACTGCCCTGTGGATTGAATCGCCAACGTTTTTGAGAACAGATGACAAGATGGTGTTGGCCATGGCCTCATCAACGCCTTTGTAGAGCATCGCTTGATCCGAGTCCACACCAATTGCAAGTTTCCCTGCATCCTTTGCAGCCTCAATCGCACCAAGTCCAGCTGTTTCTGCTGCTGGGAATATAACATCCACACCATTTGCAAGCTGTGCATTTGCAGAAGTTTTGCCTGCCGCTGTATCTGACCAAGAGCCAATGTAGCCCACATAGACTTCAATATCTGGGTTTACTGAGAGTGCTCCTTCAATATAACCCACCAAGAAGTCACTGATAACAGGATGCTCTGATCCGCCCAAGAAGCCAATCTTACCGGTTTCAGACATGCTCGCCGCCAAAACTCCACCCAAGTAAGAGGCTTCGTTTTGCTTGTAGCTCATGGCATAGATGTTAGGCAGTTTTTCATCGTCTTTTAAAGTGGTGTCATACATGATGAATTTTTGTTCTGGGTACATCCCTGCAACTTTGACCACTGTTTCTTTGGCATTTGAACCGTTTGTTACGATGACATCGTAATCTGCCGCTTCCGCAAGGTCAGTAAAAGTTGGCTCCCACTGTGTCTGGTCTCTACCAATTTCTATAATTTTTGTCTCAACATTGAGTTCGCTGTCATTTTTAATCATTTCAATTCCAGATGCGGCGGAGTCGTTAAACGACTTATCTCCCAGCTGACCTGTTACAACCAAAATAACTTTAAACGGTTCTTTTGTTTCGCTTTCTGCTGCATCTGATTTTGGTTCTGTTGACGATGCCCCTTGCTCTGACTTGCCGCCGCATCCCACTAGAGATATAAACAGCATACACACTAGAATCATAGATAAAATTCTCTTCATCTTATCCTCCCCAAGATATCATTTCATTAAATGACTGATGATACTATTTTAAAATCAATTAATTCACTATAGATTACTTTTACAATCTCGAGTTCATTTCTGTCCTTGTCATAGACCACGCCTTCGAGATAGAGAAACATGTTGCCCTCGGATACAAAATATTCATCTGTATCCTGATTGCCCACAATCGGTTTGAGCGAGAACTCCACTTCATATGGGACAATTTCATAATCTTCCTTAATGACTCTATAGAGGGACTCGTTTTCAAAATCATAGTTTTCAATGCCATTGAATATCTTTAGAGGCAAGAACGAGGTATCAATAGTCAATGCCCCATTTTCCTCTTCAGCAATACATCTGGCACGCTTGATACACAAGTACTCTTCATCTTCAATTTGAACGACTTCATGCACTAAGACTTTTGATTTTGGCGTTCTCCCCTTTGCCAGAACCATATCGGTAAATCCTGAAAAATTCCAAACGCTGTACTTGATTTTGTTTAGAGTCACATAATACCCCTTGCCTTTAACACTGGTAATCAGCCCATCGTTGATCAGACGAGTTAGGGCGTTTCTCACTGTGGCTCTGGTGACGTCATACTCCTTGCAAAGCTGGGCTTCAGCTGGGATGTAGTCACCTTTCTTATACTTTCCAGATAAGATGTCACTCCTTAAATTTTCTTCAACTTGCAAATAAACCGGTTTATCGCTTCTTGTTTTCATTAAATTACCTCAACTTGTATATACATGTTTGACTTGTATATACATGATAGCATGTGAAAAATTATCTTGTCAATTCATTTTGTATCATATGATAAAAATTATCATACTAAGAGCTGGGCATAAAGTCTTCTGGCTTAGCTGATTGTCTCTCAGCAAGTGCGGATATAAAATAACTGCCTACGCAGACACTAACAATTCAGAAAATGTATCTACTGATGATACCATAGTACCATCATGCTTCAGCGAAAGTCCCGCTCCAGAGGAAGAAGTAGAAACTACTTTAGAACTTGAAGACGCAACAGAAAACCAAATGGTGTTGGGTGATGACGAGTACGCTAAAATAATCTATTCAGGGTTTGCCGAAGAGCGCAACATCGTTGCAACAGAAGAAATTGAATTTGAAGCAAAATAGCGCAAACCATAAAAACCCTCCACCGGGTCACCTCATCATCAATGAGGTGACCCGGTGGAGGGTTTCTTATGTCATCTTTAGAGCCCTATTTTGGCCCTCTATTGATTACACAAAATCATTTTTTGTCAGCTTAAATGAAATAAGTGATGAAGCAAACGCCAATAAGGGGCATATAATAATCACCGCAAAAACAGGTACATAGGATTGCATCTTATCAAAAACAATTCCATAGACAAGAACACTGGTTGTTGATATGACATTAAATAACATTGATACCGCTGCATATATAACGCTATAATCAGCGTTTCCAAAATTCTTTCGAACAATTATTGGAGACTCCACCAGCATCAGAGCCATTCCCGGCCCAAACAGTGCGGCACCTATAATGAGCCACATAGCACCTCTTCCAGACATTAGAAAACATGCCAATCCCAAAAAAGTAAAAGTACCATAAATTGCAATTGAAGCTACCTCTCCCAGTTTATCATTAAGATACCCCAGTATAATCTTCCCCAAAGTCATGGACAGCATGAATATGGACATAATTGTTCCACCAAATGAAGCAGAGTATCCCCATTGGCTTACAAAAGCTGGGATATGATACATGACGCCACCCAGAATTCCTACGGAAATACACCAGATGACAACAAATACAAATGAACTTGACCTGAAGGCCTCTTTTGCCTTCATACCAGTCAAACCATAATTTCCAGCTGCTTTAAAGGAGCCATATGCAGTGGTTCCCATCTCTTCTGGACTAAACCGAAAGATGCCAATTGTTGCAGGAAGTGCAAACAGCAGGCTTATAATACCAAGCAACTGATAGCTTGTCCTCCAGCCATAGAACTGTATAAAATAACTGCCAATTGGATTGAATATTGCGCCTCCAATTCCAGTAAAAGCCATTGCAAGTCCCAATGCGAAGCCTTGCTTTTCTTGAAACCAATTCCCAATGAGAACTGCGACAGGGATAAATGTTAAAAATCCCCCCGCTGCACCCAAGATGGCACTCAAAAATAAAAACTGATTTATATTGCGGCATAATGATAGTCCGGAAAAGCCACCTATAAATATCATAACCGCTATTGTTAAAACCACTCGAATGTTGTACTTTGGAAGAACCCTACCGGCAATTGGCATTGTAACAATTCCCATCAATCCCTGAATCGTTATTGCCAATGAATACTTTGCACGTGATATGCCAAGCGCCTTTGTGACGGGGATGAGAAATAACCCCTGACAACTGTTTACAATCCCCAGCACTGCTAATGTAAACATACAGCATCCTATCAAAATCAGCCATGCATAGTGGACTCTAAATCTATTTACTTTAACGTTACTCATTCATTTCTCCCTCAGAAAAATGATGTCAAATTCTCTTATATCAATTGTTACTACAACTGTTCGATTCATCTGGAATTTAGTCCATTTTTTCGTCGAACAGTTTCCCAAGAGAAATCATTCCATTGACATCGTCTTTTATTTTGCATACTTCATCACAATGTCAAGAACGATACTCATACCAGTTGGAATACTCTTTATATCAATCCATTCTTCTCTTTTGTGAGCATCACCACCGACAACCGTTCCAATTGTATTCGCATAGATTCCCATAGACAGTGGAATATTCGCGTCAGTAGAATATGGGCGTACATCCATTTCCCCATCATAATATTTCTTTATAATGGCTATATTTGCCTCTGTCCACACCTTGAATTTTTCTTCATCAAGTTGCCCCCTACCTGGTCGGATTCCTAAAATTTCAACTGAAACTGCTTTTCCAACATCCTTGAAAGATGTGATAACTTCGTTAAATTTTCTTTCCATCTCCATCAAACACCTCTGACTTGGAGACCTGTATTCATATAGTAGACTCGCATCCTGAGGAATTGAATTGACAGTACTTCCACCCTGTATAACACCTACATTAAACGTCGTCTTATCTTCAGAAGGCAATTCAATCTGATCTAAAGCAACAATCACAGCAGCCATTGTGCTAATGGCATTTTCATTTCCGAAATCCAAGTATGAATGACCCCCTTCACCCTTTACTGTTATTTTATATCTATACGATCCCACAGGCACACTTGTACACTGAGAAAGGTAGCCATCAAATGAAAAAAATTCAGATATTCGATCGCCAAATTTCTTAAAAATTGCCTTACAGCCTTCTAGATTGCCAAGTCCTTCCTCACATGAGTTTGCGACAATCAGAACTTTTTTCTTCATCGCTATTTGATGGGTTAAAATATATTTTGCAGCCATCAAGAGATGTACCAGATTCGCAGTATCATCACCAATTCCAGGTGCATATAATTTGTTTCCATCCTGTCTAAGAGGGAGCGTTTCTTCATCTGGAAAGACAATGTCTGTATGAGCCATAAATACCACAATGTCTTCTGACTGATCGCAGTCTATCTCACAAATCACGTTCTTAGCTTCATCAATCCAGACCTTTTTAGCCCCCTGTTCTTTCAGCCAGTTCATGCAAAATTCAGCACGTTTTTCCTCGTGATAACTTGGTGCAGGAATTTTACCCAGCTCCTTGAGCAGGCCAAGTGCCTCTCCATTTTGGCTTTCAATATATTGATTCATTTGATTTATCATTTTCATATCAGCCACGGTTTTCTCCTCTTTTTACAATTATTGGTTCAAGACAGCTTTCCAAACCTGCCAATCCCAAAATCAACAACAACGTCTTTTGAGGCGCCAAGTAGGCTTCTACTGGTTCGAACCACTCTCCAGCAGTGTGGACTCCACCTTCTCGTCCACCTCTCCCCACAGTAATTGCAGGTATGCCCAGACTAATAGGAATATTGGAATCCGTACTACTTTCATCTCTCAATTCGGGAACCAATCCAACTAACTCAGCCGCATCCCATGCTGTTTTTACAATTGGCGAATCTGCTGGCTGCACACCAGCTGGACGATTTCCTTTTAATATAATCTCAGCACTAACGCTTTGATTTGAATCCCATCTGGAATTTTCACCATCAACAGCTT
Source organism: Firmicutes bacterium UBA6806 (assembly GCA_002452745.1). Lineage (GTDB taxonomy): Bacteria > Bacillota > Clostridia > Peptostreptococcales > Acidaminobacteraceae > Fusibacter_A. The sequence goes on from DKFC01000029.1 coordinate 81,040, forward strand.
CCTGCACAGCATCATTTAAAGAACATTTTAGCATTTCAAGCGCCTCACTGCTGTCTGATCGGATGTCCACAAGCATTGAACAACGTTCTGGAATTGTGTTAATTGAAGTTCCCCCTTCAATTATGCCGACATTGAATGTGGTCTTTGGCATTAGAGGGACTTCAAACTGTGAAATGGTATTTATTGCCCTTCCCATTGCATGTATTGGGTTGGGGATTCCAAAATCTGCAAAACTATGTCCTCCACAGCCTCTGAAGACAATTTCATACCTAAGACTGCCCGTAGCCGTGTATACGATTCCCCCTGGTACAGGATTATCAATAGATACAAATGCATCAATATTATTCGGTTTATTAAAAATATATTTGACACCCTTAAGGTCTCCCAGTCCCTCTTCGCATACATTTGCACAGAAGACAATGTTGCCCTTGGGTTTTAGCCCACTGGCTATCATCGCTCTTGCTATTGTAAACAATTCCACCACGGATCTGGTGTCATCATTAATTCCTGGGCAATAATAGATATTGCCCTCTCTTCTCACTTTTAATTCTGTGCCGAAGGGAAATACAATATCTGTATGTGCAGCCAGCATAATGGTTGGTCCATCACCCGTTCCACTCATTTTTCCAAATACGTTTCCAACGTCATCTATCCTTACATCTTCTAACCCAATTTCATCAAACTTTGCCTTTACATATTGTGCTCTTTCTTGTTCGTGATGTGATGGGGCGGGAATCTCACATAACTCCAGAAGTTCACTTAATGTTCTATCGTCATCTTCTTTAATATATGAGAGCGCCTCATTTACCAGTTTATGTCCAATCAATTGTTTCATCCTTTTCATTCCTTTCATTAATCAACTCTAAAAATGAATCATCTGTGCAACAACGAGAAGTGCCGCTCCTATCAAATACCAGATTACAATCAATTTAAGCATAAATTTCAGCCATTTTTGATATGAAACATTTGATAGTACCAAGAAGGCCATTAAAGCTGATGAATGTGGGAAAATCAAGTTTGTAAACCCATCACCATAGTTTAAAGCCAAAACGGCTGTCTCTGGTGACATGCCTATGATTTGAGCAACAGGAAGCATAATCGGCATGGTTACAACCGCTTGACCACTGCCAGAAGTAATGAAGAAATTGATGATTGTATGCATTAGTAGCATACCTGGAGCCTGTAAGAATGCTGGAATATAATCAAGCCATCCAGAAACCGTATAAACAACTGTATCTAAAATCTGACCGTCACTTAGTACAATTGAAATTGTCCGTGCAAAGGAAATCAGGATAATAGCACGTACAACCGATTTAGCACCAATTGTAAACTGATTACACATCTCATTAAAACTCATTCCAAAGACAATTCCGCAGACGATGCCAGTAACGATGAAGAATGCGGACATTTGTTGGAATCCCCATCCCAGTTTGGTACAGCCATAGACCAATACTCCAATCAAAATCGTGAATACAATCAATACCAGCTTTTGCCTAAATGTCAGTTCTTGAAGCTCCGTGCTTTTAAAATCACCTTGTATATCATCTGAATTTTGGAAATCGGACATCAGACTGTTTGTTGGATTTGCCTTAACTTTATTCGCATATCCAATAACATATGCAATTGTTGCCACTGTAAAAACAACAAAACCTATGACCCGAAATCCAAACCCATAAAATATTGGCAATCCCGCCAATTGATTTCCCACCCCAGTTGTTGAAGGATTGAGCATACCTGAATTCGGTCCCATAGCTGCCGCTAAACAAATCATGGCTACACCGACTAACTCATCGTAACCAGCTTGTTTTGCGATGACAATTCCAATCGGAATAAAAGCGACAAATGGGAAATAGCCCATCGGTGCACTTAATATTGCAATGGCAACCATAATAACAACTATGGCAATCGTCTGACGCTTGCTAAATTTCCTGATGATGACATCTGTCAGTGCATTTAATGAACCTGTCGCCATGACAATTTGCATGGATGCCGTAAAGATAAGAATTGCAAATACTAAACTGCTTGAATCATAAAAGCCTTTAACCAATAGCATTGGAATTTTCCAAAACGGAACAGGCGTGTTTGAAATAAAGCTAAAAGCGTCTGGATTGACAACACTTCCTCCTGTTGCAGACTTAATCCTCTCGTATGCCCCTGCTGGAATAATATAGGTCATTGCACATGCCAGTAACACCATTACAATTACGATAATAAACTCATGTGGAAATGCAATCTTTTTAGCCTTCTGCTCATTCCCCCCAAAATTCTTTAATTCTGTTTTTTTCATATGATTCCTCCCCATAATAAAGTTATCAGTAAACCCTTCCCCAAGAAGCCCCTGCCTAAAGATGTCAACCTTAACATTAAACATACATTCATTAATGTATTTATATCACGTAATCTTTTTCCTGTCAAGAAACATTCCCTATGTATTAAGCTAGTTGTCAG
>DKFC01000026.1:0-34776 GCA_002452745.1 Firmicutes bacterium UBA6806
TTTTTTATTTGCAGAAAACAAAGGCATATGAAAAGCCATATGGAGTGTACAATGTTCTGAGCGCCACCAATTACATGATTAATCTAGAGCCTGATAATTGGATACTTTAATTCAATTTGACAAAACAGAACGAATGTTCTAAAATAAGATGTGATGGTTAAATTTGAATAAACAGTTCGTGGAGATAAAAATGAGATGTATTTTACACTTTGATATAGATGCTTTTTTTGCGTCAGTTGAGCAGTTGGATAATCCTGAATATCGTGGAAAACCACTTATAGTAGGTGGCGACTCAGATCGTGGTGTTGTTGCCACTTGTTCGTATGAAGCGAGAAAATTTGGCGTAAGAAGTGCCATGAGCATAGTGGTTGCTAAAAAACTCTGTCCAAATGGTATTTATGTCATGGGAAGGATGAGGCGATATCAAGAGATATCCAAACAAATATTTAGCTATATGAGGACACATTTCGATCATGTTGAGGTTGTTTCAATTGATGAAGCCTATATAGATGTTAGCTTTGAACAGGAACCCCCGTATGAAATTGCAAAGAGAATTAAGAAAGATGTACATGAAATGACCGGCTTAACGGTATCCGTGGGGATTTCGTACAATAAGTTTTTAGCTAAACTTGCCTCTGATTGGAACAAGCCTGATGGCATATTTGAAATTAAAAATGGAGACGTCCCCAACTTGTTATTGCCGCTACCCATTATTCGAATTCATGGATTGGGTAGAAAAACTTGCCAAAAGTTAAATAACATAGGCATTTTTACTATTTCTGATCTCTATCAGTATCCTAGGCCATTTTTAAATAGTTTTTTGGGTGAAAGTTATGCAAAGGAAATATACGATAGAATACACGGAATAGACAATCGGCCAGTTGAAGAATATCATGACAGAAAATCGTATGGAAAAGAGACAACTTTGGAAGAAGACTCAGAAGACCAAGTTTTAATCAAGTCTATTTTGGACAAATATTTAGTGAGGATACAAAAAGCCTTAGATGAGCGTTCGCTCATGGGAAAGACAATAACTATTAAAGTAAAATATCATGATTTTGAGCAATTTACCAAAAGCTATAGTCTCGACTACCACACCAATAACTTAAAAATTCTACAGGAAACCCTAGATAGTGTGTTTGAGTCTCTTGTTTTAGAGAAGGCAGTGAGGCTGATTGGTCTCACAATTTCAAATTTGGAAGATCAAGATTATAAACAATTTAATCTCTTAGAACTTTTTTGAGAATTAGGTATGGAATCAAATGCCCTTCTCATGAAGGCATAGAAAAGTCAAAAGGGCAAAGGTAAGCACTGAATAGAGAGGTCGTCAATTAAACGAAGCGGCGTTTTATTTGGTGTTTTTATTTCAGCTTTTTAAAAAATAAATTCTGTGATATAATATTGGAAACGTTACCGAAAACGTTTCCAATATTATATACTATGGAATTAAAATAATAGGTTTTCTGATTTTAACAATGAATGCAGTACATTTTAAACATAAAGTAAAGTGTAGGGGAGGCGATGTCATAAAAGGCGTTAATATAAAGGATATAGCAAGATTGGCAGGTGTAGGCGTTAGTACAGTTTCCAGAGTAATTAACCAACATCCTGATGTCAAAGCGGAAACGCGAGAGAACGTTTTACGAATCATAGAAGAGTATAACTATATTCCAAATAACAGTGCCAGAAATTTAAAAAGGGCAGATTCTGATGATGTGGGTATTTTAATTAAGGGGATGTACAATCCCTTCTTTGCACAAATGCTGAGCTTTATAGAAGGCATATTATCAGATAACGGTTATGGTCTTTTAAGTCATTATAATGAAGAATACAGTTCGAGCCAACAGTTGAATTTTGATTCTATGAGAGATATAGATGTTGCATATGAGTTTGTCATGGAAAAAAAATTATGTGGATTGATTTGTCTTGGTGGTGATTTTGATAACGTCAACAACGAGGATATTCAGAGGCTGGGAGTCCCAATTGTCATTGCTTCAACTAATATGGATGAAAAGGTGAATCGAGAACTCTATTCATGTGTTTCCATTGACAATGAAAAAGCGGCCTTTTCAGCAGTGGAGTATTTGTGTCGTTCGGGGCATCAGAATATTGGAATTATAACTACTGGAGCAGGCGATTTATCCACAGGTTCTGCTAGAACAAGAGGCTATATTAATGCACTCTTGGCAAATGGACTCAGTAAAAAGGACAATTATTTTGAACTGGGCGCTTATACATTTGAAACTGCGTATAACGCCATGAAAAGACTTCTAGAAAAAGCGTCAGATTTAACAGCGGTATTTGCCATTTCAGATATAATGGCCATTGGTGCAAGTAAAGCTATTTTGGATTGCGGAATGAAGATACCAGAGGATATTTCCGTCATTGGATTCGATGATATTGATTATGCAGCATACTTTAACCCAGCACTTTCAACAGTGAGACAGCCCGTCAAGGCCATAGCAGAATCCACAGCAGAAATATTGATTGGATTGTTAGAAGACGGTGGAGAGAGCAAGCACATGTTGTTTTCAACAGAGATGATTATTCGAGAGTCATCAAGGACTTTAAATGATTTGACTTAGAATAAGCCATAAGAATGGAGGCCAATATGATAAAGTATTTTAGTGAGAACCAAGTCGAAAAGGTAAGATTTGGAAGACCATTTCCTACAGAGAGTATCATCCTAAACGATTTTCATGAAAAGGCATTTGAAACAGATCATCTATTTAAAGCAACAACATTTGAAGCAACAACACATTTGACAATTGCTATGGACATAGAAGACTGTGTTTATGGACTTGGAGAAAATTTAAGGGGAATCAATAAAAGAGGGTATCAGTATGTGTCCTTTTGCACAGATGAACCAAAGCATATGCCGGGAAAAACAGCTCTATATGCTGCACATAATTTTTTTATTGTACATAGCAGAGATCAGAGTATGGGGTATTATATAGATTTTGCTGGAAAAATAACATATGATATTGGTTTTACCAATCAAGAGAATTTTGAAATAACAGTTGAAGGTATTGATTTCGATGTTTATATCTATCGGGGAACGCCAAATGAGATTGTCACCTCATTTAGAAAATCCATTGGTCAAAGTTATGTGCCTCCTATTTGGGGATTTGGCTATCAGCAGAGTCGATGGAGCTATGAAAACATGGAAATCGTCGAAAATATTGCCGATGGATTTGATCAATACGACATTCCATGTGATGCCATTTATTTAGATATAGACTACATGGAAAGGTTTAAAGACTTTACCATCAGCCAGAGAAATTTTCCAGAATTTGAATCCTTTAATGAGAAGATGCTGGCTAGAGATATCAAATTGATTCCCATTATTGACGCAGGTGTAAAAATTGAGCAAGGCTATGATGTCTATGATGAAGGTCTCAAAAACAGCTATTTTTGTACAGATGAATCTGGTGAACCTTTTGTGGCAGCCGTATGGCCTGGAAAAGTTCACTTTCCAGATTTCTTAAACCCAGATGTCAGAAAGTGGTTTGGCGAAAAATATCATGGGCTTATGAAAAAGGGCATTCAAGGTTTCTGGAACGATATGAACGAACCTGCCGTATTTTATTCGGAAAAAGGACTAAGAGAACTCTTTATCTGGCTTAAAGAACATGAAAATACAAACATGGATATCTACTCATTTTTTGAGATGACAGATAGAGTCGCAAGGCTTTCTAACGCAGATGAAGACTATAAGAGCATGTATCACAATATAGAAGGAAAGCGCATCAGTCATTATGATGTACATAATCTCTACGGTTATTTTATGACAAGAGCCGCAGATGAGGGGTTCAAAATTTTAAACGCCAATCAGAGAATGTTGCTTATAACAAGAGCATCACATGTGGGAATGGCAAAACACTCGGGAATATGGACTGGAGACAATCACTCGTGGTGGGAGCATTTAAAATTGAACATTCAAATGATGCCGTCGTTAAACATGGTGGGATTCTTATACGCAGGTGCAGATACTGGCGGATTTCAAGATAATGTGAGTCCAGAATTAATGGTTCGATGGATGCAGTTTAGCCTGTTTACCCCACTCTTGAGAAATCACAGTGCCATGGGAACGCGTAATCAAGAACCTTGGCGATTTGAAGGCAAAGTGAAAGAGCACATTCGAAATCTTATCAGACTGAGATATTCAATGATTCCATTTCTCTATTCTGAGTTTATGAAGGCTTCAATTACCTATGGCATGATGTTTAAACCCTTGAGTTTTGAGTATGAGGATGAAGCATCTAAGAGAGTGGAAGATCAGCTTTTAGTGGGAGATTCGCTGATGCTTGCTCCGGTGTATGAGCAGAACGCAGTGGGAAGGTTTGTCTATTTGCCAGAGGAAATGTTGCTTTGGAGAGCAACAGCTTATGAGGATATCTCAGAAGAACAGTTTCAAATATATGATTCGGGATATCACTATATAAAAGCGACATTGGAAGAACTTTTGATTTTCATTAGACCAGATAAACTCCTTCCACTTGTTGCTCCTAAAAATCGTGTGAACCGATTGAATCGAAAATCCTTTGTATTATTAGGCTTTACCCATGAAGTATCCGAATACGAGCTCTATGTTGATGATGGCATAACTTTTGACTATAAAAACCACAACAAATATGAATTGGTTAAAATTGAAGCAGAAACAGATGGAAAATGCCGGATAGATCAAGAGGATTACAGCATCCAAAAGAGTTTTATATTTAGAAGATGATAATTAGTATAGGGAAGTTAGGTTGATAGAAATGAAAGGGTGACAATATGAACGAGACGGTAAATAGCATGAATATGATATTGAAATCAAATGATGGAAGTACTGTGAAGACAGCATCAAAGCAGGCTTTATATCAGGCTTTTGCAAAGACCATTATGGCGGATATAGCTGAGAGATGGGAACAGACAACACAGCTTTATTCAGAGAGGAAACAGGCATTTTATTTGTCTGCGGAATTCTTGATGGGGAGGGCACTTGGCAACAATATCCTAAATCTGAGAAGTGAACAGAAATACCGTGAAGCGTTGGCTGAATTGGGACTTAAATTAAATGAATTAGAGGAAATCGAGGAAGATGCTGGTCTTGGAAATGGTGGCTTAGGCAGGTTGGCAGCTTGTTTTTTAGATTCAGCTGCGGCAGTGCAAATACCAGTTCAAGGGTATGGAATTCGCTATGATTATGGTATTTTTAAACAGCTTATTGTGGACGGTTTTCAAGAGGAAGTTGCAGATAACTGGCTCAAATATGGTGATCCGTGGTCAGTTCGTAGAATTGATGAAGCTGTAATCGTTCATTTTACAGATGGAGATGTTATGGCCGTTCCATATGATACGCCGATTATCGGTTATGATGTGAAGAATGTCAACACGTTGAGGCTCTGGAAAGCAGAATCATTATTGCCTTTTGATTTTGAAAAATTTAACGATCAAGAATATGATGAAGCTGTAAAACAAAAGAACAGAGCAGAGGATATCTCAAGAGTGTTATACCCAAATGATTCAGAGAATGAAGGCAAGATACTGAGACTTAAACAACAATACTTTTTTGTCAGTGCATCCTTGCAGGATTTGTTGAAACGATTTAAGCTAAAACACGGTCAGCATTTTGACCAGTTTCCAGATTTTGTCGCAATTCAGTTGAACGATACCCATCCTGTTGTTGCAATTCCAGAGTTGATGAGACTGTTGATAGATGAAGAACATCTGAGCTTTAGAAAAGCATGGGGAATTGCCACACAAACCTTTGCTTATACCAATCATACAATCCTTTCAGAAGCCCTTGAAAAATGGTGGGATGGATTTTATAAAGAACTTTTGCCAAGGATCTATGAAATAGTAGAGAAAATTGACAAGATGTTTGTTGCAGAGCTTAAAGAGTTGGGCTATGAAAAAGAGAAAATTAATAAAATGCGCATGATACAGGGACATATGATTCACATGGCCTATTTGGCAATATACGGGAGCAAAGCAATCAATGGCGTTGCTCAACTTCACACTGATATATTGAAATATCAAGAGTTGAAGGATTGGTATAATCTTTTTCCAAATAAATTTCAAAATAAGACCAATGGCATCACACAGAGAAGGTGGCTGGCCCTTTGCAATCCAGAATTGACGTCCTTTATAAATGAACTATTAGGACATGAGACATGGCTGAAACAATTGGATAGATTAAAAGAGCTGAATCAATACTCAGACAATCAAGCAATTTTAAGCAGACTCATGGAAATTAAAAAGCATAAAAAAATAGAACTGGCAAACTATATCAAGAAAGTGGAGGGTGTTGAAATTGACCCAGAGTCGATTTTTGATATTCAAATTAAGAGATTGCATGAATATAAAAGACAGCTGTTAAATGCCTTCCAGATATTAAACCTCTATTTTGATATCAAAGAAAATCCTCAAATTGATTTAGTCCCTAGGACGTTTATCTTTGGTGCAAAGGCAGCACCAGGATATGTGAGAGCTAAGGGGATTATCAAATTTATAAATGAAATCGCCAACCTTGTGAACAATGATGAAGAGGTTGCAGGACGGGTTAAAGTTGTTTTTGTTGCGAACTACAGGGTATCTTATGGAGAGAGATTGTTTCCAGCGGCAGATTTGTCTGAACAGATTTCAACAGCTGGTAAAGAGGCTTCTGGAACGGGCAATATGAAGTTTATGCTAAATGCAACGCCGACAATTGGAACCTTAGATGGCGCCAATGTGGAAATCGTCGAAGAAGCCGGTGCTGAAAACAATTTCATATTTGGTGCTAAGGCAGACGAGATTGAAGCGATGGGCGCAACATATGACCCTGTGGAAATTTACTTGTCGAACCCTAGACTTAAGAGAATTGTAGATACTCTAATTGATGGAACCTTTGATGATGACGGTACTGGAATGTTCAAAGAACTTCACAATAGTTTGTTGATTGGGGCTTCTTGGCATCTGCCGGATAACTACTTTATCCTATATGATTTTGAGGCTTATGTAACAGCTCAGTGGCAAGTGGATGCGGCCTATAGAGACAGAGAACAGTGGGCTAGAAAATGTCTCGCAAACCTTGCAAATGCAGGAAAGTTTAGCAGTGACCGAACCATCTTAGAATATGCGAAAGACATTTGGAATATTGAAAAAATTGAGGTATAATATGGTTGACTATAATGATGGGGAGGCACCTATATGTATATAGGAATTGATTTAGGTGGGACGAATATTGCCGGCGGTGTTGTAGATGATGATGGAAGTATTTTGATGAGCATGTCTTTGGAGACAAAAGTTGAAAGGGGCAGTGAGCCCATTATAGAAGACATTGCCACCATTGTAAAAGCGTTGTCAACCGAATATGAAGTGAGCAGTGTGGGGATTGGAATTCCTGGGATTGCTGATCCGCATACAGGAGAAGTGCTGGCCTGTGTGAATTTGAATTGGTACCATGTTCCACTAAGAGCGTCATTAGAACCCAAAATAGGACTTCCAGTTTTTATTGACAACGATGCCACCGTGGCAGGGGTTGCCGAATTTCAGGTTGCTCAAAAGGGACACTATAAAAATGCAGTTATTTTAACCCTTGGAACAGGCATTGGTGGAGGCATTCTCGTAAATGGGGAAGTCGTCTCAGGTCATCATGGGATTGGCTCTGAAATTGGTCATATGATTATCGGTGAAAATTTTTATATCTGTAATTGTGGACATAACGGATGCCTTGAAACATTTGCCTCGTCAACCGCTATTATAAAATATGCCAGACATTTATTGGCAGAAGGTGAGACTTCTGAATGCCTTATGGAAATCACTGGTGGAAAACCGGAACTGATTAATGGTAGGATGATTTTTGATGCCGCAAGGGAGGGTGATGCATTGGCAAATAAAGTAGTGGATAGATTTGTCAAGTATCTCAGTATTGGAATCATCAACGTGGTCAGCATGATAGACCCTGAAATCGTTCTCTTGGGGGGCGGACTTGCAGGGGCAGGTGATTTTTTCTTAGACAAACTCAGACAGTCACTTGATGCACTTAAATACTTTAAAGACGCTGATGTAGCCAAAATTGAAATTGCCAAATTAAAAAATGACGCGGGCATTATAGGTGCGGCAATTTACTCTAAGATGCATCAGGCTCAATTAGAATAGAAGAGGAGACTGCATCGAAGAAAAGTGTACTCACCTTTAAATCTTAAATAAAACAATCCAAATTTAGGGAAATAACTCAACTGGGAAACTCAAATAAGTTAATAGAATCAGAGAGGATATTATGAGCGAGATTAAATTTAGCTATCAAAATAGTTTAACAAAAGCACATGAATACGAATACTACAAACCGCAAATACTTGCAGCACACGAAGTGCTTCACAGCGAAAAGGGGCAAGGCAGTGATTACGTTGGATGGTTGCATTACCCATCTAACTTTGACAAGGATGAATTTCAAAGATTAAAAGAAGCGGCAAAACGTATCAACAGCATGGCGGATGTTCTAATTGTCATTGGAATTGGCGGTTCTTACCTAGGTGCTAAGACAGTCATCGACGCCTTGACACATACTTTTTACAATGAACTCCCAAAGGAGAAGCGAGGTGGGGCTAAAGTTTACTTCGCTGGTAATCACATCAGTGGAACTTACTTGTCTGATCTACTTGAAATCATTGATTCGCAAGAGGTGTGTTTGAACGTCATCTCTAAATCGGGGACGACAACAGAACCAGCAATTGCCTTTAGGGTTCTGAAAAAGGCAGTTGAAGCGAAATATGGAAAAGAAGGCGCAAAACATAGAATCTTCGCCACTACAGATGCTGAAAAGGGAGCACTTAGAACACTTGCAAATGATGAAGGCTATGAAACTTTTGTGATTCCATCAAATGTTGGAGGCAGATTCTCGGTGATTACACCAGTTGGACTTTTGCCAATTGCAGTGGCGGGCGTAGATGTAGATGCACTTATGGCAGGTGCAAAGGATGGAGAGGCTGAGTTTTCAAACACCACCATCGACGAGAACCCATGTTATCAATATGCACTGATGAGACATGTTCTCTATAATAAGGGCAAGAGCATAGAAGTGCTTGTAAACTATGAACCGTCTATGGCTTTCCTAGCTGAATGGTGGATGCAGCTTTATGGAGAAAGTGAAGGCAAAGACGGGAAGGGCTTATTCCCAACTAAAATGAATAACACAACAGATCTTCATTCGATGGGTCAGATGATTCAAGATGGCCCTAGACATATGTTTGAAACGGTGGTTCGAGTTGAATCAGTGGAAAAAGACATTGTTTTAGAGTTAGAGGACAAAGACCTCGATGGCTTGAATTACCTTGCAGGTAAGACTATGAGCTATGTGAACGAGAATGCGTTTAAAGGGACGCTAGAAGCTCATGTGGATGGCAATGTGCCAAATCTAGTGATTGAACTGCCAAGTAAAGATGCCTATCATTTCGGGAAACTGCTCTACTTTTTCATGAAGGCATGTGGCATTAGCGGTTATGCGCTGGGGGTAAATCCTTTTGACCAACCAGGAGTGGAAGCCTATAAGAAGAACATGTTTCGATTATTAGGCAAAAAATAAGAGCAAGATAAACACGAAAAATTGACAAAAAATGGCGAACCAGAAGTAGGACTTTTGGTTCGTTTTTTGTGGATTTGAGCAAACTGATTATTTACAGTTTATATATCTGATGGTACAATATATAGTGTTAACAGCAAAAACAAATTACTAAATATTGTGCAAAGGTGGGATACGAATCTATGAAGGTAGTTAAGCGTGATGGAAATATTGTCGATTTTGAAATCAGCAAAATCGTTAGAGCTATAGAGAAAGCTATGTTGGAAACAACTGCGGGAACGGATGAGGTTCTCAGTGCTTCCATCGGGGATTCTATATTAGAAGCATCAAAGGGAAGAGAACTTCCTATATCGGTAGATGAGATACAAGATATGGTGGAAGACTTATTGATGGAAAGTCCGAGAAAAGATGTTGCAAAGAAATATATCATATATAGAAATGAAAAAGACAAGACGAGAACTTCGAGAAAGAAAGAAGACCATCGTCTTTTGACGGATGAGTTTATCAGCAAGTATAAACACATGGACTCTCCTATGCAACAGCTAGGGGATTTTGTTTATTATAGAACTTATTCAAGGTGGCTCCCAGAGGAAAAGAGAAGAGAGTATTGGTGGGAGACCATTAGGCGTGCTGTTGAGTATAACTGTACAATTGCTCAGACGAGCAGAGCTGAAGCCGAGGAACTCTTTGATAATATTTTCAACTTAAGACAGTTCTTGTCTGGCAGAACTTTCTGGGTCGGCGGAACACCTGTTGCAAAGCATTATCCAATGGCAAACTACAACTGTAGTTTCCAAATTATCAACTCATTTGATGCGTTTAAAGATGTGTTTTACCTGTTGATGATTGGATCAGGGGTTGGCATTAGAATCCTGAAAGAGGACGTGTCACTTCTGCCTAAAGTCAGAACTGATTTTGAAGTGGTTCACAAAGACTATACGCCACTGCCTCGTTCTGAGAGGGAAGACAATACAAGTATGGAATTCTTCTATAACAACACGGTCAAAATTACAATTGGAGATTCAAAAGAGGGTTGGGTGCAATCACTGGATTTCTTCTTGAAATTGATTCACACAAATGAATATAGAAATATCAAAACCATCATCATAGATTATGACCATGTAAGGCCTAAGGGTGAAAAGCTCATGACCTTTGGAGGAACAGCAAGTGGGCATACGAGCCTTAAAAACATGTTCCATAAAATTGACAGAGTGATTAAAAAACTTGGATTGCTTCATGAGACCAAAACAGTTAAACTCAGACCAATCGACTGTTTGGACATCGCCAATGTGATTGGCGAAAACGTCGTTGTAGGTGGTGTAAGACGTACTGCTGAAATCGTTCTAGTGGATGCAGATGATAAGGAATGTATCGAAGCCAAATCAAATCTCTATATTATGGAAGACGGCAAATGGGTTGTCAATGAAGAGATTCTCCATAGACAAATGAGTAACAATTCGATTTACTATAAAGAGAAACCAAGTAGAGAAATGATTAAGTGGCAGCTTGAAAAAATGAGATATTCAGGTGAGCCAGGCTGGGTCAACGAAGTTGCAGGTGCAAAGAGAAGAGATAATTTCAACGGTGTCAACCCATGCGGAGAGATTCTACTGGACAGCAAGGGGCTTTGCAACCTTACGACGATTAACGTATTTGCGTTTGTAGATGGTGACTATTTGGATGTTCAAGGTCTTTTGAAAGCTCAGAAGTTATCGGCACGTTCAAGCTACCGTATGACTTGCGTTGAACTTGAGCTCCCCCTTTGGAACAATGTACAACAGAGAGATAAGCTTCTTGGATGTTCTCTTACAGGATGGCAAGACATGGTCAATGCCACTCACATGGGGCATGAAGAACAAGCATCCCTTCTTAGAAAACTCAGGGAGGTTGCCAATAACGAAGCGAAAACATATGCAGCTGAATTGGGCGGAAGAGCCCCAATCCTAGTGACAACTGTTAAGCCAGAGGGCACTTTGTCTCAGCTTCCAAGTGTATCCAGTGGTGTTCACTATTCACATTCGCCATACTTCATTAGACGTGTTAGAATCAACTCACACGATCCACTGGTTAAAGTTTGTGAAGAACTTGGGTATCCTGTATTCCCAGAAGTGGGACAGGAGTGGGAAACATGTACCACTAAGATTGTGGAATTCCCTGTGAAAGCGCCTGTTGGAAAGACCAAAAACGATGTGTCGGCTTTGGAACAACTTGAAAATTATAAACTCTTCATGGAAAATTACGTGGATCACAACTGTTCTATCACTGTCCATGTAAGACCAGATGAATGGGAACAAGTTGAAGAATGGGTTGACAAGAACTGGGATGATACAGTGGCACTTTCCTTCCTTCCGTTTGATGACAGTTTCTATCAAATGCTTCCATATGAAGCAATAGACGAAGCGGAGTACAACAAACGCGTTGCAGAGATGAAACCGTTCAGACCATCGCTTATCACCAAATATGAAAAAGAGGAAATGAGCTTTGACATTGGGACTGAGGGTTGTGAAACTGGAGCATGCCCAGTGAGATAATAACCACCATAACCATATCTAATTGACCACATTGCATTGAAAGGCAGCAATAGGCTGAGTTCGAAGTGATGTGGTCTGTTTTTTTACAAAAACGTAATGAGCGTTCTCAGGGGAATGCCATAGGAAAACGAGTTAAAAAGGTGTATCATTTAGATAGACAGGTTAAGAAGGAGGGCAATTATGAATACAAGGGAAATTATGGACATTGCTTTAAGACTTGCGGGTTTGGATGAACAGCCACATGATACGACAATCAGTGTTGAAGGTGACCAAATAAAACGCGTTTTAATTGGCATAGACATGGAAAACCCTGAAATACTGCTGGCAAAGCAACTTGGTTTTGATTTAGTTGTCAGCCACCATCCGAAGGCAGATACAGCCCAAGTTGATTTCCACAAAGTTATGGAGAGACAAATTGATAAGATGATGGAATTTGGCGTGCCAATTAACAGAGCACAAAAAGCGTTAAGCAAGAAGATTAACACAGTGGATATTTCAAATCATGTTTCTAATTATGATCGCATTTCATCCTTTGCAAGATTGAGTGGCATGCCGTTCATGAACATTCATATGCCTGCGGATATGATTGGTGAGCGGTTTGTTCAAAAGTACTTGGACGAAAAATTTGAAAGCAAGCCTAAAAAGCGATTAGAAGATATCATCGAAGCACTTAATGAACTGGAAATTTATAAAAATGCTCTTGCAAGCCCAGTTATCAGATGTGGTTCTCCTAAGGATTATGCAGGCAAAATTGCCGTTCTCTATGCAGGCGGTACAAATGGCGGCGTGGAAGTGTATAAAGCCTATTTTGAAGCAGGGGTTGGAACTATTGTGGCGATGCATGCTCCAGAAGACGTCATCAAGGCGGTTCGTGAGCAGAATATCGGCAACATCATTGTAGCTGGTCATATGCCTAGTGATTCAATTGGGCTAAATGCAATTATCAAGGCTTGGGAGGAAAACGGTCTTGAAGTTGTGAAAATGTCTGGAATTCTTTAGAAGAAGTGTACAAAGTCATAATTCAATCAATCTCAAAGTCTCAAAATAATCTCATTATTTTGAGACTTTTTTTGTAAATGATAGAAGGAATTTTGAAAAGTTTATAGAATATTATAAATAATGCGAAAATTCGAATAAATCTGCATAATGAGAGGAGAAAGATTGTTATGAAGAATTACACGGTGGACAAGATCAGAAATGTTGCATTTTTAGGTCATGGTGGCAGCGGGAAAACCACTTTGACAGAGGCTTTGCTCTATACAACTAAGGTTACTAAGAGAATGGGAAAGGTAGATGACGGGAATACCGTTTCAGATTTTGATAAAGAAGAAATTAACCGAAAGTTCAGTATTGGCGCTTCAGTGGTTCCAATTGAATGGCAGGATCATAAATATAATTTTTTAGATACACCGGGCTATTTTGATTTTGTGGGAGATGTCTTCAGCGCCTTGAGGGTTGCTGGTGGGGCAGTTATTCTGATTGACGCATCGTCTGGCATAGAAGTCGGAACTGAAAAAGCATGGAACTTTACAGAAAAAAGGGATATGCCTAAAATTATTTTTATGAACAAAATGGACAAGGAAAACGTGAGTTATGTGAAGCTGATTAAGGAACTTAAAGATACTTTTGGCAAGAAAATCGCTCCTTTCTGTATTCCTATTGGCGAAGGTGAGAATTTCAATGGATTTATAAACGTAGTGGATCAGATAGGCAGGGAGTTCAATGGCAGTGAATGTGTAGATGCCAAGATTCCTGAAGAAATGCTTCCAAGAGTGAAACCAATTAGAGATATGCTCATCGAAGCGGTTGCGGAAAGCGATGAAGAATTGATGATGAAGTATTTTGAAGGGGAGGAGTTTACCACTGAAGAGATTCATGATGGCCTTAGAAAAGGGGTTTTAGCGGGTGAAATTGTACCTGTTCTCGTGGGCAGTGCAGAAAAGAGAATTGGTATTCACACTTTAATGAATATGATTTTCGACTACATGCCAACACCAAGTGATATGCATAGTGGCGTATACAAGGGTATGAATCCAGATACTGAGGAAGAAATTGAACGGAAATTGTCTGATGATGAACCGTTTTCAGCATTGGTATTTAAAACTATGGTTGACCCGTTTGTCGGCAAGATTTCAATCTTCAAAGTATATTCGGGCATGCTGAAAAAGGATATGGAAGTGCTTAATGCAAATAAAGATGAAAAAGAAAAAATTGGATCATTATTCCTTTTGAGAGGAAGGGAACAATTAGAATGTGATAGAGTAATCGCTGGGGATATTGGTGCAACTGCAAAACTTCAGTACACAGAAACTGGGGATACTCTTTGCGATAAGGACAATCCGATAAAATTTGTTGGCATCAATTTGCCAAAACCAGCTCTGTTCCTTGCAGTGGAACCAAAGTCCAAAGGCGATGAGGAAAAAATTGGTGCTTCACTCCATCGTCTGATTGATGAAGACCCATCATTCTGTATAGAGAGAAATGTAGAAACCAAACAGACCCTCATAGGTGGACAGGGAACAATGCAAGTTCAAGTTATCACCAGTAAGCTAAAGAACATCTTTGGTGTCGAGGTAAAACTGGAAGATCCAAGGGTTGCCTATAGAGAAACCATAAAAGGTGTTGCAACAGTTCAAGGTAAACACAAAAAACAATCAGGCGGTGCTGGACAGTATGGGGATATTCATGTGAAATTTGAACCATCCAACGATGCCTTTACGTTTGAAGAAAAGATATTTGGCGGCTCAGTGCCAAGACAGTATATTCCGGCTGTTGAAAAAGGACTTCAAGAGTCATGTGAAAGAGGCATTTTAGCAGGATTTCCTGTGGTCAATATGAAGGCAACGCTTCTGGATGGTTCCTATCACCCAGTTGACTCTTCTGAAATGGCCTTCAAAATGGCGGCTCACTTGGCGTTCAAAAAAGGTATGGAAATGGCTCAACCGGTTCTTCTAGAACCAGTTATGCATGTTGAAATCTATGTGCCAGATGAATTCATGGGTGATATTATGGGCGATATGAATAGAAGGCGTGGTCGAATTCTTGGAATGGAACCAGATGAACTGGGATATCAAAAGGTCATTGCTGAAGCGCCACAATCTGAAATGTTTGTCTATGCAACAGACCTCAGGTCCATGACTCAGGCCAGAGGCTGGTTTAGCATGAGAGTGGAACGTTATGAAGAAGTACCAATGCAGATAGCAGTGAAGGTTATCGAACAAGCCAAAGAGAGCAGTGAAAGATAAAACGCTGTATTGACAATGAGCAATTGACTTGAGAGCATTAGGCTATGCTCCCACTACTGAAATCAGCTTAATTCAAACCTCAAGCTGAAGCGGTAATGGGAGCATATTTCATGTGCAGTTTCAAAAATCATGGACGAATGGGATGACATGGGTCAAAAATGAGGGACGATCTTTGACGTTTCCTTATTTGGCAATGAGTGATAAACTAATAGAAGTATATCTGATAAAATGGAAGCGTTGAGTTAAAGGAGAAAAACATGTTTAAATACAACTTCAATGAAAATGCAAACGATGTAATCAACAATGCATTTGCAGAAGCCAGAGACTTGGGGCACAGGTTTGTGGGCACAGAGCATTTGATACTTGGGCTATCCATGATTAAATCCTCCAAAGTCCATGCTGTATTTGACTATTACAATATCACCACAGATGATTTGCGCTTTGAATTGATGAAAATGATTGGCAAAGGAGAGCTTGGAAATGTCATAGAAGATTACACTCCCCGTGCCAAGGCATGCCTAGAGAGAAGTTATAAATATTCCACAGAAACCAGCAGTGATGAAATCCTGCCGGAACATATTTTTATGAGCATTATGCAAGATAAGTACGCAATTGGATATAAAGTACTGACAAAATTGAGTCTAGACGTTCAGAAAATCCTCTTAAATATGATAGATGAACCTTCGGATGATGAAAAACCTCATATTATAAAAGGCGGAGATATCAGAGGCCGTGGGGTTCGCCTTGCAGAGTTCCAAGAGGCATATGAAGAAGCGGAAGAACCGGGAATTCTCAGAAGAATGGGCATCAATTTAAACGAGATTGCAAAGGATAGCCCTTTCCAAGAGATTATAGAAAGAGATGAGGAAATTAACAGGCTGATTCAGATTCTGACTAGACGGACGAAGAACAATCCATGTATTGTGGGTGAGCCAGGGGTTGGCAAGACGGCGCTGGTTCAGGGATTGGTCAATCGAATTGTCTCTGGCAGAGTGCCTGATAGTCTGAAGGAAAAAGAAGTGATTTCTATAAATATAGGACAGCTTGTATCGGGGACTATGTTTAGAGGTCAGTTTGAAGAACGCTTTACAGAACTGATTCGAGAGCTTAGAGAAAATAAAAAGTACATTGCTTTTTTTGATGAACTCCACACGCTGATTGGTGTTGGGGCAACAGGCGAGAAGTCTCTGGATGCAATAGGGATGCTTAAACCCATATTAACCACTGGTGAAATTCAACTTATTGGAACGACAACGTACTCTGATTATCAAAAGTATATAGAAAAAGATGAAGCGCTCATGCGGCGTTTGATACCGCTGACACTTGAAGCACCAACCTATGAGCAGACACTGACAATTTTAAATTTCGTCAAGCATCAATATGAAAAACATCATGATGTTGTCATATCGGATGAAGCAATTGAGACTGCTATAAGACTTTCAGTGAGGTATATTCCAGACAGACAGCTTCCAGATAAAGCGATAGATATCATCGATGAGGCTTGCTCTAAAAAGAGAATTGAAAACCTAAAGACCATCAAAATATTAGATGAGCTCAAATATCGCCTCCAACTGTTGAAAGAACACAAGGAGGAAGCCATATTAGACATGGATTTTACAAATGCATCGAGACTTCAAAATGAAGAAAAACGCATTTTGTCACATATTGAGGGCAACGAAAATGCGAGACAGCTCATGAGGGCCAAGAAGCTGACAATTTCTGAGCAGGAGATAGAGCAGGCGATTTCAGATTGGACCAATATTCCAGTTACGAAATTGCAAACTCATGAAAAAGATAGGCTTAGAAACTTAAAATCTCTACTTGAAGAGCGAATTTTAGGACAGACAGATGCGGTGGAAATCATTTCAAGTGCCTTAAAGCGCTCTAGATTGGGCATTAAGGATGAGAAGAAGCCGGTGGGATCGTATCTGTTTGTGGGGCCGACTGGAGTTGGAAAAACAGAACTCTCAAAAGCCATTGCAGATGTATTCTATGGAGATGAAACGGCACTTGTGAAAATAGATATGTCAGAATATATGGAAAAACATGCTGTTTCCAAGTTGATTGGTTCGCCGCCAGGATACGAGGGCAATCGAGAAGGAGGCCTTCTGACCAATGAAGTGAAAAAGAATCCGTATTGTGTGGTAGTATTTGATGAAGTGGAGAAAGCCCATCCAGATATTTTGAATATTCTGCTCTCCATAATGGATGAGGGAAGCATCAAAGATGGCCGTGGAAAATCGGTTGACTTTAAGAATACGCTTTTAATTCTCACATCAAATCTAGGCGTGGAGGAACTTTCTAAAAAGGCGGTTGGGTTTGGCAGTAGGGATTCAAAATCAGTGGATTCAGAAAAACTCAGGGATGCAGCTAAAAAGTACTTCAAGCCAGAGTTTGTCAATCGTCTGGATGAGATTATCGTCTTTCGTGAACTTGAACTTGGACATCTGTCACAAATTGTTCAAAATGAGATGGATCGGTTTGTGAAAACCATGGGGGATCGTGGGATTGAAGTGACTTATAGTGAAGAGGTTCCGGCGCATATTGCAGCTTATAATTTCGATTCGGAATATGGCGCAAGGCCTCTTAAGCGTGGGATTGATAGAATGATTAAAGATCAGGTTGCTGATATTTTATTAAGTGTAGATGAAGTCGTTGTCAAAATTGATATTGAACTTGCATCAGAAGAATTAGAGGTTAAATGGGAAATTGCAAGGAGGGACAATGGCTAAACAAAAGACAAAATTTATATGCCAGAACTGTGGCTATATTTCTGCCAAGTGGTTAGGTCGATGTACAGAATGTGGCGAGTGGAACAGTTTTGTTGAAGAACTAGAAGAAAAACAAGTGAAGGACAATCGGCTCAATATCAGCCACGAAGCGAAACCTCAGAAATTGAGAGATATCACCTTTGATCATGAAAAGAGGCAATCCACAAGGATGCGAGAACTTGATATCGTCTTGGGTGGGGGTCTTGTCACGGGCTCACTGATATTGGTTGGTGGAGACCCAGGTATTGGGAAATCAACGCTATTGCTTCAAGTGGCTGATAATCTCTCCCTTCAAAAGAACACCGTGTTGTATGTTTCTGGGGAAGAATCCGTAAAACAGACTAAGTTGAGGGCTGAGAGGCTTTCAGCGGGTGCTGAGGAGCTTTATATTGTGGCAGAGAACAACATCGAGAGAATTAAATACCATGTGGAGCAACTCAAGCCACAGGTTCTAATTGTCGATTCCATACAGACTGTCTTTAACCCCGAGATTTCGTCGGCGCCGGGAACTGTAAGCCAAGTCAGAGAGGCTACAAATCAGTTTATGAATATTGCAAAGAAGTTTGGCGTTACGACATTTATTGTCGGACATGTTACAAAACAGGGGGCTATTGCAGGCCCTAAAATTCTCGAACACATGGTGGATACAGTTCTCTACTTTGAAGGAGAGAGGCAGAGCATTTTTAGAATATTAAGAGCCGTTAAAAATAGGTTTGGATCGACAAATGAGATTGGAATTTTCGAGATGACAAATCGTGGTCTCATAGAAGTGGATAACCCGTCTAAAATTTTCTTGACCAACTCGGATAAAAAAGAGGCAGGGTCAGTGATTATTCCCACTTTAGAAGGGACTAGAACTGTGTTGGTTGAGATGCAGTGTCTTGCCTCTCAAACCAATTTCAACATGCCGAGAAGAATGGCAATTGGAATTGACTATAACAAATTGGTGCTTTTGACGGCGGTGCTGGAAAAGAAAGTTGGCATGTCCCTCTACAACCAAGATATTTATTTAAACGTTGTAGGGGGAGTCTCCATAGAGGAACCGGCAGCAGATTTAGCAGTGGTGATGGCTATAGCTTCAAGTTTTAGAGAAGTGTGTATTCCAAGTGACATGGTTATTTTTGGAGAAGTTGGTCTAACCGGTGAAATCAGAAATGTCAATCAAGCCCAGCAAAGGGTTAATGAAGCTGCAAAAATGGGCTTTAAAAAGGCGATTATTCCAAAGAGTAATTTAGAGGGGCTTGAGAGACCTCAAAATTTCCAAGTCGTTGGCATGCAGCATATTGACGAAGTTTTCAAATACTTTTTTTAGCCATTTAGGAACTAGGAACAAAACGCCAAAAATAAAAGAAAACTTCGAGACCCTCAGGGGAATCGAAGTTTTTCGCATGTTTGACAGTAAATATGAAACATCAGTCTTAATAGAGACCAAATTTGCCAAGTGCATTGATTTTTTTGTATTCTTTGAGCATGATGTCATAGAGGTTGATATCCAGCGAATTGCACAGAGCGGCAATATAGAATTCTAGATTGCCAAGTTCCTCTTCTATTTTGTCTCGACAAGTAGGGCATAGGGCGCCTTTGATATGATCAGCTCGATATTCCTTCAAATCCTCATAGGGTGTTCCCTCCGGTGCAGGTGTCTTGTTGGCATCTAGGGAAATACAGCCACAGCTTGTAATGGATTTAATCACAGCTCGATTTGATTTGGATTCGGCATCATTGATTTTGCTTAAGATATCCAATAAACTTGCATGTCTGATAAGGACTTCGTCTACCTTATCTTGAAATTCGTCATAGATTGCATCTTTCATAAAACCCTCCGATATTTGTAAGCTCAACCACTTCAAGCTATATTGTTAGAAAATTTTGATTAATTACATTTTATCACAGTTTATTTTAAAGAAAAAGGAATAATGTTTTTAAAAAAAAATTTTGAACGCTGAAACAAAGGTGTTGACAAGCGTTTAGACAAATAGTAAAATATAGTTTTATTGAAAATAAATCTTTTATGGTGTATAATAAAGATAACATTACTGCATGGAGGTTGCTTATGTTTAAAATTGGTGATAAAGTAGTGTACCCTATGCATGGAGCAGGGGTAATAGAAGGAATTGAAGAGAAAGAACTGCTAGGAGAGTTGAAGAAGTTTTATATATTAAAACTTCCCATTAAGAACATGAAAGTAATGTTGCCGATTGACAATGCTGAAAATTTAGGTGTTCGAAAAGTTGTGGACAGGACGGCTTTTGGACAGGTCATGGATATTTTAGCGCAGGATAAGAGTTCTATGCCTGATAACTGGAATCGCAGATATCGTTCTAATTTGGAATTGGTTAAAACTGGAAACATCTTTGAAGTTGCGACTGTTGTTAGGAATTTAGAAATTTTGGATCGAGAAAAGGGATTGTCAACTGGTGAGAGAAAAATGCTTAATAACTCGAAGCAAATCCTAGTGAGTGAGCTTATTTTGTCAAAGGATTTAAAAGAAGATGAAGCGGTTTCATTAGTAAATACGACAATAGGCAGTAATTAAGGGCATAGCCCTTTTTTTTTATTTTTTGGAGCAACTATTGAAGGCAAATGAGGTTCGTAAAAGTGTAAATAGGATGCTTAAGGTTTTTTTGATTCTCATAATTTGACTTTTCTGCTCACTATGTTAAAATCATTATGATTATATAAAATTCTTATGGGAAGGAGGAGTTGAATGATTGAGAAAATTATAAAATACATTATCACGTTCGTCGGGTTTTGTGTTGGGATCGGCTTCGGTATTTATTTAGCTGAATTTTTATTCTTAAAGAACATCTTTCATGTCAACAAGATGATTTATATTGTATTAACACCTGCATTATTAGGCATTATTTTTGGATTTATAACTTTTATTTTTTCCAGCTTTATGATAAGAGGAAGTAAGAAACTAGCACAGTCTGCTCAACTTGAACTTGAAAAAATCCCGCCGCAAGAATTTTTCTTCGGACTTATGGGATTAGTCATGGGACTTGTAATTGCTTTCTTGATAAGCGGACTCTATGAGATCATTCCAATTCCAATGGTTGCCAATGCTTTGAAGATATTGACCTTTATATTCTTTGGGTATCTAGGCACTTCACTTGCACAAAAAAATATGAAGGATCAGACAAAACTGCAAGACCTTGCAAGAAAAGTTACCTCTGGTGCATCGGGGAAGCAAGCTGCTAAAAATGCGCCAACAGAGGCATTTGTCAAACCTAAAATTTTGGATACAAGCGTCATTATTGACGGTCGTATTTCGGATATCTGCAAAACGGGTTTTATCGAGGGCACTATAATTATCCCTGAGTTCGTCTTGAGGGAACTGAGACATATTGCAGATTCGTCAGATGGACTCAAGAGGAATCGTGGACGAAGAGGCCTTGATATCTTAAAGATTATTCAGAAGGAAATGCCAATAGAGGTCAAAATTGTAGATACGGATTTTGAAGAGGTTGGTGAGGTTGACTTAAAACTCATCAAACTAGCTCAAAAAATCAATGGGAGTATTGTGACCAATGACTATAATTTGAACAAAGTTGCAACACTGCAAGATATCTTGATTTTAAACATCAACGAATTGGCAAACGCAGTTAAACCAGTGGTTCTTCCTGGGGAAGAAATGTATATTCAAGTGATTAAAGAAGGGAAGGAATCCAACCAAGGGGTTGCTTACTTAGACGATGGAACGATGATTGTCGTTGAAGAGGGACGACGATATATCAATGAAAATATTCACGTTATTGTGACGTCTGTTCTTCAAACGGCTGCGGGACGTATGATATTTGCAAAGCCCAAACCTTAATCACATTTTTAACCTGATGAAAAGAAAAGCCCCTCTCGTGTACAGAGCGATTTTTATGCTGGTGTTTAAATTCTGGCTGATAGAGATTGCGGGCGTATGCGAGGGGGGTTCTTGTATTATTTTAAATTAAAATTTGGTATAATGAGTTGAAAGTACACAGTTAATAGACGACAAGGAGATACAAATGTATCGTGGGAAGAGGATTGGAATGGTAGTTCCAGCCGCTGGGATTGGCTCTAGAATGGGCGCTGCTGTAAAAAAGCAGTATCTAATGCTAAAGGATAGAGAAATCCTGAGATGGACACTGGAGAGCCTTCTTGCCGATAAAACGGTGGATGAACTGATTGTTGTGGTGGGAAAAGAAGAAGCGGCAAATGTTGAGCAAAAGATAACAGAACAGTGGTTTAATTTGGAAAATCGGATACGGGTCATCGTTGGCGGTGATAATCGTCAAGCATCGGTATTCAATGGGCTAAAAACTTTAGAATCGGTGGATTATGTACTCATACATGATGGTGTTAGACCGTTTGTCCAGTTGAAGTGGGTTAAATTGCTTTTGGATGAACTCATGGAGGAATCAGGGCTTGCAGGGGTTTCGGTGGGCACGCCGACGACAGATACGTTAAAGAAAATTGATTTAAATGGGAAAATCGTTGAAACAGTGGATCGTTCAGTCATATGGGCGGTTCAGACACCTCAGGGATTTTCCTATGATACGATTATCCGGGCACATGAAATTGCTTGTAAAAGAGGTTTTGTTGGCACAGATGATACAGCTGTGGTTGAAGCAGTTAAAGGGCAGGTGAAGTTACTGGATGTAAAGAGTCCAAACCTCAAAATAACAACACCTCTGGATTTGGCTATTGCAGAACAGCTTTTGAGAGAAAAACAAAATTTAGATAGAACCGGATGCAGTGGGCATGCGGTCAAGGTAAATCGTCAAGAGGTGAAATCATGAAAGTAGGCATCGGCTATGATGTGCACAAATTGGTGGAAAATCGAAAATTGATTATTGGCGGTGTGAAGATAGAGCACAACATGGGCTTGTTGGGACATTCTGATGCGGATGTGCTTCTACATGCTGTTATGGATGCTGTGCTGGGCGCTCTTGGCAAAGGAGATATTGGGAAGCACTTCCCAGATACGGATATGAAATACAAAGATATTTCCAGTATGTCTTTGTTGGAGTCAGTTGCGAGCACAATGAGTGAAGCTGGATATGAGATTGGCAATCTTGATGCAGTGATTGTTGCTCAAAGTCCTAAAATGGCGCCTTTTATTCCAAAGATGGTTCAAAATATCGCAAGTGCATTGGCATGTGATGAGCAGCAAATAAACATCAAGGCAACTACCACAGAATGGCTTGGGTTTGAAGGCCGCAAAGAGGGAATCTCCTCTCAGGCGGTTGTGCTTTTGAATCACCGTGTAGAGTGAAGCAGAGACTTACTGATGTAGAAAATATGCAAAGTAAGAGAGAGCAAGCAAGAAAACGCCAGATAAGATCATCTTCTTTGTTGCGGCTTCTGATGTTTTTCGGTTGACACGGGTCTGGTCTGCATCGCTGAAAAACTTTTGATTTTTGCCAGTGGTCAGAAATTTGAAGATACGTCGATCAGGTGACTTGTAAGCAGTTGCCGCAAAGATGGAAGCAATCATCAATAAACTCCCCATGAAGATTAGAGCACCTTCTAGTGTGATTTGAGGGAAAATGGACAATAGAAGTGAAAATAGTGCAGAAAAAAAACTGATTTGAAGAATGTCTTTAATGTATTTTTTCATTTTGGGTGAAGCCCCTTTCTATAGTCGAAATGCTAATTGTATTTTATGAAAAAAACAAAGTATTGGCAACAGTTGTTAAGAAAGATTAACGCTATTGAATAACCATGAGCCAATTAAATTTTGGAGGTAAGTTATGAGTGAAAATTACAAGTTTACACAACACAAATCATGTGAATACTTTCCGTGTCACAAGGGGGCAGATCCCGAGACCTTTAACTGTCTCTTTTGCTACTGCCCACTGTACATGTTAAAAGACGAATGCGGCGGAAATTTTGCAGTTAATCATGGCATAAAGGATTGCAGCGGATGTACAAAACCCCATGCCAAAGACAGCTATGAGTTCGTCATGAGCAAGATCAAGCTGGTGATTGAAAGAGGATCTGATTTTTAGTATAATATCGAATGAGAAAAGAGGAGGCATTCACATGAGTGTTAGATTGAGATTTGCACCAAGTCCTACGGGATATGTGCATATTGGCAGCCTTAGAACAGCGCTGTATAATTATTTATATGCCAAAAAGGAAAACGGAAAATACATTATTCGTGTGGAAGATACCGACCAGACACGCCTTGTGGAAGACGCAATTGAAGGCATGATTAAATCCATGGACTGGGCGGGGATAAACCACGATGAAGGGCCAGTATTAAAAGATGGAAATATAGTTGAGATTGGAGATTTCGGTCCATATGTTCAATCGAATAGACTGGAAATTTACAAAAAGCATGCTGAAGAACTGATTGAAAAAGGGCATGCGTACTACTGCTTCTGCTCAAAAGAGCGTATGGAGGAAGTCAGGGAACGTCAAAAATCTGAGGGCAAGACGCCAAAGTATGATGGACACTGTAGACATCTGTCAAAAGAAGAAGTTGAAAAACGACTTGCTGCTGGTGAGTCGCATGTGGTTAGACTCAAACTGCCTGAAAATCGCGTTATTGAATTTGACGATTTAATTAAAGGACACATTGCTGTCAATACGAATGATATAGATGATCAAGTGCTCATGAAAGCAGATGGATTCCCAACCTATCACATGGCAGTGGTGGTTGATGATCACTATATGAATATTACGCATGTTGTTAGAGGTGACGAATGGCTGATTTCGACGCCAAAACACATCTATCTCTATGAGGCATTTGGCTGGGACGCCGCTCAATTTGTACACCTTCCAGTTATTTTGAGTCAGTCTAAAAAGAAACTCAGCAAGCGAGAAGGCGATGTGGCAGTTGAGGACTTTAGAAAAAAAGGGTATTTGCCAGAGGCGCTGATAAACTACATTGCCCTAGTGGGATGGTCGCCAGAAGATGAGACTGAAATTATGTCCATGGAAGAATTGATTTCAAAATTCTCATTTGATAGGGTTTCAAAATCAAGTGGCGTATTTGACCTAGACAAGTTGAACTGGATGAACAATCATTATATAAAAGAGTATGATTTAGAGGCGCTCACTGAACTTTGCAGACCTTATTTTGTTGAAACTGGTTTTGCTACAGAGGCGGCATTTGATTCAAATAGAAAGTGGTTTGAATTAATTGTGGCTTGTTTAAGAGAGCGTTTGAATAAACTCAGTGATCTTTCAGATTATTTCAACCTCCTCAGCAACAATCAATTGACGCTTGAAGATGATGAAGCGAGAGAAATGATTGAGATGGAACATGTAAGAGAATTGCTTGAAGCTCTGAGCGTAAAACTTGGAGAAGTTGAAGCAGTAGATGTTCCAGCTGTGAAAGCTACATTTAAAACCCTTCAAAAGGAACTAGGAGTAAAGGGAAAGAATTTGTTCATGCCAATCAGAGTTGCTGTGACTGGTCAGGTTCACGGTCCTGATATTGCCATGCTCATAGAGATCATAGGCAGAGAAAATGCGGTTGAGCGTATTCGCTACAGCCTCGAACACTTTTGCAAATAGGTAAATAAAAGAATTAAAACCATTGAATTCACTTAGGTGGAGACGATGGTTTTTTTGTTGTAAAATTTTAAGTTTTAACAATAAATTTGGGGTATAAGTTTCATAGGAGAAGAACTATGGAAAAAAATAAAAGAATACTAATTGTGGAAGATGACGCAGACCAAAGACAATTATTGGTGAAGTGGATTAATGAGATGGATGAATCATATCTGTCTTTTTCTGCTGCAACAGATACAGAGGCCCTGGCATTGGCTTTGGAAATGAAATTTGATTTAATTATCATGGATATTGATTTAAAATCAGAGCTCAATGGGTTTGAAATTGCCTTAAAGCTGAGAGAGTACCCCAAATATCAATTGACGTGGATTGTATTTTTGACAGTTGAGACTGCTTTTGAACTGAGAGCATATAGGGAGACCCATTGCTATGCCTTTTTAGACAAACCCTATCCCAAGGCATCGCTTCAAAGCCTGATACGAAAATTATTGGTGGCGCCGATTACCCCCAATCATCTTGAACCAGATAAGTATCTTGTGGTGGAGGCCGACCAAGTGACCATTAGAATTAGACGTGACGAAATTATATTTTTGGAGGCGAAGGGGAGAGGGTCACTGATTTATACGATTCGTGGGAATTATGAAATTCCCTATACATCATTAAAACAATTGGAAAAAGCCCTTGAGGACTTTGTGGAATTTTTCAAAGCACATAGATCGTATGTAATCAATACGCATTTTGTAAAAGCAATCAATCGCCTTGGTATGAAACAATATGAAGTGGCTTTTTACAACAGTGAGGACAAGAGTTTGCTCAGCCGCCAAAATAGGGAGGCGCTTGAACAAATTATAGGGGGTAGAAGGGGGTAGGGGTCACGATGTCAGTGAGTTTAATGAATGAAGTCTTCGGCACATTGCTGGAACTGTCTGTGTTTTTTTATGTGTTTTACAAATTGCTGGATTTGGAACGGGAAAAACGCTTTTCCTTTGTGCTGATTTATCTGGGGATGACAGCACTGGTAGTGGTGACTAATAAGTACTTGCTTGGGTATGGCGCTTTTATTTATTTATTTGCCCTGCTCTTTATTGTGAGGTGGTTTGCCGATCAGAGTCTTTTTAAAGTGCTCTTTGTATTTGTGTCCACGATGATTGGTCTATTGTTGAGTGAAATTGTGCTGATTCCTGTTGTGGGGCTCTTTTACGATGAAGAGATTGTGGTCACTTTGATTTCTCTGGCGATTGCAAATGGCATAGCAGTTGTCTTGGTTCATTTCTTTGAAGAGTGGTTCAAACAGCAGGTTCAGAAATATCAGGCTAAGTATATTAACTTTATAGCGATTCATATCTTTCTATATGCATTCATCTACAAAGTTATTTGGGATTACGACGAATCAATTGTCAGGGAGAATATGATTTATTTTGGCGTTGCCATGGTGTTGCTTTTGTCAGTTAACTATTTGGTTCATCGGGAGGTGGCAAACGTAAGTGAGAGAAATAAGGCGTTGGAGGTTGAAGAGCAAATGAGAGAAACGCTGGATCAGATGATTAGCGAAATTCGATCAAAACAGCATGAATACAAGAATAATTTGACGACGATTATCGGGATTTTAGAAACAAACCCGCCTGATGTGGCTGGAGAGAAAATTACAGAATTTTTAGAGGATGTCTATATCCATGATGCCTTTGACAGCAAATTGCTGAACATAGATAGGGATATTGTCAAGGCTGTGCTCTTCATGAAAAAATCAGAAGCTCAGGGGAGGGGGATTGAATTTAGATACAACTGTATCAATCAGTTGAAAGATATGAAGTTGCTGGATTATGAATTATCCTTGGTGATGAATAATTTGATCAATAACGCATTTGAAGCAGTTGAACGAGATGATGAGCCAATAGTTGAATTGGAGATTGGGTATGAGCCTGAGGGACTTTATTTTGTGCAGACAAAAAACGCCGGACATCATATAAATCCGGCGCATTTGACTAAATTGACTGAAAAAAATTTTTCCACCAAATCACCAGATCGAAAGAATCGGGGATTTGGGCTCTGGACGGTAAAAAATATCGCCAAGAAGAACAATGGCAAAGTTGATATTCACTTTGATAGAGACGATATTGTCATTAAAGTCTTATTTTCTTGATGGAGGCGTTGCCTCTCCTAAGAAGAGAAACGATGATGTGGAAATAACCAAACCAGCAAGTGCAATGAAGAAAACACCAAGTGTGTTATAAAACTGTTTCATTTCGAAATCCTCCTAACCATAATTGTAATGAAAAGATAAATAAAGTATAAGTAAAAAGTTGAAGCTGACCTGCATAGAGTGAGAAGGCAAATAAAGTTGAGACGGCAATTGCTGTTTCAACCCGTTTTTTTCTGACTGTATCTGCAATAAGTTCTCTTCGGTTAAGTGGGATAACTGGTGTGTAGCGATGGAGTATGATAATAGATGTGATAAGTGCTAGGGAAAGTGGTATGAAACTGAATGAAGCACCTAAGATGATTGCCCCATACATCACAGCAGAGCCTATGAGACAACTGAAGTAGGTTTTGAAGTGGAAACCGCCGGCTAAAAGTCTCAAGATGCTGAAATATAGAAATGAAATCCAAAACGCTCCAAGCGAATTTGCAATCCCAAACAAGAGGGAGAGTATGACCAGTTTTGACAACTCGCCAAGCATGGTTTCGATGGCATATCGAATCAAATCCGTTTGGTCTTCAGTTAGCGACGAGGACTGGGTGACAATATGTTTAGAAAGTCTTACTGAAAACTCATGTAACATACAGGCACACATCCTTTCAAAAAAAATAGAGATGATAAGTAAGTCACTGTCTAGGAGAAGAAGTGGGCTATGGAAATGCACCTTATCATCTAAATTCTTGATAACAGAATACCAGCAAATGTATAGGGATTCAATGGGTTTGTCATGAAACGGCTTTTATACGTCATGAAATGGATAGTCAGTGCTATTGGGGATTTAAATCGTGCTTCATTCTTTAAAGTGGAGTGAAAGATAAGGGTTGATAATCTGATGATTTTTGATATAATTAGGCATATAATATAAAGCGATGATGGGGAAGAGTAACAGGAATTGTGAATCATTAGAGAGGCTCGATGGGTGAAAAGAGCCGGTTTACATTTTGTGAAGTGCACCTCTGAGTGAAACCTGAATAGAGTATGGAATCCGGTGATGCGTTATAGTCTTATGAGTTGGACCTTGTCTGAGCAAAGTGGAACCGTGCTGTTTGAGCGCCTTTGCAGAGAAGGTTTTTTTGTGTAAAAAAATAGCGGAGGTTTAAGATGAAACTCTACAATAGTATGACGAGACAAAAAGAATTGTTTGTGCCTATAGAACCTGGAAAAGTAAAAATGTATGTCTGCGGGCCAACCGTCTATAATTTTTTTCATATTGGAAATGCAAGACCCTTTTTAATCTTTGATGCCTTCAGAAGGTACTTGGAGTACAGGGGATACGAAGTGACGTATATACAAAATTTTACAGATGTCGATGACAAGATCATTAAGAAGGCAAATGAAGAGGCAGTTGAGAGCACCAGTATCAGTGAAAAATACATTGATGAATACTTTAAAGATGCAGATGCGCTTGGCATCAAGAGGGCGACACATCATCCAAAGGTCACTGAGACCATGGACGATATCATTAGCTATATTGATACCCTTGTTAAAAACGGTTTTGCCTATGAAATTGACGGCAATGTCTACTTCGCCGTTTCAGAATTTAAAGGTTATGGGAAACTTTCCAAACAATCTATTGACGACCTTGAAGCGGGAGCGAGAATTGATGTCAGTGAAGAAAAGCGAAATCCAATGGACTTTGCGCTTTGGAAGCGAAAAAAAGAAGGCGAACCAGCTTGGTCTAGTCCTTGGGGAGAGGGAAGACCAGGATGGCATATTGAATGCTCGGTGATGAGCACTAAATACTTGGGCGAAACCATCGACATTCATGCAGGCGGACAGGACTTGATCTTTCCGCACCATGAAAATGAAATCGCTCAGAGCGAAGCTAAGACAGGGAAACCATACGTAAATTACTGGCTTCACAACGGCTACATTAATATTGAAAATCAGAAGATGTCAAAGTCCTTAAATAACTTTTTTACAACCCGTGAAATTCTAGACGAATTCGATGCGGATGTGGTGCGTTTTTTCATGCTTTCAGTACATTATAGAAACCCAATCAACTTTAGTAGAGACTTGATGGAAAGTGCCAAAAATGGGTTGGATAGGCTATACACACTTAGAGATCATTTAAACTATCTCCTAGAGCACGCGCCACAAAGACCAATGACTGTTGAGGAAGAGTTAACAACGGGAAAACTGCTTGACTACAAAGAAAAATTCATCCTCTCGATGGATGATGACTTTAATACTGCGGATGGTATTTCCAGTATTTTTGAATTGACACGATTCATTAACTCAGAGATAACAGAGTCGGCATCCAAGATATTGATTCAATTTGCCAAATCATTATTTGAAGAATTGACAGGTGTGTTGGGAATTGTTCAAAGACAAAAAGGCACTTTGGATGAAGAAATTGAACAGTTAATTGAACAGCGTCAGCAAGCTAGAAAAGACAAAGACTATGCACTTGCAGATGAAATCAGAAATAAACTCAAAGCAGAGGGCATTATTTTAGAGGATACCCCTCAGGGCGTTAAATGGCATAGAGAATCCTAGGGGGAGTAATGAACGAATTTTTAAGGGAACTTACAATAGAAGAACTGAAGCCGATGGAAGTTCAGATGATGAACCCTCTGAAACTTGCGTACCTTGGAGACGCTGTTTACGAGGCTTATATTAGAACCTACATTATCACTAAACACACGACAACACCAAATGCGATGTCAAAATTGGCGGTTAAGTATGTAAAGGCTTCTGCTCAGGCTCAAATTGCGAAAGTGTTGCAACCAGAACTCTCAGAAGCAGAATGGACCATTATTAAAAGAGGTCGAAATCAAAAGTCTGGAAGCGTTCCCAAAAACGCATTGCTCAGTGATTATAAATATGCAACAGGCTTTGAAGCACTTATGGGGTATTTATACCTCGTGGGTGAAAAAGAACGCATTTTTAAGCTGATTAAACGCGGCATTGAAATTATTGAAAATGATGAAAAACCAGTGATGAACACTCCGGATGCAGAGTAGCTAGCATTAATAAATTAGAAATGGAATGGGTTATGAAAATTACAGTGAAGGAAAAACTCCTGATAGTAGCAGTTGCCTTGATGGTTATAGCAATAGGCATCAAATCAATTTACTTTGATCCGTTTGTTCCCCAAACGGAATCAGATAAGCAGCTTATGAGCGAGGCTCAGACGTTTATCGAACTAAAACACGACGGTTCACTCTATCAATCAGGTATTATGAAAACTCGAATTATAAAAGTGGGCTTTGGAGAAGACGGCACGAAGAAAGTGCATTATAGGAAGTACGTTGCTGTCATATTCCCATTTGGAGATGAGTATTGGGATTTAGAGGAGAAGGCAAATTAGAGTGCATTAGCTATACGCAGGGAGGAATCATGAAAGTAGAAATAATCGCACATACCCCAGATATGGAACGCATTGTGGCGGCAGCTGCAAAACTCTGTTATTCACCTGTGGGTGTCACTGAGATTACGGAGAAGATGGACGCTGAAGAGGCAGGACTTTTTTTGGACAAGCTCATGGATTTTGGACATTTTTCACCACTGGAGCATGCGAGTTTTACCTTTGCAATTGAAGGGGTTAGCCGGGTATTGACACACCAATTGGTCAGACATAGAATTGCCTCTTATTCTCAGCAGTCACAGCGGTATGTAAAATTGGAACAATTTGAATACATTGTACCACCTGCCATTGAATCAAATGCAGAGGCAAAAGCTGTGTTTATTCAGGCTATGGAAGCGGATCAAGCCGCATACGATACCATTGCAGCATTGCTTCAAGAAAAACTCACTCAGCAGTATTTGGAGGAAGGACATTTACCTAAGAAGGCAAAGAGTATGGCAGAGAAAAAAGCCATTGAGGATGCGAGGTTTGTATTTCCAAATGCTTGTGAAACCAAAATTGTTGTTACGATGAATTTGCGTTCGCTTCACAACTTCTTCGAGCATCGCTGTTGTGACAGAGCACAATGGGAAATTAGAGAACTTGCCAATGAAATGCTGAGACAGGTAAAATCGGTTGCGCCGACGCTGTTTAAATCAAGTGGACCATCGTGTGTTTCGGGAAGCTGCAAAGAAGGCAAGATGACCTGCGGAAAATCACGGGAAATGAGGGCTTTTTTCAACAGCCTTTAACAGAAATGAGTCCGATCTAAACAGGAAATGAATGGCGTAGAAGGGAAATAGATATGGAAGACATGATATTTGGCAGAAATCCCGTTTTGGAAGCCTTGGAAGCTGGACGGGATATCAATAAGTTATTGATTATTGAAGGGTCTAGAGATAAGACGATTCAAAAGATTATAGATAGGGCTAAACAGCAAAAGACGGTGATTCAATTTGTAGATCGAAAGACCTTGGATCGAGCATCAGAAGGAGAGACAAACCAAGGCGTCGTCGCATATGTTGCCGCCTATCAGTACTTTGAAATAGAGGATATAATGCAGGTGGCCAGTGATAGAGGTGAGACACCTTTTATCATTATTTGTGATGAAATTAATGATCCTCATAACTTGGGAAGCATTATCAGAACCGCAGATGCGGTTGGAGCGCATGGTGTGATTATCCCAAAGAGAAGAAGTGCTTCTCTCAATCAAACGGTTGCAAAGACCTCCTGCGGTGCGGTGGAGTATGTGAAGGTGGCCAGAGTTACCAATATTGCAACCACTGTGGACAGCCTCAAAGAGTTGGGACTATGGATTGTTGGAACGGATATGTCGAATCAAACCTATCATGAGGCTGACTTGACGGGGAGCATAGGCCTTGTGGTTGGAAACGAGGGAAAGGGCATGAGTCGATTGGTCAGGGAAAAATGTGACTTTGTTGTCTCAATTCCAATGAATGGACATGTGGATTCTTTAAATGCATCGGTTGCCTCTGGCATTGTCATGTATGAAATTTTAAGACAGAGACAGATGTCTAAAAAGTAAGATGGGTTGCTTTTAAATTATGATTTGAAAAGCAGGTAAATAGGTGGGATTAAGACTGATTCTGTTCGAATGAACCGCTTGACGATGTGAATATTAATAATATATAATAATTTTGTGAGTTTAAGTGCACAATAGAATAGTATACTTGTTAGTAATGGAGGATTTCTGAATGGAAAGGCTAGTAAACACAGACAGACCCAGTTGCGATTTTTCAAACGAAGAAATTCTGGTTGAGCTTGCTAAAAAAGGTGATTCGAAGGCACAGGAAGAACTCATAAAAAAGTATAAGAATTTCGTCAGGTCAAAGGCGAGGACTTATTTTTTAATCGGGGCTGATAGAGAGGACATCATTCAGGAAGGAATGATTGGCCTTTTTAAGGCTATAAGAGATTACCAACCGGACAAGGTTTCCACCTTTAGAACATTTGCTGAACTCTGCATAAAAAGGCAGATGATTACGGCAATTAAAACGGCAACAAGACAGAAACACATTCCGCTGAATTCCTATGTCTCGCTTAATAAGCCCATGTTTGATGAAGAATCCGATCGTTCCATGTATGAGATGATTACAAACAGCAAGGAACTCAATCCGGAACATTTGATTATCAAGCGGGAAGAACTGGATATGATTGAGGCGAAGATGGGGGAAGTACTGAGCGATTTAGAATGGAAGGTTTTAAACGCTTATCTGGATGGACGCACCTATCAGGAAATCGC
Organism: Firmicutes bacterium UBA6806; assembly: GCA_002452745.1. Taxonomy (GTDB): domain Bacteria; phylum Bacillota; class Clostridia; order Peptostreptococcales; family Acidaminobacteraceae; genus Fusibacter_A. The sequence continues at coordinate 33,404 of DKFC01000026.1, forward strand.
CGATGAGATGAATCGACATGTCAAGTCTATTGACAACGCACTTCAAAGGGTTAAGAAAAAACTTGAAAAGTTCTTAGAAGAGAAGAACTAGGATGGCGTTGATTTTTTCCGTTGAGGCACAGTGCTTTAATGAATTTAAAATGAATAAATGCGGGACATTTATTTAAATACAATCACAAATTCAACGGATACCCCAGTTGCTCATACTTGAGGGATTGGTTGAAGGGGGAAATGCCAATTTGGTTTTTTCAGGTGATTGATGACTGAAATCTAATGTTGTGAGAGCTTTTTTCAATGAGACTCGCAAAAGAACCATGAGGATTTCAAAAAAACTATATATAAAAGGGAGGAAGATTTAAAATGGCAAAGCAAAAGTTTGAAAGAAATAAGCCGCACGTAAATATCGGAACAATCGGTCACGTTGACCACGGTAAAACAACATTAACAGCAGCAATCACAAAAGTATTATTCGATAAATACGGCTTAGGCGAAAAAGTAGACTTCGAAAACATTGATAAAGCACCAGAAGAAAGAGAAAGAGGTATCACTATCTCTACAGCTCACGTTGAGTATGAAACACCAGCAAGACACTACGCTCACGTAGACTGTCCAGGCCATGCCGACTACGTTAAGAACATGATTACAGGTGCAGCGCAAATGGACGGATCAATCCTTGTTGTATCAGCAGCAGATGGTCCAATGCCACAAACAAGAGAGCATATCCTTCTTTCAAGACAAGTAGGCGTTCCTTATATCGTTGTATTCTTAAATAAATGCGATATGGTAGATGACGATGAGTTATTAGAATTAGTAGAAATGGAAGTAAGAGATTTACTTTCAGAATACGACTTCCCAGGCGATGATACACCAATCGTAAGAGGCTCAGCGTTAAAAGCACTCGAAGGAGATGCAGAGTGGACAGGAAAAATCATTGAATTATTTGAAATCATTGATGAGTACATTCCACAACCAGAAAGAGCAACAGACAAACCTTTCTTAATGCCAGTTGAAGACGTTTTCTCAATCACAGGTAGAGGAACAGTTGCAACAGGAAGAATCGAAAGAGGAATCGTAAAAGTATCTGAAGAAGTTGAAATCGTAGGATTAGCAGAAGCGCCAAGAAAAGTAGTTGTAACAGGCGTAGAAATGTTCAAGAAATTACTTGACGAAGGACAAGCAGGCGATAACGTAGGCTTACTTCTTAGAGGTGTACAAAGAACAGAAATCGAAAGAGGACAAGTTCTTGCAAAACCAGGAACAATCAAACCACATACAAAATTCGAAGCACAAGTATATGTTCTTACTAAAGAAGAAGGTGGAAGACATACTCCATTTTTCTCAGGATATAGACCACAATTTTATGTAAGAACAAC
>DKFC01000026.1:34867-35015 GCA_002452745.1 Firmicutes bacterium UBA6806
GTGCTGGAGTTGTTGCTGAAATTATAGAGTAAGGAACACTTATGGGTAACGGAGTACGAATTAAAATTGGATTGAAATGTCAAGAAAGTGGTGATATTAACTACACTACTTACAAAAACCCAAAGACTCACACAGAGAAATTTGAGGT
>DKFC01000026.1:35172-35612 GCA_002452745.1 Firmicutes bacterium UBA6806
TTCGAGTCCCTCCTGGCCTGCCACTATTCTTTTTAATAGGATTTAGATTGAAATCTTATTAAAAAGAATGTAATAAAGCTAAATAACTTGGAGTTAATTGTGAATAAATTTAAGTCATACTATAAAACTTGTAAAGAAGAGTTGTTGAAAGTAATTTTTCCAATTAAAGAACAAGTTAGAAGTGCATATATCTCAGTATTTATTGTTGTAACGGTTATCACTTTGTTTTTAGCACTTATTGATGCAATTATGTCAGTAAGTCTATCTTCTATAATGAACTAAGGAAATTTAATGGCACATCAATGGTATGCAATTCAGACTCACTCAGGAAGCGAATTAACAGTAAAACGAGCACTTGAAAAATTAGCGGATGAAATGAAAAATGACAGAATCGCTGAAGTTTTAGTTCCTACTGAAGATTTAATTGAGATTAAAAAAGG
>DKFC01000045.1 GCA_002452745.1 Firmicutes bacterium UBA6806
AGGGTTGACGACCGATTAAATTAACGATGAAATGTGACGGTAACTGATCATCCGAGAATAGAACATAAAGCGCCGGTATTAATTTTTTAGTTGTTAAGTCGCCTGTTGCTCCAAATATTGTAAAAATCATACCTTCACCCTATTCTTTATATATTTTATGACCACCAAACTGATTTCTTAGTGCTGCTATTGATTTCTCACTAAAACGATCCTCATCCTTGGATTTAAATCTTGTGAAGAGGGATTGGGTAATAACAGGGGCAGAAACCTTGAGTCTTAGCGCCTCTTCCACCGTCCAGTCCGCTTCACCTGAAGCGTCAACAATACCTCGAATGCCCTCCAAGGTCTCGCTTTCTTTAAAAGCTTCATGCATCAATCTCATTAAAAGACCTTCAATAATAGAACCGTTGCTCCAGACCTTTGAAGTGAGTTCAAAATCCAAATCATATTCAGATGCCTTTAGGATATCAAACCCCTCACCAATGGCTTGCATCATACCATATTCGATGCCGTTATGAACCATCTTCACATAATGGCCACTACCAGAAGCTCCAAAGTAGCCATAACCGTCTTTTATCGCTATCTTCTGCAAGACCTCATCCACATATTCCACTGGTTCTGGATCGCCACCTGCCATGAGACAAGCGCCATATCTTGCGCCTGAAATACCACCACTGGTCCCCACATCTATGAAATCTATGCCCAGTGCATTCAGCTTGGCATATCTTCTTTTAGTATCCTTATAATTTGAATTACCACCATCAATGATGATATCCGACTGCTTTAGCATTGGTATGAGCTCATCTATAAGCTGATCTACCGTTTCGCCAGCAGGCACCATGAGCCAAACCACCTTTCTGGATTCATCCAGATTGGAAATTAAGTCTTTGAGCTCGTAATAGCCGTCAATACCTTCTTCCTTGATATGGTCCACTTTTTCCTTTGAACGATTGAAAACCTTAATATCAACACCTTGATCTCTCATATTTAGGGCAAGTGCATAGCCCATTTTGCCTAAGCCAATTAATCCAATTTTCATTTCATCCCTCTTTTCTTAAAATATCGTTTAGATACTTATTACCCAATTAATATGATTTAAAAATTAAAAAAAACGTCTTATCACAACAAGACTGAAAGTCTGTCATCATAAGACGCTTTATATCATTAGTTTTGAGTTGCTAATAACAAAGGGACATATTCACGGTCGGTTTTGACAATGTGCAATACCAACCAATCTGCTACGAAGTTTAATAACTCCAGTAGGGTTTCCTTTTGATTTGAGTCAATTCCCTCGAGATCAGTCATATAACCCTCAAGTTTTTTTACAAATAACTTATGTTCAAATTTATGCGCCATTGACCCCATATAATCCACGGCATCAAACAGGGCTTCTTCATCCTTAAAATGTGTAACTGTATAATCCTCTAGTTCTCTTAACATTGCGACGATTTCATCATAATAGTCATCTTTTGTATCGTCATTTACAAGTTCAAATAAACCGCTGCCAATTTCAATGAGCTTTTTGTGTTGATTATCAATGACATCAATACCGAACTCAAATTCTTTTTTCCAAGCTAGCATAAATTTCCCTCCATCGCTATGATCTAAAAAATAGATCACACTATTTCTTTCATTTCATCATAACTTATAAAGGCGTCTTTATCTAGAGCTCAAGTATAAATTTTTTGTTAATTCGACGTGATAATCTTAAGTCGACTTGGCAATATTGAAATTTCCATTGGAAAGCCAATTCCCGCCTCCCCATCTAAGTCTGAGCAGATGATTTCATCACACATGATCTTCATGTTTTTTGTTGTGAAATACTCAATATAGGGGCTTTCAGGATGCTCACCGTTCCAAACTTGAATTAAAAGTGGCATGATTTCAAATACTGGACACTTTTTAAAGAGTAAAACATCTAAAACACCATCATCAATCTTTGAAGTTGGCGATATTTTTCGGAATCCACCAGCCGATTTACCATTCATGACCAAGGCAAAGAATATGGTTTCTTCATATACAGCATTTTCGGCAAAGATTGTTACATCAAAGGGCTTCAATTTTGGAATTTCCTCAAGACCCTTTAAGTAATAAGCGAGTACACCAATTATATTCTTGATTTGCTCATTGACCTTTTGACTGATATCAACCAAGTATCCAAAGCTGGCCACATTTATAAAATACCGTCCATTAGCCACGCCTACATCACAGTTTACCATGTTCTGAGAAAGCGCATTTTCTACCATGCCTTCAATCGTTCTCGGTACATCAAACATCTGGGCAAAGTCATTGGCAGTCCCAACGGGAAATATGGCAATTGGTCTTGTCCATCCAATTTTTAGAAGAATATTGATTACCTGATGTATGGTGCCATCGCCACCAGCTATGATGATACGATCATATTGGGTTTCAATTTCATTCTTTAAAAAAGCCTCTAGGCGTTCACTTTTGTTCAGTCGATAAGGCATCACAAATAAATCCCTTTGCTGAAATTGATCAATGATATAATCCAGTTGATTGTGAAAACCCTTTAATCCAGCCCTCGGGTTATATAGTAGCAATGCTTTCATATGGCATCTGTCTCCTTAAGTGTCACATATTTCGCGTTTGAATAATGAAGTCATTGGTGCATTTTTTGCAGGTGATTTTTACCTTGCCCTTGCCCTTTGGCACTCTTGTTCGATGATTACAATGCGGACAAGCTTCCACGGTATAGTCAATGAGGGCATCAATTTTTGCCCGGTCCAGTCCAACAATGCTCTCATCACCAATGATAAAAGCTGGAACCCCCATCATTTTTCGGTTTGCCATTTCCTGTCTTGCAAATTGGTCCAACTGGACATTTTTCTCTATATATTTATAGCCCATATCATCAAGATAAGCTTTAGCAGTTTTGCAGTGGGGACAGGTACTACTTGTGAACATAATAATTTCTTTCATTTTCTTCACCTCTTAAAAACATACATAAGATTTTCTACCAATTTATTTATACCCATTTAAAAGTCAATTAGTCACATGAAGAATTTGATCAACCCTCTCAAATCCAAGTGTATGGTATAAGTTTATGGCAATTGGGTTCTCCACCTGAAGATAAAACACATAAGGCTCAGGTAAAATTGAATTAATCAGCGTTTGCAGGCAAAATCTTGAAAAACCACAGCCTTGATAATCAGGCAGAGTGGCAACACCTACGATTACCTCATCAAAGAAGTCTGTTTGGGCAACGCTGACCAGTTTCCCGTCAATCCAAATGCCATAAGCCCTCCCCCTCTTCATGTCAAGTTTTGTCCTCATGTAGTCTTCACTTGGATGCCCTTTGAATACCAGCTTGTAAAGGGCTTCCACTTGATTTAAATCATCCGCTTCTAGTTTCTCGCACCTTATTTCTTCTAAAGGCACGCATCCCTTTGCGCCCCCTTTTAAGCGGCTCAAGGCATAGGGTTCCCTACGAACAAGCTTCTCAATTTCAGCACCTGTTCTGGCTTGTCTATAAGGGATGCCTTTTTCTATTTTCATAAATAGAGTCTTGGGTATGATTAAAGTCTTGTAGTCCATCTGGGTTAAATAGGATCTTAAAGATGTAAAAAGGACCTTATTGGTATCGGCTTCAAAATCGTAATCAGGATTTAATGCAATCTGTAGATTACCTGATTTTCTATGAAAAACACCTAAGATTATTTCACCAGACTCATCTTCGCTTATTAAAATAGTCTTATAGACTGACAAGGAGGCTTCAAAAGCCATACAGATGAAATAATTGAGGGCAGGTGTTTTGTAGACCATTTTTTTTAGTCGATCATAATCCATCTCAATATCAAATTGTCTAAACATGCCTTGTATCCCTCCTAAATTATTTTTCAAGTTCTGCCATTAATGCTTCTGATATATTTTTCTTAAAAGCTGTGGGAAGGGGATAGACAACCAAATCACTTGGTTTAATCCAGTTTACTTCTGGATAATCGATCTCATTTAGACTTTCAACATCCACAAGAACCAAGGTCATGTGCCAAACCAAATGGGTAAACACATGATTTTTAACAGGCTTTAACCATCGGATGCTTCCCTTTAAATCATAATCTGCACTTACACTTTCCAAGATAGTAGGGGCCATAAAATCCGAATCCAAAACGCTCTTTGCAGGTAAGTCAATATGATGGGTAGGAAATCCCCAAAGCCCCTTTAAAAGCAAAGCCTCATTTCTTTTTTCGATCATGATTTTCCCATTAAAGCAAAAGATAAAAACAAATACTTGTTCGTGCTTTTTAACTGGTTTTTTAGATTTTATAGGATATAAAAGCTGGCTGCCTAAGCGATTGGCCTTACACTCTTTTTTAAGTGGACATAGGGTACATTTTGGTGTTTTGGGTGTACATATCATTGCACCAAGCTCCATAATGGCCTGATTAAAATGACGCGCGTCATCTGGCATAGTCTCCATGACCTTTTTTTCAAACACCAATCTACTTTTAGGATCAGAGATATCACAATCAAGACAAAAAACTCTTGAATAGACGCGCATGACATTTCCATCTACTGCAGGCACTTTCTCATTAAAGGCAATGCTTGCAATAGCACCTGCGGTATAGGGGCCAATTCCAGGCAAGGCAAGTAAGTCTTGATATTTCGTGGGAAAGTGACCGCCATATCGAGAGACAATTTCTTTGGCGCACTTGTGCAAATTTCTTGCTCTACTGTAGTAACCCAATCCTTCCCAATATTTCAAAACCTCAAGTTCTTCTGCCAAAGCCAAATCTGTGACAGTCTTAAAGCGTTCAACAAAACGCTTGTAATAATCAATAACGGTTATGACCTGTGTCTGCTGCAACATAATCTCTGATAACCAGATATAATAAGGGTCCTGGCTTCTTCTCCAAGGCAGGTCTCTACTGTTTTTTTTATACCAATTTAACAATTTTTTATCCATTTAAATCTCCTCAACCCTAGTCTAATCTGTTATGATACAAATGACAACACCCTAAATTGTAATTAGGCCTGATTTTTATGGCTGATGTCGGGTATAATATTACCATATCTAAGAGACCACTTCTTTGAAAAGAGGACCCTATGACGCCTAAACCAGAAAATACTCATGAAAAAAAGAATTTTTTCAAGCCGAACGATAAATTCCACAAGTCGACACCACTTTGGTCCTCATTAAGGATTACGATGACCTATGCCATATTTGGCACTCTATGGATCTTACTTTCAGATAAGGTTCTACTTTTTATGACCACAAGTCAGGATCAATTCTATAGGATCAGCGTCTATAAAGGCTGGCTCTATATTATCGTGACAGCGCTTTTGCTTTTAAGCCTTATATATAAGCGCATAAAAACAGACTACAACCTCACCATTGAATTGGATAACCAGTTCAAAGCACTGCAAAAAACTGAGGCAAATCTATCAAACAACCTAGAGGAACTTAAAGCTAGCGAAGCGCAATTGAAAACCAGCAAAGAAAGATATCAATTGCTTCTTGAAGGCATTAACGACGGCATATGGGATTGGAACATCACTACAGGCGTATTTATCGTTTCAAATAATTATTTTGAAATATTGGGCCACGAAATCAAAGAGTCTGCCCAATTTACTTTTGAAGATTTCGAAAGCATTTTGCATCCAAACGAGAAAAGCGTCGTTCTAAATCAAATACAAACCTATTTAGATAAGGGCATCGATCGTTATAGCGCCCAGTTCAGACTGCGAACTGCAAACAATTACTATATTTGGGTCCAAAGTAGCGGGAAGGCTGTGTGGGATGAAAATGGAAAGCCTATTAGAATGGCCGGTGCCATCAAGGACATTACAGACTCAAAGCGCATCCAAGATCGTATTGAACACCTTGCCTACTATGATCACATTACCGGGCTACCGAATCGGGCTAGACTCAACGAGGTTGTCAACGCATTAATCGTCAAAAATCATCAAGTGGGCCTTATTTACCTGGATATTGATAATTTTAAAATGATCAATGACCTTGTGGGCCATAATCAAGGTGATCTTTTATTAAAACAAATGGCTTCTAAATTTCAGAATTTAAAGCTCCATTATCATATGCTCTCAAGAATAAGTGGCGATGAGTTCGGCTTTATCATTGTGGATTTCGAACATGAAAAGACCTTGCTGACCTTGGCTGATGAAATTCTCGAAATCATCAGGACCCCTTGGATTTTAATAGGCAGGGAGTTTCACCTCTCTTGCAGCATCGGCATATCATATACACCAGACCACGGCGACACTTTTGAAACCCTCTTCAGAAAAGCAGATACTGCCATGTATGCCTCTAAGAACAACGGCAGAAATCAAACCACCGTATTTAAGGACCTATTGCATGATGAAATATTAGAGTACGTTGAACTTCAGAGTAATATGAAGAACGCTTTAATGGCAGGTGAATTTGAACTTTATTATCAACCTCAATTCGATATGACCAACAATGTCTTAATTGGTGCAGAAGCACTCATCAGATGGAACAGTCCAGAAAAAGGCCTCATTCCACCAGATCGATTTATAGGCATCGCAGAAAAGACAGGTTTTATCATCGAACTTGGCCACTGGGTCATTGAAGAGGTTTGTAGGCACATTCTGGAGTGGGAGGCACTTGAACTTAACTTTGGTAAAGTTTCAATAAATTTATCTGGCGTTCAAATATTGAGTTCTTCCTTTTTAAACAGCATTACTGAGATCATCACCAGCTATGAAATCAATCCTAGAACGATCGTATTTGAAATAACAGAGAATGTTGCAATCGATGATAGTACGACCACAATTGCAAAACTTGAAGCACTTCGAGCCCTTAAATTCGAGGTTGCCCTTGACGATTTTGGGACAAACTACTCTTCATTGAGCTACTTAAAAAAGTTACCGATCGATTATTTAAAACTAGACAAGTCCTTTGTATACTCACTTGGACAAGATGATAAGACAGGTGCCATAACTGAATCTATTATTTACATGGCGCATCGTATTGGACTAAAGGTTGTTGCCGAGGGTGTTGAAAAGCTTGAACACCTTGAGATACTGAACAAGCTTAAGTGTGATATGGCACAGGGTTATTTGTTCAGCAGGCCAATTCCAAGACCTGAGTTCGAGCAGGTCTATTTGACCAAAAAATAAAATTGCGCAATACAAAATGATATTTGTTTGCGCTTCTTTATTGCTTAGAATAAACAACCACTTGATTTCGTCCATGGCCTTTGGCATAGTAAAGTGCTTCATCTGCCTTTGAAATCATACTCGAAAAATCACCTTTAATGACTTTTCGGTCCACCATACCAATGCTGATTGTCAAATGAACTGTTCTCTTATCATCAATTCTAATAGGCGTCTCATCGACTGCTTTCAAAATACGACTGGCAATCTGCTCGCCAGAGGTTCTGTCAGTCCGTGGCAAGAGAATTGCGAACTCCTCACCACCATATCTTGCAACCAAGTCATACATCCGCATATGAGATTTAAAAATATTCGCCAAATGCTTGAGGGCTTCATCACCACATTCATGACCATAAGTGTCATTAACCGTTTTAAAGAAATCCACATCTATCAGTAACAAGGTGAACTGAGATTCATTTATAGATTCGAACATCTTACTACCATAGTCCATGAAAATTCTTCGATTATAGAGCTTGGTCAATTCATCCGTCAAGGTCATCACAAATAGTTCTTCCTTTGCCTGATCAATCTCTTTCGAGAAATAATACATAATGACGATTAAAGCGAATATGGTGCCAATTGCAGTGGTATTATAAAACCATTTTTCAAGTGTTTCAACAGCATAATTGATAAACAATCCATGCTCAAGATTTTCAATATAAACAAATGTAACAATGGAGATTAACAAATACATAAAAAGAAAGGTGTTTGAATATTTCCGGTTGTAATTAAAAATCATCACCACAACCACGATATGCCCAATAATCATAAAGTGGAAGCCATAGGCACTTCCAAAAAAACAGATAGACTGAATTACAGTCACAAAAAAGCTTGCAAATATGGCGATAATTTTTGCACTGGTATGCCAACCTTTCTTAAGTAGAACATACGACACTACAAAAAAACCACCTGCAGCAAGCTGAATCCATGCTGGTAAAATAGCACCCAATAATGCAAAAATAATTGTATAGACAAAACAGAATAACATGCTCACAACGATGAAAATAAGCGTTAGCTTACCCTTGGAATCATGCTTTCCATTTTGTAACAAATAACGATTAAAGTCCGTCATATCCTACCCCAAATGCACCCGATTTCTTCTTATTATATCAAATATTACAATATTTTTATATCTTTATTATTTCACAGTAATGCTATTTCCGCCCTTTGCCTTGCTCTTTTTCATGAGTTCATAACTTCTATTTGTCAATTTATCCACCGTGTCGTCTTGATGGACCAATGTCGCACCCACAGACACTGTCACTTCAATGTCCTTAAAAGTCTCGCCTCGGAGTGAGGAATTCTCTGAAATCATTCTTATTTTTTCTGCCAACATCTTTAAAGCATCATGTTTAATGCCCGTAAAAATAAAAATGTACTCATCCTCACGCCAACGACCAACCATATCTGCGATCCTAAAAGCCTTGCTATAAGTCCTGCCTAACATTTCAATAACCTGATCACAAAGTGCTTTGCCATAGGTATTATTGAATTCTTCAAAGCTATCAATATCAATCATGACGATTCCAAATGGGATGCCCAAATCCCGATAATCATTCATTTTCGAATTTAAATAATGATCTATCATTCTTCTGTTAGGAAGGCCTGTGAGTTCATCCTTTACAGCGTCTTTGGAGACACTTACAAGCATTGACTTTGGTTTAATCGCTCGCTCAAAACTCTCCGTGAATATTTCAACAGAGGCCACGATCTCGCCATTTTCATAAAGTGGAAAACTCCTAATTTTAACCGGAATCCTATGGCCTCTTTTATGTTGAAGATAAACCATAATCTCTCTAACATGGCCGTCAGCAAGTGTCTGGTGCAAGGGACACCCATTTAGACAGAGGTTTATGCCAAACTCATCCACATGGTTGAGGATATTATCATGACAATATCGACCGATAACCTCTTCACTCTTAAAGCCTGAAATCCGCTTAGCACCATCGTTCCAGTAAATAATTCGACGGTCTCTATCCACTATATATACACCATCAAAAATCTGATCCAATATTATTTTGTAATTCACATCTGTTAGCATTTTGTCACCACCTATTCATTAAAGCTTTAATCATATATACCCATCCAGAACCCTTACAGCAACAATTTTAATTCAAAATAAATCTTTAAGTACCCATACTTCATTTCATGTATTATAATAGTCATATGAACTAATATATAATAGCCACATATATTTTCCGGCTATTAAGGGAGAACACATGAATTCAACAGAAAACGAAAAAACGATCTACATTGTCTTTACTAAAACTGGTACTTGGTTGGCTCGTACCTTAAAATATTTTTCTGCAACCAAATACGTACACACCTCAATCAGCTTTGATGCTTCCTTTACATCTATGTACTCTTTTGGTCGCTCAAATCCTAACAATCCTTTTTCAGGTGGCTTTGTACGTGAAAATATATATGATGGTGTTTTTAAAAAATACCATAAAAGCGAATGCCTAATCTTTGAAGTTAACGTTTCTGAAAAACAGTATATGGGTCTTCTAAAAGATGTAGAACGCTTTGTAACCAATAAAGAGCTTTATCGATATAACTTTTTAGGCTTGTTTGGCATTCTTTTTAATCGACCACTTGATCGAAATTATCATTATTTTTGCTCACAATTCGTCTACTCAATGTTAAAAAAACATGGCATCGTTAAATTTGACAAGGTTCCAGGACTTGTACAAACAATTGATTTATTTGAAATAGACAATAAAAGCGTCCTATACGAAGGCTTTATTAATGGTTTGAGCGAGGGTCTTTCAATCAACCAAACCTCATTTGAATATTAAAGATTTAAAAAAGACATGATTAAGCTGAAAAACCGTTTTCACTTAAAAATGTCTTTTATTATGCCCTTAAAAGCCATACCTGTCCAAGAATTGATTTATTTGATCAATATAGGCCGCCCTATCCACAATGATGGACATTGCATGCCTTGCTTTGGGTACAAGATAGAGTGCTTTTTTATCTTTTTTCACTGCAAACATGTCTTGAGAATGGCTATAGGGAATATAATCATCCGCCAAACCATGTATGAACAAAATAGGCTGATCAACAGTCTCTAACATACGAATGGGTGACATTTCCTTAAAAGTAATGCCATATCGCATTTTATTGATCAATGATGCAACGTTCAAAATTGGAAAAGCAGGCAAATGGTTTTCCACTTTTAATCGAAATGCGAACTCAGCTTCAGCACTTTTATAGGCGCAATCTGAAATAACAAAGGCTATTCTAGGGTCAATCTTCACATGCTCTAGTACAGTGGCTGCCCCCATGGATTCACCATGGGTTCCAATCACACCAGCTTCTCCAACTTTTGAAACCACATAATCGACAATCTGTTTGAGATCTAATTTTTCCTCTACACCAAAAGTGGTATAATCGCCACCACTTTCCCCATGATTTTTATGATCATAAATCACAGCATTATAGCCCCGCTCAATAAAGGGTTCTAAATACTTAAGGGATTTCATTAAATTATTTGTGATGCCATGACAAATGATAATTGTCTTGTCAGTAGGCCTATCACCCCCTTGTATCCAATAGCCTTTTAAGACATAGCCTCTCTCAGATAGGATTTCAAAGGCTTCCTTTTCCAAGGCTTCAAAGTAGCCCTCTTCTATAACGCCATCTCTAATCTCCTTGTCCAAAGTTTCCTTATATTGCCAATTGTGTGGGTAAATCGCCTTCCTATTAAAACGCTCACCCAGTACGTAACTCACACTAATTAACAAAAGAGAAAAAAACACTATTATTTTGATAAACCCATAAATCATATTATGCCTCTTGTCCTTTATAGTTGATTAATTTTTGTTTGATACAATCTCTTAAAAAAGAATACGACCATGGCGACCCCGATTAATTCAGCGATAATGAAGGCAAACCAAATCATACTGAGAGAGCCAAATGTCCCTAAAAGCCATGCCAGAGGCAAAAGGACAATAATTTGTCTAAAAAAAGACACAATCATGCTTAGATGGGCTTCACCCATCCCTTGGAATGCCGTGCTCAAGACAATAGAAATCGCTGCCAATGGATATCCCAAGCTAATCACTTTGAAGGCGCGAACCCCAATTTCCACCATTTCATCTGTGCCCTTGAACCATAGTATAAGTTGCTTTGGAAAGATTTGAAACAAGGTCAATCCAAGCGTCATATAAATTATTGCAATTGTCAGCCCCAGTTTTAGCGCTTTTAGCAAACGGTCCTTGGATTTAGCACCATAATTATAGCCTATAATTGGCATCATGCCTTGTGAGAGACCAAATATGGGCATAAAGACAAATGACTGTAGTTTATAATAGATTCCCAATACAGCAACCGCCGTAGTTGTAAACCCAGCGAGGATTAAGTTCAATCCCGTTAGCATAACGGATGCCACTGCCTGCATGATGGCCGCTGGCAAGCCAACGATTAATATCTTTTTCAAGATATCTCGATTAACCTTAAAGGAAAATGGTTTAAACTGAACGACCTTCTTAAACTTAAACACCATTAAGAAGACGAATATCATAGAGGCAATTTGTGCCGTCACTGTTGCAATAGCTGCCCCTCTGACGCCAAGTGCCGGAAAGTCCAATAAACCAAAAATCATAATGGGATCAAGAATAATATTACCAATCGCTCCAATTAACTGAGAAAACATTGGAATTAGCATCTCACCTGACCCTTGAAGTATGCTCACACCAGCCTGCGCTAAAATCCGTCCAAAGGCAAATAACATCACGATCTGTAAATACTGGATGCAGTAGTTTACGATTAGCGGATCATCTGTAAACATTCTAACAAAGCTGGGCATTACAAAGATGCCCATAAGGGCGATAAAACCATACAGAATAATAGCGATAAAAAAACCATGCTCAGCTGCCAGTGTCGCTTGTTCAAAATTTTTAGCGCCAAGACTACGCGAAATTAGTGAGTTAATACCGACACCCATGCCCACAAAACAAGCCACAATTACAAGCTGTACTGGAAATGCCAGAGATAGGGCCGTAATCGCCTCCTCGCCAATCTGAGCGACAAAAATACTGTCTACGATATTGTAAAGCGCCTGTGTCATCATGGAAAAAATCGCAGGCAGTGACATGGTCAATATGAGCTTGGGAATTGGCATATAGCCCATTTTATTCTTTTCCATATGGTCCTCCAGTATTTTTGATCTTAAAACCATCATAGCATAAAAAAAGGAAATACCTCAACTGGTATTTCCCTTAATTGTATTTTACTGTGATATTCAAATCCTAGTACGGTTTTTGTCTCGTTTTATTGTGTCGTTTATATATCGTTAATCATTAGTTCTGTGTTTTTCTGATTTCTTCTAAGAAAACATCCAAAGGCTGGTTGCCAACAAATTCATACTGATCATTGATGACAATCTTAGGAACACTTAAAACGTTAAACTTATCGGATAATTCACCAAAAGTCTGTGCTTCAACCATTTCTGCGTTGATAAATGGACTCTCAAGTGCTAATTTATGTGCCTTTTGAACAGCACCAGCACAATGAGGACAGCTTAATGTAACAAACACTTTGATATTAACCGGTTTGGTAAGTGTTTTAAGTTCATTTGCGAGTGATTCTGGTAATGTCTCACCAGCGCCTGCAACTTCCAAAATTCCAGGAATAAACGAGTTGATTTCATGTCCAGCAGGTATGCCGTTGAACTTGATGCCCAAATAATTTTCCTGATCATCCAAAAGAACGATACTTGGTACCATGGTAACTTCATAAGCACTCGCTTTATCAGCGTCCTTTTTAAGATCATATTTTTTCAAGTGGATCATGTCGTTCAAGGATTCAATTTCCTCCATGAATCCCACAGTTTCTGTACAAGTGTTACACTCACCTTCTTGAGTGAAAACTGCCAATGTCACATCTTTTTTCATATTTGAAAACACTTGGCCTAACTGGTCTCTTAATTGATCGTTTAAAAGTTTCATAATATCCTCCTTGTAAGATAAATATAAGGT
>DKFC01000061.1:0-49854 GCA_002452745.1 Firmicutes bacterium UBA6806
ATAAACTGGATGAATAATTCAGGCTTATCTATGTTTTTATAAACTTTTATATATGTGTTTGTTATTTCACTCCACGAAAATCTTTTGCACAATAAAATACAATTCTCACTAATTCTTAAATAATTTTTTATAATCTTATCAATATTCTCTACGATCTCACTTGGTCCATTAGGATTAACTGAAAAACCTACTTCCCCTTCCATAAAATGGCTGTCAAACCCCTGCCCCCTAGTATAGATAATAGGTACTCCTTGACTCATCGCCTCAGCATATACCAAACCAAAAGTCTCATTGATGGAAGGCAAAATAAAAATATCATTGTTGCGATATATCTCTAAAAGTTCTTCTTTAGTTTTAGTACCTAAGTAATTAACAAAGTCTAAATCCTTTATCTTATCAAATACAGTCTTATCTTTTATCTTACCTACAACCTCAAGGCTCACCTTATATCCTTTTTCAGCTAATAACTCTACTGCTTTTACAGTAGTTTCAATATTCTTATTTCTATTAATATCTCCTATTTGCAATAGTCTTAGGTTGGTACTAGAAGGTTCTTTCTTTTGGCTAATAATATTTTCAAACCAATAGTCATCAATACCATTTGGTACAATAAACGACTTATCATTTACTTCTTTCCTGTATTTCTCCGGAACATACCTTTGAACAACTTCATCTTTATAGGTCTTAGATAAAAAGATAATGCAATCAGCGTTTTTTAATATCTTGACGCCAACCCTTCTTAAATGAAACATTTTTTTAAAGAATATATTCACATCAGTATTCCTCACAGCAACAATGTATGGTATACCAAAGTCGTTCTTTAGTTTCATTGCAGTATAACCATTCGTGAATAAAGAATGAGCATGAAATATTGAGAATTTTTTTATTTCATATTTATTAATGATATCTCTATAAATTTTTTGTTGTTTTAAATGAAAAATAAATCTGTCATATTTAGTGTGGTTCTTAGATATAATTGTATAACTACCAAAGTCCTTTCTATCATTAATAAATGAGGAAACTGGCACAAAGACACTAATATCATTTCCGCATCTTAATTGACAATCATACAAATTTTTATAAAACATGCTACCTCTATAATATGAATTAATATGAAGTATCTTCATGCTCTTACCTCAACCTTCTTGATTATAATCTCCAATAACTATATCCTTTTTCTTCAATCTCTTTTCTATCTAGAATACTTTTGACATCAATAAGTACCTTTTGATTGTTATCAAAATCTCCAAATAATGCATCAATTTCTTCCAAACTCATTTGCTTAAAAATATCATGCGCTACTGATAGAACAAGACAATCGACTTCTTTCACATCTTTAAGTTCTACTAAGTCGATGTCATATTCATACTTAGCCTCATCAGAATCAGCTTCTGGATCAACCACAATCGGATCAATACCATATTCCTTAAGTGCATCAATAATATCTACAACTTTAGAGTTTCTGGTATCTGGAGTGTTTTCTTTAAACGTTACTCCCAAAATCACAACTTTAGCTTGTCTTACAACTTTATTTGCTAATATGAGTTTCTTAATGATTGCGTCTGCAACAAATTTACCCATACCATCATTAATTTTTCTCCCTGATAGAATTATCTGACTGTGATAACCTAATTTTTCTGCTTCATATACAAAGTAATAAGGATCTACTCCTATACAATGACCTCCAACAAGACCAGGTGTAAAGCCTAGAGCATTCCACTTTGTATTCATAGCTTCAATAACTTCCTTAGTATCTATTCCCATTCTATCGAAAACCATGGCAAGTTCATTCATAAACGCAATATTTATGTCACGCTGACTGTTTTCAACTACTTTAGCTGCTTCAGCAACCTTGATAGATCCTGCTCTATGAACACCAACCTCAATTACTAGCTCATATATTTTCGCAATTTCATCAAGACTTTCCTCATCCATACCAGATACAATCTTGATTATATTTTCCAATCTATGTACCTTATCACCTGGGTTAATACGTTCTGGCGAATAGCCAATTTTAAAATCCACTCCACATTTTAACCCTGATTCTTCCTCTAATATTGAAACACAAATATCTTCAGTTACTCCTGGGTATACTGTAGACTCATAAACAACAATAGAACCCTTGCTTAAGTTACGACCAACTATCCTACTTGCACCTTCTACAGGTGAAAGATCTGGTGTTTTATCAGAATTTATCGGGGTTGGAACAGCCACTATATGAAATTTTGCTTCTCTTAATTTGGTTTCATCAGATGTGAAATCTACAGTAGTTTCCTTGATTTCATCATCTCCAACTTCATTCGTTGGGTCAATTCCAGACTTATATAAATCGATTTTCTTTTTATTAAGATCAAATCCTATTACATCGACTTTCTTAGCAAATGCTATTGCTATAGGCATACCTACATAACCAAGACCAATTAATGCGATTTTCTCTTTTTTTTCTACGATTTTGTCATACAATTTCATAATGATTACGCTCCTTATTTATGCTTTTTCAATGATTTCAATTAGCTTATTCGTTAAATTTGCAAAGTCAAATTCGTAAGCTGCCTTTCTCGCGTTCTGACCCATTTGTTCAGCTTTTTCATTATCTTTACATGCTTCCAATATAATTTTTGCTATCTCTTCAGGTTTCTGCTTAACAGCACTAATGCCGCAATTATATTTTTCTAATATGCTAAATTCTGTTGTATACGTTTGAATTACACATTTTCCAGAAGCTAAATACTCAAAAAATTTATTCTGGCTTTGTCCGTATTTATCGAGTGAAGTACTTGAGTTATGCAGGATATTTGCATAAGATCTTTTTAAAATTGAGGGAATCATCTTCTTCTCGACCCTACCTTTAAAAACAACATTATTTATGTTCTCCTCTTTGCATCTATTCTCAAGCATTTCTTTCTCATCACCGCATCCATAAATTAAAAATCTAATCTTTTTATCATAATCATTAATTATCTTTGCAGCGTCTAGTAAAAGTCCAAGATTATTTACTTTTCTAATAGTTCCTGCATATACCAAGTTCTTATATTTTTTATCATCCAAATCTGAATCATTAATCTGATTTTCTTTGGAATTCTTATCAAAAGATTCGATTATCAGTCCGTTACTTATGTGCTTTACTCTATTTATGTCAATTTCATTATCCCATCCTTGGTCTTTAATATATTGACTTCCACCTTCCCAAGTCATGATAACCGAACTCGCTTTTTTATAAATCCATTTTTCGCCTTGGTATAATAGCTTAGCAATCATACTATTTCTCTTCAATGAACCATAGGCCACTATACTTTCAGGCCATAAATCTCTAACCTCACAAATACAAGGAACATTAAATTTTTTAGCAATTTTAATTCCTGCAACTAAAGTAAGTGGATGTACACTTGAAGCCAAGATAATATCAGGTTTTCCATTTAACTCTGAATACTCCTTAGCAGTCTTGAAAAGCCCTGTATAAAACGAAATCATATTGACTAATCTTTTTTTCCTATTTCCTTTATATTTGGGAGTATTGACAAAAACAAAAGGAATATTATCTGCAGAGTCTTCGAAATACTTATGTCCTTTAGTATCAATATGATTATCTGAGAAGTGGTTAGTAGAGGCACAAAAAATTGTAGGCTTGTACTCTTCTTTTATTAGGTTTTCTGCAAACCAATAATGTCTTCCAGCTCGATCAAAAAACATATTTGTCGCATAATGATTCCAAATCCAAACATTCTGCTTCATCTATCAGCTCTCCTCACTGGAACCCCAACATATGTCCCAGGTTCAGTAATATCCTTAACCACCACAGCCCCTGCACCAACCTTACAACCACTGCAGATATTCACGTTATTGCTTACAACGCTACCTATTCCTATCCAAGTACCCTTACCTATCTCTACACTTCCTGCAGTCCTAACCCCAGGAGAAATATGCACATAATCTTCTATGACATTGTCGTGATCTAAACTAGAACTTGTATTGATGATACAACCCTTACCAATTCTACATGAGCTATTAATAACAACTCCTGCCATTATAGCTGTACCAATGCCCACCTCAACATAAGAACCAATAACTACACTAGGATGAATTAAACTTACTATATTTAAACCTTCATCACTCAAATATTCTTGAATCTTCTTCCTAATTGCATTGTTTCCAATAGCAACAAAGAAATCCGCTTCATCTTTATACTTAAAAGCATCTGATGTCTTACCTATGACTTCTAACCCCATAGATGCCTTAATAAACACGTCATCATCGAGGAATGTAACGCTTTGCCACTTACTCATTTTTATTGCGATGTCAGCGACAACCTTTCCATGTCCACTGGCACCTATTATGATTAATTTATCTTTCATGATAAGTACAATCCTCTCTGAAATAGCACTTTAAAAATAGAGTTAGTTACCTATTCTATAGTAATAAATGAGTGATTTCAATAACGCCTTAGTTCTCTACATTACTTCCTCTAAACGGCTCCATTGTAGCCGATGTATCTGAACTGATACCTTCCTTAACGAATACTTTTTTTATTGTGAGAAAGATAATTTTCCAGTCTCCAATGAAGCTCATGTTATTAACATACTCAACATCGAGATTAAACTTGTCTTCCCAGCTAATAGAATTACGGCCATTGACTTGAGCATGTCCAGAAAGACCAGGTCTTACTTCATGTCTTCTCTTTTGATGTGCGTTGTATAATTCTAGGTATTCAATAAGTAACGGCCTCGGCCCAACAATACTCATATCACCCTTTAGGATATTGAATAACTCAGGGAGTTCATCTAACGAAGTAGATCTAAGCATCTTACCAAACCTAGTAAGCCTTACTGAGTCTGGAAGCAACTCACCATTATTGTCTTTCGTATTTTTCATGGTTCTGAATTTATACATCATAAAGATTTTCTCATTAAGCCCCGGTCTTTTCTGCTTAAAGAGCACCGGACTTCCAAGATTAAATCTAACCAACATACCCACGCTTACAAGCACTGGACTTAAAATGATAATTGCCATCAAAGACAGAATGAAGTCCATTGGTCTCTTAAGAAATTTTCTGTATACACCCTTATTCACTTTAGTTTCTTCCTTCATATCACTCTGCATACTAGCACCTACTTCTTATTTAGACCACAACCCCTTTATAATAGAACATATTCTCTCAAGATCTTCATCAGTCATCTTTGTATCAGAGGGCAAGCACACACCATTCTCAAACAACTTCTCGCTGACATCTGAACCAACATAATCATACTCAGCAAAAAATGGCTGCATATGCATTGGCTTCCATACAGGTCTTGACTCAATGTTTTCTTTCTCTAATGCTTCCATAACATCAAGAGGTCTAATCTCACCCTTCAATATCATTACACTTAACCAATAGTTAGGTTCATTCCAATCATTGATAGGCATAAATTCTATTCCCTCTAGTTGACCAAGCTCTCTCTTATAAAACTCAAAGATGTATTTCTTCTTGCCTACTCGCTCATTTAATACTTTAAGCTGACCTCTACCAATTCCAGCAACGACATTGCTCATACGGTAATTGAATCCTAATTCGCTATGCTGATAATGCCTTGCTACGTCTCTAGATTGAGTAGACCAAAATCGAACCTTCTTAATCTTCTCTTCATCATCACAAACAAGCATGCCCCCACCAGAAGTTGTGATAATCTTATTTCCATTAAATGAGAACACTCCAAACTCACCAAAGGTTCCAGTATGTCTTCCTTTATAATAAGCACCTAAAGACTCAGCTGCATCTTCAATGACTGTCACATTAAACTTATTGCAAATCTCCATAATCTTATCCATATCTGCTGACAAGCCGTATAAATGTACAACTAAAACAGCCTTCACCTTATCACCATACTTCTCTAAGGCTGCCTCTAATGCTGATGCGTCCATGTTCCAGGTCTCATAGTCACTGTCGATAAAGACAGGTGTAGCATTCTGATAGATAATCGGATTGGCTGTAGCTGAAAAAGTAAGAGTTGGGCAAAGCACGATATCCTCTTCGTCAACACCAGCTGCTTTAAGTGCTAAGTGAATGGCTCCTGTTCCAGAAGTCATCGCTGCGGCGTATTTTGAACCTACTTTTACAGCAATCTCTTTCTCAAACTCATTTACATTCGGTCCCAGTGGAGCTACCCAGTTTGTATCGAATGCTTCTTGTACATATTGCATTTCATAACCTTCATCACTCATGTGTGGTGAAGCGAGCCATATCTTTTTATTCTCAGCCATTTTCAGTCATCCTTCCTTCATCAAAAGTCTATATATTGTACAGAGATGCTTGTTTTATCACTTTCTTGAATTCTTATCTGTGTAATTCAATTCTTTTCTGAGTTAACTTTCCTGTCCAAATTAGTGAAGTATTGAAATATACTTTTTCAGTTTCTCCTAACATATAATTATAATATTTTTCAAACTGCATTCCGTTCTATTCATACACGTCCATGTTCACAAGTCTCTAGAATTAACAGATTTTTTTTCGCCAAAATTCCTCACTATGTCTATAGCCTTTCTGTAAGATTGACTACAGCTAAACCTTCTACTTCAGTAAATTCATTAATCAGTTTTTCATTTGCAGCCATGTGCACGATTACTGGTGAGTTATACTTCTTAAAGTTAATCTTCTCTTTCTGGTCTAAGACAATCAGTTTTGAATTATAATTACTTGGTTTGAATTCATCAATAGCAATTCCTACAATCTCACCCATTTCATCATCACTTTTCAAAACAAAAATAACGTCATGAGCATATGCTAAATCTGTAAAAATACCCTTTATTTTTTCTTTTGTTTCATAAAATGCTCTATAGTGTGCTTTTAAATAATTCACAGTTTTCTTCGCTTTTTCCATCATACCAACTGGTGTTAGCATATAAAAAACTTGCTTCTGAGATACTTGAGTCATCTTGATAAGGCCTTCCCTAATCATTTTGTTCATCAGTGCATTTACAGTACTGACTGAAATACCTAACTTTCTCGAAAGCTCTCGCTGAGTGACATTTTCATTATCTATTATTTCATTCATTATCGAATATTCATTATCAGAAAAAATGCTTTTCGTATCAGTCAATTCAATCTCCTCATTTCAAGCAGTCATATATAAAATGCATCAAACCCTATAACGGTTCGTTAATCGAACGCTAAGAGTAGTTTACCCTCTTGTCCTATTTCTGTCAACCCATAACTAGCGTCCACCTCTAAAACATAAAACTTTGTTTGCTGTATACATTGTTTTTAACCTTTATATTCAATATCCCTATATTCAATTTATTTTTCGATCCCCTTTGTTTGCCCCAACTCTATGGATGTTTTTTGGGTTTTATAATCAATAATCCCTTTGCGAACATCGTCTTCATACTCAATCCCGCCAAACCGAATCAAATATTCTGAATCACCTGGAATTTCATAAGTCAAATATAAAATTTGATGTTCGTGCAAGTTATCAAAAGAAGCTTTTTCAGTAGAAGTAAAATATTTTACCCCTGATGCTAATTCTGACTCCGCTAGAACAGAAATATTATCCGGAACGCCATACAGCCAAAATTTAACTCTATTTGAGATATCTTTCGTTACTTCTAATCGCAACTTCAAAATATTAACGGTTCCCTCTTTGCGATAAGAAAGAGTTTTTACTAGCAAATCGCCATAACAATAATCATCTAGTTCTTCAATATAATACTCGCTCACTGGTTCATTCTGATTTGATAGTTTATAATATGGCGTTGCATTTAAAAAGTTCTTGGAAATTAGATATTTTTTATCCAAATTTAAGTACACCTCATCCGATTTTAAATACGATAGTTTAGCTCTAAACCCGACCAATTTAGGATTGATATTATTGAAGACTAAAACAATTTCAGATTTTTCATCTTTTTTGTAAAATTTTATTTTTTCTACGCCGTTTACTTGGCTATAAAGCCTCCTATCTAAAACATCTATCTTTCCATCTTCATGCTTTTCCATGAGTCTAACCTCTACTCCATGTTGATTAAAGTTTTTTTGTTTAACAAGAATAGAGTATGCCAGCTCGTACTCTTGTGGTTTGGCAAATACACTGATAGGGAGTATGGCTTCATAATTTTCAGTTACACTAATATATGGCAAATTAAAATACATATATCGGTTTCCAAACAAAAGAAGCAGCCCTATTATTGCCACACATATAATTCGAATAATTCCTCTCTTCCTGTTTTCAGTTTTAGCTAACGTTGAAATTGAAGAGACATCTGGTTGAATTGAATTTGACATGATTACGCTTGCATTATATAACGCTACTCCTAAGAGAAACCATAGCACTCTTTGATTTTCTACATTAAGGATCGCCCCTTGCATACCAATAATAAATACCAGAGGTAATATCATTGAAATCAAGTGTGCCCATTTTTCCTTTGTATTATTTTTAATTAAATAATAAGTCAAAACTCCAATCGGGAAAGCAAAGATCAATAGACCTATTATACCGCTTTCAGCAAATATTCCGATATAAGTGTTATGAGGAATATTCTCAATAAACGAAAAACCCAGTTTATCAAAATATGGCCTTGAATTCAAGGCATAATTACCTCTGCCAACACCAAAAATCGGATGATCAATTCCCATGTGAAATGCTGTCCTAGCAAGAGACTCTCTAATATTAATTCCATTTCCAAAATTAATAAAACTTTGATAAAAATTTGAAACAAATTCATTTTGATTGAGCTTGAAATCTATCACAAAAATAGAAACAACTCCAGCAACTAAAGCAGTCATTATTTCCAGAAGATATTTCTTCATATATTTCCAATGGATAATACAAAACAAAGTAAGCGCAACTAAAAGACCTAAAAGGCCTCCACGAGAATCCGTCAAAAGAATGACAATTCCCGATGCCACACTTACGCAAAGATAAATGCATTTCAAAATCTTATTTTGCTCCCTGAAGCCCCAATTCAACAGTACAATTGTATTTATTCCTAGCAAAGTGGCAGCATGGTTGGGATCTGTATAGGTTCCCATAAAATATATTTTGTACCTAGAGTCAAGTATTTCATAAAACATCGGAAATCTAACAAGATAAGTAAATAAAAAACCAAATCCAATAAAAGTTATGGCATTTATTAACCAAATTAGTTTAAACAATTTAATATCAATTTTTTTTAAAATATTATATCCAACATAGAAGTATCCCACACTTATGGCAGTCTTAACCAGTTCGCTAACCATGCCCTTTATACCCGCATCTTGAATATTTGGATTCTCAATACCTAAAACACCAGTGAGGATTAACCATATTATTAATACAATTGCCCACTGCCACAAAAAGAATACTTCATCAAACTTATTTCTAATCCCATTAATTAACAATACCAATAGAACAACTGGTAGCAACACATCAGAAAGCGCCATATTAAAATTGACATTCCCCATGTGCACGACTTTCATAAAGTTTAACAAAAGTATGCTAGTTATAAATAAAAATTTTGTAATCTTGTCAAGCCAGCTTGCCTTCATGATATCTCCATACGCCCTCTCATAACCGCCAAAGTTTACTATGTTTTTATAAAATCGCTTCTTACAAGTAAGTGAATATCAAAATGAGCTCAACAAGTCATCGTGTCAAGCTCATTCATAATCATCTAATTTGTTTTCCAGTAATTTCTAATAAACCCTGCAAATGTACCTGCCATTAATCCTAGAACAAGACCAATAGCAAGATTCATCGCTTTCCTAGGTGATATTGGTCTTTGAGGCTCATAGGCCTTTGAAATAACCGAAATATTTTGAGAAAATACGTCCATTCTTCCGTTCAATATTTTACCAGACTCACCATTACTTGTAGCATTATTCACTAAAGTTCTTTCTGAAATCAATTCATCATAAAAAGCTTTCTTTTGAACCAACGCTTCCTTAGAATTAATAAGACTTGACTGCATATCTAAATATTTAGCTTCAAGCGTAAAATAGTTATTATTAACATATTCTTCCGTCATCACATGTTCCGAAAGGGATGCCAAATCTAAGTTCAACTGATCTGCATACGCTGCAGCTGACTTTGGATCAGCAAATAGTGCCTTTTGAAGTGTATAAATTGGTTTTACAGTATCCATCAGTGCTTTAGTTTCTTTTATGAGTATTTCCTGTTGTTTTATTGATTCTTGTAAATTATCAATAGAAACCTCATAATTTGTTATAAAATCTTCAAGAGCATTTCTCTTATAGGTAATTCTTATGCTCTCAAGATACTGTTCTAAAAGGTCATCATTCACTTGCTTCGCAAGTGAAGCATCATCCATGGAAACTGCTACTTTAAAGCTATTTGACTCACTTTTTGCATCATACTCTATCTTTACTGCACTTTTAAGTCCAGCCCTTGTCATATCAAGATTTTCTTTCTTTATCACTCGATCCATAACATCATTGCTATAAATATACTGAATATAGTCATTGATATTTTGTGATGGGAACTCATATGTTCCAAACCTTGTGGCAACAGTTGTAGGTGTTTTAATCATCAGTTCACTGGTTGATTCATAAACTGGCGAAGCGATAAAAAAAGTATATATAATCGAAATCAGCAGACAACCTGCTGTAATCAAACTGATTAGTTTGCGTTCACTCCATATGGACATAATCAGTTCTTTTAAACTTATCTCATCATAGTCATATTGATTGTTCTTCTCTTGCATTGAACTCTCCTCCAAAATTTCTTTTCCAAATCATATTTTATCACAGTTGCTTTGCATATGAATGTTAATTCCCTCATTGAAATCAAATCGTAATATGCATTCTTTATTATTACATTTCCTTAATACGCATTCCGATTTACAAACCCCTTAACGAAGGTGAGGAGTACAATCTTGATGTCCATACTCAGCGTCCAGTTTTCTATATAGTAAAGGTCAAACTCAATCCGCTTCTCGATGGATGTATCCCCTCTCCAGCCGTTTACCTGTGCCCATCCTGTAATCCCAGGTCTGACTTGATGCTTAATCATATACTTGGGGATGCTCTCCTTAAACTGTTCCACAAAATAAGGTCTCTCAGGTCTTGGACCGACCACGCTCATATCACCCATGAGCACGTTAATAAACTGCGGCAATTCATCTATGCTGGTCTTCCTCATGAAACTGCCCCATTTGGTCTTTCTAGGATCGTCTTCTGTTGTCCACTTGACCTTTTCCTTTGATGGCGCTTCCACTCTCATGGATCTAAATTTATACATCATAAAGGGTCTTCTGTTAAGCCCCACCCGCTCTTGTTTAAAAATAACGGGGCCTGGAGACGTAATCTTCACCATGAGGACGCTTAATATCATAATTGGCGACAAGATGATTAAAGCACAAAGGGC
This sequence comes from Firmicutes bacterium UBA6806, assembly GCA_002452745.1. Lineage (GTDB taxonomy): Bacteria > Bacillota > Clostridia > Peptostreptococcales > Acidaminobacteraceae > Fusibacter_A. Next base: position 11,331 of record DKFC01000061.1, read on the forward strand.
AATAAAAATATCCACAAACCGCTTTGATGCAGCTTTAAAGAGGTTATCCAGCGGCACATGTCTGGTATCTATTATTGGCATCCCTTCGAGTTCGTCCATATAAGGCCGTGCAGGAATATACCTGTAATAGTAGGGAATGATGTTGGTCTTGACCCCTTGTTTTTCACAAGCGCTTATAACCGAGGGAAGCTTGTCATAGGCATCACCCGGTAAAGCTATGGTGACGACATCTATTGGATTATTCGCCAAAATCGTCTCAAGCTCTGACAGCCCCCCTTTAATCTTACAGCCATCTGGCAGTTCTCTTCTCTTGATAGTTCCATCATCTAAGATGCCCACAATCGAGTACCCAAATGAAGGATTTTTTTTGACATTTTGAATAAACTGTTTTCCGATATCATTATAGCCCACCAAGAGACAGTTTTTTAAATTGTAGCCATTTTCCCTGTACTTCCTGATACTGCGAATGACAATCGCCCTTGTGAGAAAGGTCAAAACAATGTTAAACCCATAAAATAGTAAGATAACATATCTTGAAAAGTCAACAATTTTGAAGACGAATAATATGATAACAAGGGTTATAACGCCATAGGTGTTCCCCTTTATGATTCCCTTGAGTTCTTCAAAAGTTCTATAAGTTCTATGTTGATAAAGTCCCAAGAAGTGATAAAAGATTAAATAAATGGGCACAGATGCCAGAAGCGGCATAAAAGCCTGTGCAAGCGGGATCGCTATAATCCCCTTTGAAAAGAGTTCCGTATAAAATCTAATATAATGTGCCAGTGAAAAGGAAAGCCCCATGGCCACCACATCTAAAACAAGCTGTATTCGATTTAATATTTTTTGATTTTCTTTAAACATAGCGTCCTCAACTACTTTAATATTATCCCACTCCATTATAGCTTTAATTTCTTTAAAAATAAAGCATTAGGACATCTATTTCAACCGTTTTGCAAATATGATAAACTGTAACTGCAAAGAAATAATTTTATAGGAGCTAAACGCATGAAATCAAAGCACAAATCTGCCAAGACACCCCCATCTTTAAATTTCTTAAATTATCCGCTTTACATAGTTGTGATTCTAACCCTATTGGTTATTCCACTTTCGGTTAGAATTATTCCAGTCACTTATGACATGTCCGTCTATTCGTGGTTTTCAGACCAAACTAACTTTTACGACGTCTTTTCGCTGGTTAAGTCACGTCTAGTTATTGTATCCGGTATTTTATCCGCCATCTACCTTTTAGCTTTTTTTATGACCACGAGTACTTGGAAACGGCTTATTCAAGATAAAGTATTTATTGTGGCAGAATTATATGCTCTTTTCATCGTCCTCTCCACTTTGTTTTCTGCCAATCCATACGCTTCACTAAACGGCTATCTGGAAAGATATGAGTCCATCTGGGTTTTTCTCTCTTACATTCTCATATTCTTAGGAACATATACTTTCACATGGCAAAAGTCACACATAAAAAAAATCATCTGGCTATTTGCGCTCTGTAATTTACTCCTTTCAGTTATTGGCATCTTCCAGTATTTGGGGACAGATATTGTCTTTAGCGACTTCATGAAGCCTTTTATCGTCTCTTCTAAAATGCAGGGCATTTCGTTTCAAACGTCTAAGTCCTTTGACTATACCGCCATCTATCAGACCCTTTATCACAGCAATTATGCAGGTCTGTTTGCAGCTATGAGTTTTCCACTTTTTACAACGTTGTTTATCAGAACTCAAAACTCAAAAGAACGCTTCTTCTACCTTTTTTTGTCACTGCTGATTGCCTTTAACCTTGTGGGTTCTATTTCAAGAGGAGCACTCATTGGGGGCATTCTCTCCATTCCGCTAATCATTTTCCTGAACCGAAAGATCCTTTTTTCAAACAAGCGGATTTTAATCACCTCTGTTGGCGTCCTCTTTATTGCCATTATCGGCCTAGAAGTATTTACAGGTGGCTTTATGTCGACTCGTTTCAAACAGATTATGGCAGACACCAAGTTTGAACCCTCCCTTGAACAAATTTCAGTTTCAAAAGATTTGATTTCAATCGACTATAGGGAAAATCACATGGATATTCACATCTTAGAACACGAGGGTAGCACTTGGAATCTCTCTTATGAACTCGATGGTCAATTTGTCGCACCTTCTGGAAATGATTCTGATGGGTATTTGATCTTTGACATGCCTTCTCTTAAAGCATTTAGGATTGCCCTACTCCAATATCAAAGCGGTGAAAGCGATCTCTTAGTTGATATCGACAATTCAAACTGGATTTTTGGCTATCAAGATGGAAATCTTTCTTATAAAAACGCTTATGGTAAATTTGACGAAATCGCATCACCTGATACGCTGGGTTTTTCAGGTAATGAGCGTCTAGGATCTTCTAGAGGTTATATCTGGTCGCGCACACTGCCGCTTATACTGTCTAGTCCAGTCGTAGGCTATGGTGCAGATTCATTTCCTTTCGTGTTTCCCCAAAATGATTACATCGGAAAATTTAACGCCTATAACACGACCAACATGATTGTCGATAAGCCACACAACTTGTATCTCCAGATTGCTTTCTTCTTTGGAATTCCAGCTTTGCTACTATACTTCGCTTTGTTTATCATTTTGATTTCCCGTATGGTAAAATCCAAGCCACTAACCGATGAATCCTCTGATGACACCGATTTATTGAATGGCGTCTCCACTGGAATACTCGCAGGAATCTTTGCTTTTTCGGTTTCTTCAATTTTTACTGACTCAAGCGTCCATGTCTCACCCGTTTTTTGGACACTCTTTGGCCTCTTAATGTTCCTTGTATCCCGTAAAGGCGAGTCTGGAATCATAAAATAATCAAATTGGAAATCAAAAAATAAAAAATACTACTGCCATCTCAACTTTAAAGATGCAGTAGTATTTTTATTTTTAATTAAAACACCTTTTTATACAACGATTCTACTTTTTCAGCATGTTATAGATCATAGTCAGTGCTTCCGCTCTCGTTGCAGTGTTTCCTGGTTTGAAGGACTTATCAGGGTATCCTGAGACAATGTCGTTTTCCTCAACGTATTTCACATAATCTGAGGCCGCTGCGGAAATCTTGCCACCATCAGAGAACATGATGTTCTTAGTATTATGTGAAATCGTCAAATTGTTGATATAGGCATGTGTTTTCGCGATAATAACAGCCATCTCTTCACGCGTGATGTTATCATCTGGTCTAAATTTACCATTGCTATCCGCTTCAATTAAGCCTAAGTCTTTTGCCTTTCCTAGATAAGGTGCATACCACTTACTTGAAGGAACATCTGTAAAGCTAGTACTGCTTTTTTCGAACTCACCAGTTGTCTTAAGTGCCATAACAGCAAACTCTGCACGGGTAATCGTTCTATCTGGTGCAAATGTAGATGCTGTTATACCTGTTGTTACGTGTTTAGACGCCATTTCTTCAATATAGGTCTTTGCCCAGTGTGTCTTGATGTCATCGAATGTTTTGGAATATCTGATTAGAGCATAGGTACTAAAGTGAGGCGCTTTAAATTTCACTTGTCCAGTTTTATCATCATAGTAGGTCATCACTGATTCCCATGTGCCATCTTCATTTTGAACATATGCGCTGATTTCACCTGGATTCGCAGTTCCCTTTGGCAAATCCAACGTAATTTCAGGCTTAATATCAAACGATTTTACTTTCACACCATTTGCCAAGACATTGAGGTCATATGCCATGCCAATTGATTTTTCACCTACCGCCAGTTTATAGTTGGCTTCATTGTTGGATGACATTTCAATTGTAACATCGCCACTTGAGCCTGCTGAGTACGCCGCATCCAATCTGAACTTGATGCCCTTCCCAACGACAGTCACTGCTGCACCCTTTGTTTTAAGTGCATTCATAGCCGCTGATGGCAGAACCATTTGTTGTTTTGGCGCATTCATAGCCGCTTCAGTGAGATTTATAACCACCACAGGTTTCTCATCTACCGCCATGCCCTCAGCCGCTTTAATCAAGGTTTGCGAATCCACGGTTACTTTTGCGACGCCTTGATTAACTGAAACAGACAGTTTCGTATTGTCCACTGAAACTGGTTTATCAACTGTTGGTGTTGCAGGTGTTGTGGTGGTGCCAGATGTTGTTCCTGATGAACTTGAACCGCCACCGACAGCTCCGCCGCCACCGCTACCGCCTGAGCTGCTGCTAGACGATTTAAGTGTTACACTATACCCATTTGACATATTTCCAGCGTAATCTACTGCATATAATATGACGCTAGAAGCAGAAATATTTGAGTAGCTGATTTGATTTGTAGCTAATGTTGCTAAAGTCTTATTGCTGCTGTCTTTTACGACATACGCCATCACTTTATGATTATCTGTGCTGGTAATTGTCATAGTAGAGTTTGCTTTGCTTACAGAATTAATCACTGGTTTAGTTGTATCCACAAAGACAGGATACTCCTTAATTTGTGCAGTTGCGTTTGGATAGTCTGCAACAACTTCTACTGCATAATAATACTGTCCATCTTTAACCTTCGTTCCGTTAATCTTACCATCCCAGACAAGCGATGCATACTCTCCTGCTGGGAAATAATAAGGTGTCAATCCAGAACTATCTTCATAATGCTTTCTAACATCCAATATTTGATTTAATGAGATATATCCCAAAGAATGTTTATCCGAATCAAGAATTTGGACATTTAAGTACTTGGAATTTCTAATAAAAGACAATAGCCCTGCAATATTGTCCTTATAGTTATCTCCATCTGGTGAAATGGCAATATATGAAGGATCAGCCACTTCAGTGACATCGTTATAACCCAAATAGCTTGCAGAATTACCGCCAGATGTTGGATAGACATAAACAGGTCCTTCCGCTCCAAAGTAACTCATGCCGCTGTTGAAAATATCTTCATCTAAAATCGGAAGTTTTGCCCAGTTCCCGTAGAAACCCATGTATGGTAGTCCCACAGTAGGGTTGTAATTATTCTCATCTGTTGAAATAAACTGCACAAACCCATCTACAAACATGCCGTTGTCATAATAGCCGTTTGAGAATGCCTTTCCTGTTATTGAATCACGTAGATCAACATTTACAGTAATCACTGTAGAAGAACCTGATGTAACTTTTACAACGGCAACTTTATTGCCTGCTGTGTCAATTGCTTTCCTTGCGTTTATAATGTTTTGAGTCGCTAGATTGCCATTTACAGCCGTATTTTTATCAGTTACAATGACAGCGCCTGAAGTGGTAGATGCCAATCTAACAGCAAAGCCAGAAACTGTGATTTTGGCGCCAGTGATTTCCACTGCTTCGGACGAGTTAAATGCTTCTTCGATATTGCCATCTGTTAAGGCATCAGCGCTAATGACAAACTCGTGGTCTTTTGTGCCAATATTTTTTAGTGTAACATCAAAGCTAAACTGTTCGTCATCAATTTGTTTCAGTGAAACTTTAGATTCATTGATGTCCCCGATAGTATAAACATCTGTCGTAACAGCGGACTTAAGATCCATCATCCCTGCACCCTGACGTCTTGGAGAATAGTGAATGCCATCTGGCGCATCAACTGGAATAGATGTAGACATGAGTAATCTCTTGGCAAGTCTGCTTCTTTCAATTCCTGAAACACCTGAGATATTCTTGTCTATATATTCAAGAATCAATGCAGCTCCACCAGCCACATGTGGGGCTGCCATAGAAGTTCCACTCATTGTTCCATATTTATTATCATTTAAAAGGGAATAAATATCCCCACCTGGAGCTGTGATTTCTGGTTTGAATTCCAGACTAGGCGTTGGACCCCATGATGTAAAATCACTCATTTCTCCTGCACCAGGGTTCGTAAATGAAGCAACAAAGTTTGGATTGAATTCAACTGTTTTTGTTGATTGATTTAGCAAACTCATACCATGTGTATGTCCAATGAAAATTGCAGGAATAGTTCCTGTCTCATCAGGGTAAGCCATGCTTACCATAGCTTCGCCACCATCTTCGTGGTTGAACACTATGACACCCACCGCACCATTATTTTGTGCATTCGTAATTTTGTCAGTAAAGCCAATCGCACCTCTTTGAATCAGTGCAATCTTACCTGTGACATCTTTTCCTGCAAAATCCTCTGTCTGTCCCAAATTGCAGTCGACATAAGAGACAGCACCAGAATCAAACACTTCTATTGGATCAAATCTGCCCGCAGGAGAAAAATTAATTTTAGTTCCGTCTGCCGCAGACATATATGAGAGCATGGCATACATGTTCTCAATAGACGCCACTGAAAGTGTCCCTGTTCCAGCACTTGGACTTCCAAGTAACCCTGTATCAGGATTCCACGCTAATGGTGGATAGCCGTCTGCATGTCCCTCTCCAAAATGACCTGAGTTTCCAGCGCTCACAGCAACGATGATGCCATAGGCCTTTGCCTTATTAACCGCTTGTTGTTCAGGATCATTATCGTTTGTAAATCCGGCAGTTGCACCTAAACTCATGTTGATGACGTCTGCACCAAGTAAAATCGCATCTTCGATTCCTGCTACGATATCGTCTTCATACGCATACTCATCATCGTCACTAAACACTTTCATCATAGCTATCTGCGCATTTGGAGCAACGCCCTTCATAGACGACCCATTTGCGCCAACGGTTCCTGACACGTGCATACCATGCATAGAGGCCTGAGGTTTACTCATATCAGCTTTGACAACTGTATCGATATCTGCATAGTCAAATCCGTAAGGCACTTTCAATGATTGGTACACTTTAGAAAAGTCAACACTTCCTCCGCCAGCATTTTCTTTCTCGACCGCAAATGCTTCTGAGGCAAAATCTTTTGTGTTTATGAGGTTTGCAATATCAGCAGCTTGATACTTAGGAACAACACCATTATCCAGTGCCAAGTCAGCATGTGATGGGTCTATGCCTGAATCGAGAACTGCAACCAACATACCCTCTCCTGTATAGTCCAGATTCCAAGTTTCAGGTGCATAGACCATGTCATTTCCTGTTGGATCTGGATTTTTCCCAGTCGGTGTCGTCGGAATAGCATACTTATGCGCAATGTGGACACTCTTCACATTTGGAAGATTTTGAATTTCTTCGATATCCGCTATTTCGATATCAGCACTGAAACCGTTGAATACTTTTGTATATGTATGACGGTAATCTGCTTCAATCCCATTTTTGTCAATTGACTGCTTGACAGAGTTCTGAGTGTATATCAATTTTTGAACTTCACTCATAACTTGATTGTCACCAAGACTTTTTAATTTAACCCCTTGACTGATTGCCTGATCAATAACAGGCGAACCACTTACTTCTACAATAACCCTGACTTTTTCATCAGAATAATCAGAGCTAATGCTGGTTGTAGTGCTTATCTTATTTTCAATCCCTGGAATAGACGTCACACCAAAGGCCATTGAAAAACTAGAAACAACCATTAGGAATGTCAATACTAACGACAAAACCTTTCTCTTTTTCATTAATTTTCCTCCCATCAAATAGTTTCTGTGTGAAATGTTAATTTTTCGAAACACAGTAAATGTATTATACTCCCAAAAAAAGCATTGTAAAGACTATGTATAAATTTTTTTTTACGGATGGTTCATGTTTTGTTCACGTTTTTAATCCGTCCTCCTTTTTATAAAAAATACAGTGATAGATGTTCTGTATTTCAATAACTCTATTTAATACTCAGTTAATTGACTAAGTCCTGATTTTCACCTAAAATAGAATAGATATAGTAATATTTATAAAGACGACTGGAGATTAAAAATGATTGAAAAACTCAAATGGATTATCCTATGCATCATATTGGTTATTTCACCAATTTTCAAGGGCTTGTTTTTTTATAGTGATATGGTAGTTTTTATTCCGGTACTCTCTCTCTTAATTGGGACAGATATCATTTTCGCAAGGCACAAATTGTCTTCATGGAAAGTTTCACTACCACTCATCTCTCTATTGGTTATGATTGGAACCTACAGCCTCACCATCCTTTTAGGCAGTAGTGTCAGTGTAGGGGATACAATATTTGAAATAACGAAACTATTGTTTATCACGATACTCTTTATATGGATTAAAATGAGATTTATATCCGATGAACTTCCAACTTTACTAAAGATTGTTGTATTTGGAACCACACTCAGTTCAATAATTGGGGTCATTGCTGTAACCGGATTAATTAACCTTCCAGATGCGTTTTTAGATACACGATTTACAGGTACCTTTGAATATGCAAATGCATTTGCAGCATATCTTCTTGTTGGGACAACGTTAACTGCATTTTTATATACAAAACAAACTAATATAAAAGGAAAATTAATTTTTTCTGCTGCAGGGTTTTCACAGTTTATTATACTAATTTTTACTTACTCTCGTGGGGCGTGGCTGCTGCTGCCTGTTGCAGTTTTATTATCTATTTTTATTTTAAAAGCGCATAGTAGAATTCAGTATCTTCTTTATATAGTTGGCCAAATTGTAATAACAGCTTTACTTAGTAAAGCCTTTTACACCGCTAATATGGAAAACCTCGCAATGAAACCAAAGACGCTTGGCATTTTCGTTTTAGGCGTTTTCCTTATTCTCATTTACACCGTTATCGTCCATAAAGTTTTCTCGAAAGTATTTAATGAAAATCTAAATTTAAATCTACGAGTCCTACTTCCAATTTCAGTTGTCATTGTTGTAATGGCAGGTTTAATTGTAACTTTAGAGCAACCACTCATTGAGGATTTAACAGGAAATGAAAATATTGTGAAAAATTCTGTTACCCGGGTTATTGATAAAGTCGTCTCTGGTGAAAACTACACGGTTTCATTTGATGTAAGTATTCCCACATCAGCTAAAACGCCTCTAATTGAATCTCCTAATAAGCCTTGGGGAATCAGCATCCAAAGTATTGATATGCAAGGTGTTTCTAAAAATATTCCACTAGATTACGATTTTGCTAATTCAGGATCATTTAACCTGCACTTTAAAACATTTGAAGATACAGAACAACTTAAATTTACTTTTGCAGTGGGTTATCCCAACCAAAAAGTATCACTTTCAAATGTTAAACTTATCAGTGAATCAGGCGACAATGCCCGAATCAAAGTTAGCTACCGCTTTATTCCTGAATTTATCATTTCTCGTATAAACAGTATTAGTTTAAATGAGAAAGTTTCAGTTGGAAGCAGACTTGTAACCTATAAAGATATGTTTTCTATCTTTAAATCCCAGCCGCTTATCGGAAGTGGTAGCAACGCTTGGGATGCACTTTATCCTCAGTACCAATCGGAGCTTTACTACACTGCAATCATTCACAACTATCCTGCCCAACTGTTGGTTGAATTAGGGGTTTTAGGCGGTTTAGCATTTGTTTTCATCATTTTGACTTTGATTTATAGCCTTTTCTACTACAGAAAACAAAATGACCTATGCGCAGGCATTTCTCTTTCAGCACTTTTGCTTTTGGGACATAGTATCATTGACTTTGACATGGCTTTTCTATCTTTACTCATGCTTTTATGGATTCTTTTGGGAATTATGCCTTTGCCAAACAAGCTAACATTTGGCAGGGACTTTGATAAAAAATCAGTTTCACTGACCTTTGCTTTGCTAATTATATTGCTCATTCCATTAGCATCCAATTTTTCATTCGCTATAGCTGATGAAGAGTATAGTACTGCTGTTGGATTTAAATCTGCTCAAGATTTTGACTCTGCAATTTTACACTATAGAAAAGCCACTCAATTCAATCCATTTAAGGTTTCCTATCGCTATGAACTTGCTGATATGCTCCATGCCAAAACAAGTTCTACTGGTGATACTAGTTTCTCAGAAGAATCAAAAACAGTTCTCGAAAAGGCCTATAAATATGCGCCGTTTGATATGAATGTCTTAAAATTTATGATTGACAACAACATTATTCTAGGTGATTTTGACAGAGCAATCGCTCTCTCTGATGAATTGATTAAAGCCGCTCCACTCAGGCAAGATCCTTATGATATTCAAGTAAATGCATGTCTTACCATGGGTGAATTTTTCTTTGATAGAGGTGATTTAAAAAAATCCACCACTTACTATAGATATCCCGAAAAAGGCGTTTATGAGCGTTTATCAAAGAATAGAGATTCGCAAGTAAAAACACTCTTTAGCAAATCTTATATGAACATCATGCAAAAGATGGAGCTCGTTTACTTGAGTATCGAAGAACCTGACAAATTATTGAATCTACCTTCGCTACAGTTTGTATCGCTTTTCTTCTTTGATGTTAATTATGATGATATCCCTGATGACTGGACTCTCTCTGGAAATCGCTTGACAATTGCGGCAAACCTCAAGCCAAATCAATACTATGAAATTCAGATTCCAACTGAAATTGAGTCATCAGAAACAACCGATATGCTCTCTATTATTTCTGCTTCTGGAAGTGAAAGCGAAATAACTATTGAAAATCAACTCACAGATCACGGAACTTTTATTTATTCAATAAAAACATCCGAATCATATCATCCTGAGAATCACAAATTTTCGATTCCATATGAGCACTTAGATTCAATCAAATCTTTTGAATTATATAGTATACAGTAATTATGCAATAAAAAAAGACACCCGTGCCTCATAGCACTGGTGTCCTTTTTTATTGCATATTATTTTCATTAATAAAATCTCAAGAAGTCTCTATAAGCCTTATAGAATTCGTTCAAAGCGTCTGTAAGAGCATTTTCTGCACTTGTAAGATTTTGTTGAACTTTCATAACGTCTAAATTTGTCGCCATGCCATTATCAGCCATCAATTTTGTATTTTCAAGTGTATTTTGTACCATTTCTATCTTGTTTTTCATAAGTTGAATATCTATAAATGCACTCTTTAAGTTATTATAATCAATATTCACTTGGTACCTTATCTCTTTGGATTTCTTATTGATTTCAAATTCATTGTCTTCAATATTTGAGTTATAATTTTCATAAGCGCTAACTGTACTTGGATCAAGACGTTCGACTTTTTTCATCTGCTCGTATTTTTCATTATTTTCTTGAAGATTGAGCAGTTCATTGCTATTTTCTAGGTTTACTTCTTTTACGCGTTCCAAATCAATTGTATTGATATCTATATATTGTGGCACCATTACCGACTCTAAATTTGAGGTATTCGGAGTATAAGCCGACTCTAAGTCATTTGTAATCAAATAGTTAAAGTCTATCAGCATCAAATCTAAATCTCTCTTAGCGCTATCAAGATTATTCTTTGCCGTTTGAAGAGCTAATTCATAGCTTCTCAAATCATTTTCTATAATCTGTCCAACTTTTAATTCTAGGTTTTTTTGATCGTATTCATTTTGAGCTACATTTAAACTTTCTTCTAAAAGTTCAATGCTATTGCTTTGCTTTACGTATTTTACATAAAAGTCTAGAACCTCTTGCTTTAAATCAAATGTCCTATCATCCAATGTTCTTTGCATTGTATTGAGTGTACTTCTAGAAGTGACTGGATCTACATAAACATGAGTAGCTCTCTCATTAATCTTGTCTTCATTTTCAAACATAAAATCTTTTAATCTTGAAGATTCATTGTCAACTTCTTCAATAATAACCTTTTGTATTTCAATCTTGTCACGAAGAGTTTGTAACTCTTGATTTTTTTCAAGTAATAGATTAACCGCCTCATCATAAGAAATCGACGTTTGTTCCTGTTTTACGACTTCTTGAGTACTGCTTTCAGCTGTTTCTCCAAAAGCAATTACTTGAAACATTAATAAAAATGCCATCAAAAGGCCTAATTTCTTCATAATTTCCTCCCTAAATTTCTATTCCAAAGTAAATTAAAAGCTCTAATTTCTGTCCGATTAAAAACTGATTTGTTTCCAAACTCTTTTTTTGCAATTCAGACTGAAACACCTTGAGCTCATAGCCCATTCTGTCTGTGTCAACAACCAGACCCAACGATTCCATATTTTCCAATTTTTTGAGCATTGACTTGTTATATGCTATCTCAATATCAGCAGCCTTCAATGAATCTTCAATTGTATTGAGTTCACTTAACTCACTTTTCAATTTGTTATAAATTGTCTTCTTAGCTGTATCTATGTCATTTTGGTTGGTTAAAACCCTAATTTCATGATCCTTAATATCGGATTTTAAAACTACGGAACGATACAAGTCAATATAATTTCCCTCGTACTCCAAAGCCTCTCTTACGCGATTCAAATCGGCAAGATTCTGACTTAACTCAATTGCTGAATCATAATATGTTCCCAAATTATCTGAGTTAAAATCACTCAATGTAAACGTAGGGAGTTGTATTTCATAGTTTTTTCCCTCGTCATATGTTGACATTGAAAGAATAGTGTCTTTCAAAGCATCTTTACTGAGCGAAAGTTGTTCCCGTTCCAGTTTTAAATTCTCAAGTTCGAGACGAGAATTATCTTCATCTCTTTTGGTCAAAAGTCCAAGCCTTACTTTATCTTGTATTGTCGCATCTAGTTTTTTTGTTCTTTCAATCATTTTATCGTACAGCTCAATTTTTTCGGAAAGGAGCTTATAATTTAAAACGTATTGATCTGCTGCATTGCTTAGCTTTGCTTCAACCATATTCTGCGTAATTTCGAGATGGTTGAGTTGAACTTTATAATTTTCTATTGATACAAAGTTAGGAAATGCATATTCATAATATTTACCTGATCTCATTGTATCATTTTGTTTCCCAGTAGTTGTATCTTTGAGCCACACAATATAATAGACATTGAGGTCATAGGTATCTATGCCTCTTCCAATGTCTGCTTGCGCATCTTTCAGCGTCCTTAAATCTGTTGAATTTTCAATAAATGACTGCTTTAGCTTATCAAGGCCTATCACTTCAACTGCATTCTCATCATTTACACCTTGCGTGGTTGATGTATCTGAAAAGCCCGGAACGGAAATAGAAGCCGCTATTAGAAAGACCGCAACACCTTTTATCGCATTTTTTTTACACGATTTCCACCATTTTGTTTTAAACATACTCCCTCCAATACTTTTCTACGAACAACAAAAATGAGTTTCCCACTCATTTTTGTCATCTTAAGAAATTTTTACTTAGTTATTGACTTGCACCTTTTTATACTTCAATATGACATTTTCAAAAATGCTATAAAACACAGGGACAACAACCATTGTCAAAACAGTTGAAACTGTAAGACCAGACATTAACGCAATTGCCATAGGTCCAAACAAACCGCTTCCTGACAACGCAAGTGGAACGAGTCCCATTACAGTTGTAGCTGCACTCAGTATGATTGCATTAAATCGTTTGTCAACTGCGTCCACACAAGCATCTTCAATCGACATGCCGTTTTTACGTGCATCGTTGATATACTCAATCAGTAAAATTCCGTTCTTTACAACCAGTCCAATCAAAGCAATTATTCCGAGAAATGCTGTGAGAGATAATGGACTGTTGAAAAGGTAGAGTCCTATTACCGAGCCTATGATAGAGAGTGGCACTGTCAAAAGAATCACCACAGGTTGTATAAATGAGTTAAATTGAACCAGCAATATCAAATAGATAATAAAAATTGCCAATAATGCAAAAGCACCAACAACACCAAAATTATCATTGATATCTTCTCTCTCGCCTTCAAACGTGATAGTCGTTCCATTTGTATCTAATGTAGGGAGAAGTTCATACTCAATTATATTTTCAAGTTCCACTGCCGAATAGCCATATGCTTCGTTTGCAAGAACCTCAACGGTTTTGCGTCCGTTATAAGTGTTGATTTGATCTTCCTTCGTTCCATATGTCACTTTTGCAAATTGCTTCAAAGGAATTTTAGCACCCGACGCTGAAGATTTTATTTCAAGATTCTCTAGCATTTCAACACTGTCAATAGTACTCTTCAAATATATATTATACTCGCTTCCATTTCTTCTGTAAACCGATGAATTGGAGCCATAGAGTGCAATATTGATTTGCGACTGTATATCATACTGACTGACACCAAAAGTACTGGCTTTGTCCTTATCAATATCCACCTCAAATTGAAGGGTTTTATCCTTCATGTCATGCCTTACATTTTGAGTGCCAGGTATTTTTGCAATTTCCTCTTTAAGCATATCCGCAACTTCTTTTAATCGATCAGTGTTATTACCGCTTACTTTTATAATAACTTTTGCATCTGCTGGCTTAGCATTTGCCAAAAGTCTTGCACTGACCTTGCCTTCAGAAATATTTTCATCTAACTTCTTTTGAATATAATCTATAAACGCTTCCTTGTCTTTAAATCTAGCGTCTTTATCTGTCCCTAAATCAAACTTGCAAAGTAGCTGTGCATAGTCTGCTGAAGGTGTTGCTGGAAGCATTGAAAGATAAAATTTAGGAAGCCCCGTTCCAACTGCCACAGTATAACTGGTGATTTCAGGTTCATCTGACAAAAGTTTAACAACCTCATCTGCCATTCTTTCAGTTGACGATATATCTCCTGCCGCTTCACCTGTCATCTCCACATAAAAGAGATTTTTATCTGTATTCGGGAAAAATTGAGATGGCAATTGAGGCATCAGCACCTTTATTGTAAAAATAAATGCTACTAATACTATAATAACCGCTGTATATTTATGACTCAATCCTTGCTTCAGCATTTTTTCAAACACTTCACGAACTCTTGCTTTTTTATTTTTCGTCGGCTTAGAAGGCTTAAAGAGCGATGCCGCCAGTGAAGGTGTTACGAACATTGCAACAAAATAGGCTGCTATTATAGAAATAATAAGAACCAATGGTATCGATGATAAGAACTTGCCAGCAACCCCAGGCAATCCTAATAATGGTGAAAAAGCTGCAATTGTCGTCAAAGTCGCAGTAAAAATTGGGAGTGCCGACATCTTCGTCCCTTCAAAAGCCGCTGTAACCCTGTCTTCTCCATGCTTGTCGATCCTTACTTGAACCGTATCACTAATTACAATTGCATTATCAACCAGTACCCCTAGCGCTACAATAAGTGCTGTAAGAGACATCTGATGGATCTGTATCTTCATCAAAAACATAACACCAAAAGTCATAAGAACAGACAGTGGAATTGCAGTTGAGACAACCAGTGCATTTCTAAGCCCCATTCCAAAGAAAACGACTATGATAACAAGAGCAATCCCTTGAAGCAAATTGCTCATAAAATTATCAACCGATTCTGAGACATCATCTGGCTGATAGATAACCTCTTCAACGACTAAGTCCTTTGGCAATTCAGCCTTGACTTCATCTATTGCCTTTCTAACATCTTTTCCGACCAGAACAACATTCTTGCTCTTTTCAAAAAAACCTGTCAGCAAAACCGCATCTTGTCCGTTCTGCTTGTATTTCTCCACATCTTCTTCAGTATCCATATATATATCGGCAACATCTGAAAGTTTGGTAACAACTCCAGTATCCGCTGATACACCAATAACAATGTTTCTTATATCATCAATGGAGGTATAAACGCCCGGTGTTTTTACCGTAATTTTTTCATTTTCATAATCTATACTGCCTGATGGAATTTCAATATTCTGCGCTTGGAGCAATTGATTTATATCTGCTATAGAGATATTCAGCTGATTTAATTTTGCAATATCAATTCTGACTTTTACTTCCTTCTCCAGTTCGCCCTCTATACTAAATTTAGAAATACCATCTATCAACGTTAACTTGTCTTTGAACAACTCACCAAATGAAGCCAACTGCTCATAGGTATAATCTTCACCAGATAAACTGATGATAATGCCCGCTGTTTCAATCATATCCGTTCTAACTTCGCTTTGAAGAGCAGAATCCGGCAAATCGGGCTGAATATCGTTAACAGCGTTTCGCACGTCTTGAAGGGCTTTATTCGCATCTGCATTACTATCGAACATAGCAGTGACAATCGAAACACCTTCTTTTGAAAATCCATTTGATGTATCAAAATTATCAAGCTCTGATAATTCATCTTCAATTTTTTTGGTAATAAGTTCTTCCACATCTTGTGGTGAAGCACCTGGATACGCAGTAATTATCATCGCAAATGGTGCTGTGACATCTGGGCTCTCTTGCCTTGGCAACATATAGTACCCAATTGCTCCAAGCAATCCAATTACCAGTGCTAGAAACAGAGTAACTCGTCGTTCATTTATTAGTTGCTTAATTAACTTGTTCACCGAGCTCCTCCTATTCCACTACATTGACTTTTGAGCCATCATTTAGATTTTTCATTCCACTGATTGCCAACTGCTCTCCAACCTCAATTCCTTTAATCAGAGCTACTTCGTTATCAATTGCAAGAATCTCTATCGTTCTTTTAAACGCTCTACTGTCGTTGATAATGTAAACATAGTCTTCTCCATTTGCAAAAATTGAGGTAACTGGAATCCAAATCCCCTTTTCCTCGCCAAGATCAATCTTGACCTTACCAATCATTCCCAATCTAAACGTCTTATCACTCACCTCAACTTCAGCATTATACGTCCGCGTTGCCCTATCAGGTGCTTCAGAAATATAGGTTAAAATACCCTCCCCAATTTCTCCATCTACATCAACAACTGCTCTAGCCCCAACTGCTACTTTTTTCAAATCACCCTGAGGAATACCTATATTGATGACCTGAATATCACTTCTCACAGTCATCGCGCCACCGCCTGCACCAATCCTTTCATTTTCGCTAATATCTATGCTGACAATTCGTCCTGAAACATCTGCAACCACTACTGTATCTTCTATCATGCTCTTTTTATAATCATAATCTGCTTTTGCTGCATTGTACTGTGCGGCAGCTTGATTATATGTTGTAGATGCTGTATCAAATTGAAGTTTCACCTGATCATACTGATCCTTAGAAATAGAGTTGCTATCATATAAATCCTTCATTTGATTATACAAATTCTGACTGTAATCCAGTGAATCTTTTGCCTTCACTATATTTAAATTTGCAGCATCCAGTTGTGCTTTTGCCGCATCAACTTGAAACTTCAAATCTGTTCCGTCTATTTCAAACAACTTGCTTCCCTTTTCTACGTAGTCACCCTTCTCTACGTAAACAGCTTTTACTTTTCCGCCAACTTTCGAACTGATGTTTGTCAACTCTTTTGCATCAACAGTTCCAATATACAATATTGTATTGTTCTTTGCCGTTAACGCTGCTGTTTGAACCTTAACTGCTTTCGCCCTTTCCTCTGTAACAATTGTGTCTGCTTTTGCACATCCGCTAAATGACAAAAGAATAACCAATATAAGAATGGCAGCTATCCCTCTTTTTAAATTCACTTTCATTTTTACCCCTTTCGGCAACATAAATTGAATAAATTTTTATTCATTAATCAAAGAAAAAAAATTAAACATTTTGCATGGCATTATAACAAATCATTGCAACCTTTCTCGCATTTTCTTTATTGACAAAGTAATTATAACCTGCTTCTGATTTCGAGTAAACATATCTGAATACAATCGTCGTCAAGATCAGAATAACATCTTCTCCAGTGAGTTCTGTGTGCAACTCTCCATTTCTTCTACCAAGCTCTAATAATTTATTTTCAAATTTGCGTTTAAATCCTAACTCTTCGTCACTGTTAAAAGCACATTCTTCTATATCAAAAATTAGAACTGCCGCAAGTTTTGCTCTTGTTGGATTTTCTGACACCAATTCAAAAATATTTCCAACAAAGTCATATATAAAAGCCTTAAGAGATGTTGACTCTTCTAACAAAACTCTCATACTATCTTTT
Source organism: Firmicutes bacterium UBA6806 (assembly GCA_002452745.1). Classification (GTDB taxonomy): domain Bacteria; phylum Bacillota; class Clostridia; order Peptostreptococcales; family Acidaminobacteraceae; genus Fusibacter_A. The sequence continues at coordinate 28,999 of DKFC01000061.1, forward strand.
ACTTCTATAAACTCCACAGTGACGATTTCATGGATAAGTTGCTCTTTACTTTCATAATATCTATAGAGGTAACCAGCTGAGACTTTAGCCATTTTTGACACTTCAGTTATAGACATACCCCTATATCCATATCTGAAAATTGAATTAATAGTAGCTTCTTTAATTCGCTCTAATTTGTTAGGATCTACTTTTCTTGCCATAATGTTTTCCTTTTTCGCTTTTATTAATGAATAATTTCTCATTTATTATAACGGATTCGCTCGTTTAATACAATAATTCTTATGTGATTTAACTGTTAATATTTTGTAAACGATGAAAAAAGCTGTGTATCAAAGGATACACAGCTTTAAAGTTATAAAATTAGTTATTTGATTCAACTATTTTTAATACGATAGTTCTTGATAATGAGCCAGAAGTAATTGTTACTGACCATTCGTCACCAACTTTAGGATCCCCATTAACAACCATCATACTTTTGTTAGATAGTACATCGAAAGTTGCATCAGATTCTGAAGCAATTTTAGTTACAGTTACTCTGTCGATAATACCATTTGATTCTCCATATTGAGTGTCAACTTCTGCATCAATAATATTAGTAGCGTTCATTGAACCATCATCTGAATTGTAGTAGAACAATGGATAACCGCCTAATTGATTTTTCATAGTATCAGCTGTCAATTCAACGATATCATTAGTTACTACTAATGTTTTATCTCTTAAAGCACCATCACTATACCAGAAGTATACATCTGTTGCTTTAGGAGCTTCATCAATAGCAGTAATTTTTGCACTTGCTTGTAACGTTCCTTTAGTACCATAAATGATACCAGTTACAGTTGCTTCTGCAGTTTTATCGTTACCAAAATCACCATTAGCAATGATTTCATATTCACCAGTGTAATCTGATGGTGTTAATACTGAGAATTTGTTGCTGCTTACTGTGAAACCAGAAACAGAAACATATCCTTGTTCATAAGCACCATCTGGTACTCTTACAATTTTACCAGAAGATGTTTTACCATATACAGTTGGTTCATCTACAACGATAGCATCTTCATATGCGATTTGAGTAATTTCATTATCCTTTTTATCATAGTAAGCAGGATACTCATCTAACATCAGAATTTTTTGTCCATCAAAATCTAAATAAGCACTTGTGATGTCATCTGGATCAATATTGTATGCAGTTGCAGATGCATCATCAATTTTTTTCCAAGTAAAATCAGTAGGATTAGTTGTTGGGATATCAATAATTTCACCAGCAGCATTTACATAGTAACCTAACTCATAAGAGATAGTTGCAGAACCTTGTTTAGTTCCACCTGTAAAGTATACTTTAGTGTCTTTATTAATAACAACATATTCGCCATTACCAGTAGCAACTGGAGTAAAGTCTGGAGTACCTGTTACGATACTATCATTTGTTCTTAATCCGATAACGTTTTTATCAGACGTAGTTACTTTAAGCGCATATTTCCAGTTGTCTTTGTCATTTCTTAAGTTCATTAAATTATCATATTGATCGTAAATTTTGAAATTACTGATTCTTCTATTCCAATCTCCACCTTTTGTATAAGCATAGTTATGTGTTAATGCTTGGATAGTTTCTGGATGAGCAGCTTTTTTAACCACTACAGAAATTTGGCTATAAGAACCAGATGTTGATTGGTTGATAGTTGCTGAGATATACTCAGTAATATCATTTGTACTATCATTTTCAAATGTACCGAAAAGTTTAGCTGAGCCATCAGCTTGTCTTACGAATTTAACATTTTTATTAGAAATATTAATTTTACCATCTAATTTGTCAAAATCAGTTACAGGATTTCCGTATTGGTCAAATGCTTCGAATGGGAACTCAATGTTTTTACCACTTGAAACAGTGATTGCTGGAGATTGTAACACGAATTTTTCAACTGAGATATCTCTACCATATTGAGCAGTATAGTTTGAGCTTTTTCCTGAGAAAGTAGCTAAAGCAATGAATGTGATAGGAGTATCATAATCAGGAGCTTCAATAAGGTCTAATCTGTAAGCCATTCTGCTTGAATCTTTTGGATGTTTTTCTGGAACTAAAGTGATATAGTTTCCATTTGAACATTTTACATCTAAGATATATTGTCCACTTCCACTTACGATTTCGCCTTTTTCATCTGTAGTTTGATTAGCTTTTGAGCTTAATACAGCATAAGATTTGATTTCTTTGCCGTTAGCGTCTAAAGCAGTTACATCAAGATAGAAAGTCTTAGCTGGATCATAAGCAAATGTTACTGCTTCGTCATTTTCATCAACAATACCGTTGATTTTAACATCTTGAACTACGTTGATTGTATCAGACACTTTGAAAGTTTTAGTTTGAGCAAATCCTACTGAAGTATCTTGAGCAGTGATAACAACTGTATCATAAGTTCTTAATTGGCTATTGTACTCGTCAACTTTACCTTGAGTTACAGTTAAGATACCTGCTTTTTCATCAGCATCATAACTTTGAGTTGATGTAATCCAAGAAATACCTCTACCGATAGTACCGTTTGTTACGTCTTCACCATATTGGTTAAGCACTTTGTAACCAACAACACCTTCGATATCGCTTGTTCTCATGATTGTATCAGAATCAAATTCTACTGAAGCGATTTTTTCTTTGTCGATAGTTACTTTAAAAGTACCTAAAGCAACTGGAGTAGCTGTTGAAGCATCATTTACTACGATTTCATAATCGCCTTCTGGCAATTTAGCAGAAGAAGATAATGTTGCAGCAGTTTTAGCTTCATTCCAAGCAACTGTTAAAGCAACTTTAGTATTTGATCTTTTAACTTCGAAAGCAACTTTAGAAGCGTCTTCTACTGCATATTTGAATTTAACTTCAAATGATTTAGCAGTGTTAGCAGTAACTGCTTGAACTGTTAAAGGACCAGTAGTAGTAACAGCAGATTCTAATCTACCTAATTTAACGCCTAAAGCAACTTCTTCACCTTTAACAGGCATGTTTACAGCAGACCACATAGCTTCGAAAGCAGCGCCTCTGTTGAAACCAGCTGTGTTAACATCAACACCGATTGCAGCTGCATCAGCAACAACAGTGTTCCAAGTGAAGTCATATTTTAAAACGTTCATTAAAGCAGCAGCAAACTCTTGTCCGCTCATTTCAGCTTCTGGTTTGTAAGATCCGTCTGGGTAACCAGCGAACCAACCTTGAGCTTGTCCATAAGCTACGTAAGGTGCATACCATTTTCCAGCTTCAACATCATTGAAGTTAGCTGGTGCAGCATAGTTAGCTGCTTCGTCTTTTAAGCCGTTCATTTCTGCAACAAGTACAGCATATTCAGCTCTAGTTAACGCTTTGTTAACCATTAAGTCGCCATTATTTCCAGCGATGAAACCATACTTGTAAAGCATTTCTGCTCCAGTAGCGTTTCCATCAGCTGCGAAAACTGGCATCATACCTAGTACAAGTGCTAAAACGAGTACTAAAGATAATACTTTTTTCATCTGTGAATTCCTCCCTTAATTTTTGTGTTTTCCTTCTTTTCAGAAGAGAGTTTTGATCAATAACCCCCTTCTGAGGACCCTTTTAAGTCCCCAGATTTAGCAAATACCAAAGAGGTTTATTGCAAAATCCTACAACTGATTATACCACTAAAAGAAATCAGCGGTCAATCAATGTTTCATAATGTAATAGAACTGTAAAGTAGCCTAATTACATCATACTAGTATTATATCCCATAAACAGACAAATGTGCGTTACATGTTTATGACATCTCGCGTAACACAGCTGTAATAAACCTCATAAGCCTTTTCAGACCAATAACCCCGTATTTTGAATCGTTCGAAGCAACTACTTCAAATCCATCACAACACGGGGCTTGTTTACACATTCCTACTATTATATTGTCATCATTTTCAATATGCGTGTTTTATTTTACTTTGCAAGCAACACTTCCACAGCTTTGTCAAGTTGTGGGTCCAGCTCGCCAGTCATAATTTTAGCCACTTGTTCATCCAGTGCTCTAACTGTCTCAATCGTCAGTACGCCGTTTGATTTAAGTCCAAATGTCTTTTGGAAATCTTTGATAGCCACCTCAGTGCCTGCACCAAAAAGGCCGTCTATCTCCAGATTATATCCCAAGAATTTAAGTCTTTGTTGAGCGCCATAGACATTTAGGCTGATTTCTCCGCGATACTTAGACATTTTCTCACTCATTGGAATAAATGAATTATAAAGTGTTACTTCTGATTCATCCACGCCGTGAATTAAAATATCGGGGTGAACGCCATTCTTGTCCACATGATATTGATTTGGAAGCAAGTATTCTGCAATTGTGATTTTTATGCCCCCGCCATTTGTGAGTGGCACCATGTTTTGGACAGTTCCCTTGCCATACGTCAGGTTTCCGATGATTGTACCTGTTTTATTTTGCTGAACAGTGCCCGAAAAGATTTCGGAAGCACTTGCCGAACCCTCATTGACTAAGACAACCAGTTGCATATCCGTCTTTTCAGTTTCCGCCCTATAGATTTGATCGCTTTCATCTCTGTAATCTACTCTGACGATTTCTTTTCCCTTTTCAACAAAATAATCACTGATATGGATGGCTGATGTCAAATAGCCACCTGGGTTATTCCGAACATCCACGATGAGTTTTTTGACGCCTTGCTCCTTCATTGATTTCATTGCCGCATCAAATTCTTCATTTGTATTATCACCAAATTGTGAGATTTCAATATAGCCAATACCATTTTCGAGCACTTTATAGTCAACCGTTTCGACTTTTATAACGGCTCTGACAATACTGATATAGAGTACGTCGGCCGAACCGCTTCGGATAATACCAAGTTTTACTGTTGTTCCAACATTACCTCTAATGAGCATTACGGCTTCTTCTTTGCTCATGCCCTTTGCATCTTTTCCATCTATAGAAGCAATTTTATCTCCAGGCATAATTCCCGCTTCAAAAGCAGGTGTATCTTTAATAGGTGAAACAATCTCCACATACTCTGGCCCGTCGGTTATAACAGCTCCAATTCCACTGAATTCGCCTTCTAAATCCGTGCTAAAAGCTGCGTATTCTTTCGGTGTAAAATACATGCTGTGTTGATCTAAAACATCGAATATTCCCTTGTAAGCACCTTCAATAAGCGCTTGTTTATCGACGTCCTTATAGTAATTGTCCTGTGCAAAATCAACCATAAACTCGATGAAATCCTTGTAGTACCCATCAAAAGTTTCGGTCTGGGTATCTGAATCCCCTTGTACATTCACCTTGACTGAATTCGCCTGAAGCGCTCTATTCTTAAGCAATGCTTCATATGGAAGATCCTGAATAGACTCATCCGTTTCAGAAAATACCGGTGCTACAGCGGTTCCAATTAAAAGCAGAACCATTAAAATGGCCAGTATGCTCTTTAAATTAATTGGGTTCTGAACGTTTCCCTTTGTTTTGTAGACTTTCTTTTTCTTTTGCTTCACTGTGTCACCTTCCTAACTTCTCGGTTAATATATTGATTGCCATATTTGATTATACCAACATTTAATATGGATTTCCACGATTAAGTCAATTTAAAACCAGTTGTTTTTCTTAAAAAAAATCAACATGCTCACAACTGTCATCACACAAAATCCTGTGAAGTAGACAAACGCATTGGTCATTTCAAGCCCTGGCATGTATTTAAAGTTCATACCGAACACACCTGCCAAAAAGGAAAGTGGTATGAACATGGCTGAAAAAATCGTCAGAGTGGTCATCACTTTGTTCATATGATTACTGACGTTTGTCTGATGGGTCTCAAAAAGCGTCAGCACAATTTCACGGTACAGCAGTACAGAATCCTTTAGATGCGACACATGATCTTCTATATCTCTAAGGTATCTCTTGGTATCTGCTGAGAATCTAACATTTCTATCGGAAAGCAGCGACTCTAATATTTCCTCCATTGGAATAACGGCATTTTTGAGCACTAAGAGCTCTTTTCTCATATCGTATAGGTTTTCAACTTGAGAGTCATCCTCATCTATGATGGCCCGTTCCAAATCATCTACTTCAACTTTGATAAAGTTCATAACCTCCAGTTGATGGTCTACAATCGCATCTAATAGAGCATAGAATAGATACTCAGAATTGCGCTTTCTAATCTGGCCTCGATTCTCTTTAATCCTGCTTCTGATTTCTCCGAACACGTCTTCATGTCGCTCTTGGAAAGTCACCACAACAGATTCTTTTAGAAGCATTGAAACGTGTTCGTGGTAAATCTCATCATCCGACCCCACATACGACATTTTAAAGATGCCAAATAGATAGTCCTCGTGGTGTTCCACTTTACTCCGCTGCGAAACGTGAACCACATCTTCCATCACGAGATTGTCCACAGCAAAGTATTTTGCTATTTGATCCAGTCCGTTTACATGAGAAAGCCCAATTACATTGACCCATTTAAACGTGTCATCCCTTTCAAGAAGTGGAATCACCTCGCCAAACTCATTGGATTGACTAAGTGTATAGTCAGCTTCATTGTAGCTGTATATTTCAATTTCAAAGGGTTCATCCTTATAATTGCCCGTATAGACCAACGTTCCCGGAGGAAAATGCTTTTTCGATACAACCATAGTCCTCTCCTTCCTCAAGTTCCTTCATTCAAAATAGCGTGTCAACTCCATATACAAATTGCCATCTCTCTTTTCGATTTTCACCTCGTCAATCATAGCACCGACTAAGGTGAGTTCCTCTTCGTCATCTGTTTCCCCTGCAAGCTGCCAATAGTACTCCTCAATCTCACACTGTCTCTGTACCCCAAGCATCTCCCTAAAGTAACGGACATCCTCTTCAGAGAAATGTGTCCCATAATCGACGATGGAAATCACAGCCTTATCTGTATCCTTTTTTATCTTAAAATCAACTTCATTTGTGTCCTCTTTTAAAAAGAGGGTTGTCAATTCATCCACAATTCTGCATATTTTTTTCGTCTCATGACGCATTTTATTGACCTCCCTTTCTGAAGGCGTCGATAATAGGCACTAGAAATCCTGCCACTAGACCTCCAGAAAACCCATTGTTATAAAGATTGATCCCTCCATGAACGACGCCTATGTTGGTCACGAGAGCCAAGTGTAACATTCCAGCCACGACACCAATTCCCGGCCCATATGTCCCTGCTATCGGCGCAATGGTTGTTGAGAAGAGTGCTGAAATCAGAAATCCCGTACTGCTAAAGTCCATTCCGATAAAGTAACCTGCTAACATGACTCCAGCCACAATTGGAAAGCAGTTTTTGGGGTGTTTTCCAAATGCCGCAAATCCTGAGATGGTAAATATTCCAGCCATAATCGGTCCATTGAGAACACCTCCTAGAGCCAGTACATAGAAAAGACTCAGAAGCCCCATTACGCCCATATTAAAAAATGTCATGCCATATCCAACCAGTTGTGTAAAGTCCGTTATCGTCCTTCCTCTATATTTTAATATCCTAACATATTCCTTTAAAACATTTCTATTAATATAAATCCCAGCTGCGATCATGTAGCCAAACAAGAAAATCAAAAGCGCCGCCAACTCATTATTTTGCTTTAAATATAAGATGTTTTCTGGTTCCACCGTGATGTCAAAACTCCTCAAGATACTTGTGAACACAGTTCCCACAATTCCTGCTGTAAACCCTATGTTGTAGAGATTAAAACCATCGTGAAACCTAAGCATGTGAGATGAAAGCGGCACAATGATAAACCCAATCAAAACCCCCACAGAAATCCCTAAAGCATATCCGTACTCAATTGGCATAAACCCTGAAAAGATAATTTCGCTGACAATCGGTGCAAGTGCCGTGCTAAACATAATCACGAGGATTACATTTTTCATGGGAATTTTTTGATACTTGGCGTACAGATATCCTCCAATATAAATTGGTATGATGTTGACAATATTCTTGCCAAAAAAAGAAAAGCCCAAAACGGTCATAAATGCCGCAATTAAAAGCCCATTAATCCTCATCTTAAACCGCTTTAATAAATATAGGTTAAAAAATGCCACTGTTGCAGCGTTGACAAATGCTGGACCAACGCCACCCACTTCCATAAAATCTGTAATCAAAATGGTTGGTGACATGACTATTTGGAGCAACCCCTCCCCCAGATTGCCATTTCCTTTAATCATTTCATAAATTCCAAACAATAAAAAAGCAACTGGAAAAACGGCTAGAACACCAAGTTTATGTTCCTTATGCAAGTCTAATTCAACGATTTTGTCTCTAAATACCACAAAACACTCCTTCTATCTCCTATACGTCTGTTTTAAGTTGTCAATACGTATAATATAACATAGAGAAAGGGCATTCGTCTTTAAAAAAGACTTCAATTTTCAGTTTCTTCAAAACAAAATAAGTCATATTGCCTAATTCTTAATAACAATGAAGGAAAACTGGACATTTTCACCAACATGCATAAAGACACCAAAACCATCTCTTTATTCAGAGACTGATTTCAGTGCCTTCTTTGGTTTCATCTTATCCCTTTTAAGGGTCTTTTCCAATCTATCTATTGATTATCTTTTCACGATAATCATACGTGATTTCGTCTTTTAAGTGTTTGATAAACGCATAAATCATACTGGCGGCTTCGCCTTTTGAAACACGGTTGTTTGGTTTGAATGAACCATCGCTGTACCCACTGATAAGTCCAATTTCATTTGCCATATAAACATAGTCCTTAGACCATTCAGGAATTTTGGCGTCATCTGTGAACACGGTCTTATAGGGGGGGTTTGGTGCAAGGTACTCAAGTCCAAGCGCTTTAATGAGTACAGCCACCATCTCTGCACGGGTAATTGGCTCATTTGGCTTAAAGTAGTTGTTCTCACCCGACATAATATTGTGTGCTTTAATATATTCGTAGTATTGATAATCCGGATCGTCCACTAAAACATCTAGATAAGGCGTTGTCACGCCAGGACGTTTCCGCTTGATTAAATCTGTCTTTGTCGGTTCTGGTAAGACGCCTTCAAGGGCATTGACCACTGCTTTTCCAAATTCTAATCTCGAAATCGAGGCATCTGGTGCGAAATAATCTTTTTCCACATCAAAGATTTCAAGTGAAGTGAGCAAGAAAATATCATCTTTTGCCCAGTGGTCTCCAATATCTCTTATTTTAGGTGTAATCAGTGCTTGACTGTCGAGGACCACCTCATTACTCTTATGAACATCACTGATATTGCGCTTATAGGAATCATAATTAATCGCTCCAGCATCACTCAGTGGCGGTAAATCATAGTTAATGCTGAGTACGTTCTCCTCAGTGGTCACTTTAAAGTAGCTGCCTCTGAAGCTAATGCTTTGCGGATCTGTCCCCTGATAGACAAAATTCACTTTTTGAGTTGATGCCAAGTTGATATCCAGTGTTCCATTCCATACAAGATTCTCCTTAGAAGCTGAATTTGTGCTGTCATAGTTTGGATTTGGAATACTGTGTGTAATTTCCTGATGATTCACAAGGGTTTCATTTTGCCCCCACTGGTGTTCGAACCCAACAATTGGGTCCCCATCATCTGTTATTTTTATAAATCCACTATTGGTTAAATAGTCCCCATTTAAATAGTATGTTCTCTCACTGAGCAAGCTCCCTGAAAAATAACTGACGCTTGGGGAGTGATCGTAAAGCCTGCTGTCATTATACTTGTACTTGCCAAGTGTAAAGGTTCCCTCTGGCGTGACAAAGGTCTCATCAAATTTAGAAATCGTCCTTTCATAGAGGGTTTGCGTGATGGCATCTTTTTGGGTTTTCACAACATTGTACGTGATGTTACGGGTCAAAGTGATGTTTTCATCTGTGTTTGATAAATCAAATGTCACCTTCTGAGTAAATGTATCTTTATCTTTGGGCAGTGCAGGAATACTGACAATTCCCTTAAGCACTACTGGTTTCCCGGTCAGAAAGAACAGTTCCTCATATTCATATTTGCCGTCCAGCATTTCATCTCCCAGCACGCCGCCTTCCAAAAATGGAATTTGTGCAAAATCCACCTGTACGGTGAAAAGAACCAAGAGGATTGCCAATAGACTTGTCTTCAATTTCATTTCCTGCACCTACCTGTTTATTCATTTCTGTTTTGTTTTTATTTTACTGCTCTTCATTCACGCTTTATTACTGTTAGCTCTCAACGAAGATAATCAGCGCTTCTGAACCAATTCTCATCGTATAGATATAGTCACCCATGTTGATATCATCATAGTCGATGACTTTGTTGTTCTTGATGACAATTGCATCGGTATATTCCACATAGATGTTGGCAGTATTTGATGTCCACTGTGCTGTATAAGATGTCCAGTCATGTGAATCCGTAATCTCAAATCGCTTCCAATTGGTATCTTCACTTACCACAATTCCCCTTGTGAGAACCGCCTTGTCCAAGACATTTTGAAGCTCGTTTGCAATATCGGATTCCACATAGACATTGTCGTCAATGTTCTGTCCGTCCAGAAGCCCCTTATGTCTCAGATGCATGGCTAGAATTCCCGGCTCCTTGTATTCGTCTTCATTTTCTTCATCCATGACGATGATTGCATAGTATCGCTGATATTCAAGCCCCTTAGAATAGTAGCTATAGGATTTTGCCTTATTTTCCACTCTGGAATACGGCAAGTGGAAGAACTTGCTTGGATCGATGTTTACTTTGGAATCTTCATCTGTAACGTCGACAATTTTGCTGTCTTGATAATAATCGTATTTAGCAGATTCCGTTTTGACAACTTCGTTGAGCTCATTGTTATCATAGTATGAATAATTCTTGAGTGTCACGCTGTTTGTATAGACGGTTTCAAGCGCACCTATCCTGATTGTATCAAATATATCGTCATATGGCGACACCACTTTTACAATCATGGCGTTATCTGAATATGCACCTCTCGTGTTTTCTGCCACGACAAAGACGGTATCCCACGCCTTTATTTTATTAGTTGGAACTACTTTTCCGTCTCTTATGACGATGGTTCCGTCAGTGAGATTAAAGTTTTCCTTCGTTGCAATTTCAAATCGGTTTAGAGTCATATCCGCATATTTTACAAAACTTGAATAGTCTCTTTCTCTCCCCGTACTGATGGAGAGTTTCACTGCTCTGAGCTTTCCATATTTCTTCTCAACCACTGCATAAGCCACATAGTTTGAATAGAGTTTTTCAAGGTCGTCTAAGTTCACCTTTTGATTGCCCTGATAAATTTCTGTTTTGGTATCTACATTCAAATCCACCGAATACTGGTCTGAAAGTGCCCAGTCATTGTTTGAAATAAACTGAGGATTGGAGTTTCCATCTGGCCCTATAAGGCTGATTGTTCCCTTGCCTTCGTTGACTTTCTTGATTTTTCCCTTATAGATAATTTCAAATAAAATCTCCGAGGCCTCTATCTCAATTCTAGATGCATTGTCAGTGTAGATATCGTTGTAATAGACTTTGATTTCATCACCAGGACTCATCGCCGTCAAGGTTACAACTTCACCTTTTTTGGTGATAACCGTTCCCGATGTGATATTTACTATTTGAGAAGTTCCATTATCCAGCAAGAGGTTAAGGCTCTTTTGATAGACGCTCTCGACTTTCCCCATGCGTATTTTGCCGTAATTGGGAATACTGCCGGGTTCGCCGCTAAAGGACTCTCCCTCTGCGCTGATGATATAGCCATTTGACACCTTTATTTTTACAGTCATGCCGTAGACGAAATTTGCAATTTCAGTGTATCTTTCATTGATTTTCAAATCGGCATAAGGTGCTACTGGATACTCATAGACCTTGTCATCGAATCCAAACACCGTCATAGATGCCGGCATGGTATCTGTGATGTCCGAAACTGTTCTGATTGTCCCAGAAATTTCAGATTCCTGAATTGGCGAAACTTTAATGTATACCACTTCGTTATCTGGATTCACTAAGTATTCTATGACATCTTCTGTTTTCAATAGATTTACGCCACCTACTTTTGAATCCTTGTAGGTGACAATATCATTTCTAAGGCCTGTGTAAAGATTTTCATCCACCAAAATATCAAAGACATCTCCTGTGATATCTACCACTCGATAGACCTCTGTTTTGACATTTTGTCCGCTTACAGTTCGATTGATTGATTTGATTTCAGAAACCGTTCCATAATGGAATATAGAGAATTCATCTGCCGCTGTATTGGCATTGATTTTTTCAAGGACACTGTGATTGCTCAGTACCTGCGCATACATGACTTTGTTATTTTGAAGAAGGTATTCGATTTCATCCCCCTGTTTGAGATTTTTGTGATTTGAAGGAATACCATTTTTATAAGTAACAAAATCATACAGCTTGTTGCCTTTTGTGTGTGATTCACTGATGAGCTTTGAAACAGATCCATCTGTGTTTTTTACAGTGATGGTGTCTCTGGTAATGGTGTTGCCATCTTCATAAATCGGCTCAGATTGATTGCCAATAACCAGCCCATATCCAGCCGTTATATTGAGTGGTGCGTAATTATACTCCATTGCATGCTTCATAATATAGGCCATTTCGCCTCTTTTAACGGTATCTTTCGGCCCGAAGTTTCCATCCGCTTTCAGCGGTACAATTCCCTCTGAGGCAACCGTCTCAATCACGGCACGGTATGTTGGATTGACATACTCCCAGTCTTTAAAGCTAAATACGGTCTCCATGTTATAAACTGGGTTGATTCCAAGCTCTCTCCCAGTCCAAATTGCAAGTTGCTCCCTTGTGACTGGCCCTTGAAGGTTAACAATCTCTGCCTGAGTGACGATTCCAAGGGTTTGAGCTTCCACAAGATATTCTTGATTCATAAGGTTTTGAATTGCCGTCTGATTTGATGCACTGCCTGCTTGAGCATAGACCCTCTGCATGACTGCCGCTTCATTTCCGGCAAGTCTCACAAGAGCCGACAGCGCCTCATAGCCTGTTGCGTCATTTCCTGGATAGAACTTGCGATCCCCATACTGCTTGACAATTCCAAGCGTGGCCATTCTCACAATCTCTTCTTTATAGGCACTACTGCCAACGTCTGTAAATGTGCTGTTTGTAATAAGCTCAAGGCCTTTTTCATATGCCGTGTACTCTGTGGCATTTGTCAAATCCGTTTGAATTGCTGTGAACTCCGGAACAGGGATGTCAAACGGGGCCTCCGCAAATGCCGTCCCTGCACTTAATATCGGAGTCAATAATAGTGTAATCAATAAACATGATGCAATAAGCCTTCTCATATGTCATCCCTTTCCTACTATTTAATCGACTTTTAGTAATTGGTCAGCAGAACATAGTGTCCCGCCTCGGTAATTCTAGCTGTAACTCGATTTGAATCCGTCTCGAGTATAGACTCGTAAAGTTCATACTTATTTGTTGCGTCGTTGTATTTATAGAGCTGAATTTGAGATTCTTGGGCCATGCTGATATAAGTGTCATCATACACGATGCCAAAATCCATGGATTGACTCAGCTTATTAAATGTTTTCACCGAATCTCCACCAATAGTTGCAAATGAAATGGTGAATACTTCTGTGAGCTGCTTCTTCCCTCTGATACTTGGCGTTAGATATGCTCTGTCTTGATTCATAACTGTATTTTCAACTATTTGAGCATATGCGTCATGATAGCTTGCCATGTTTTTAAACTCGAGGGTGTTGAGGGTAATCGGTGTAAATCTGTAAATGGTTTTTCCAAAGTTCACCATGATGCTCGACGAACTGGATTTAACCAAGTTTTCAGGAACACTGATGCGCTTGATTTTGGTATCACGAGTGACATCTTCCGCCGCATCCACTCTGACCACAGAGCTGACCTTGTCGTTGTTGAAATTGATCTGTAAGACGTTGTCGTTGTCCACAATTTCATAGTCTTGATCGACTGGTACTGTAATTGGCCCATCACTATCTGGAGGCCCTAGTTCACCATCAAAATCTTGTATGTCCTCATAGTCTAAATCAGCCAAATTTGAGTATCCAGATGGCCCAAATTTATTGGCTGCCTTCACTACAAATACAATTCTATCATCTTCTGTCAAGTATTCAAACCCTGGCAAATATGTGATTTTATAAGGTTCGATATCGGTAATACCCAAGTATTTGAAATCCAAATACTCATTTGATATCAGCTCATAGTCTGTTTTCGACCCAATATATACATAGATCTCGAAGTAGTCTGAATTATTGGCAGTATAATCATATAATTTGATATAGGTGTCGTCCACAGTTGTTACTCTTAAATTGATTGGATCTGATGGAATCGGAACGGAGTATTCAGACTTTAGCGCATTATTCGTAATCCCGTTATCTGGATTCATGACCACAATGGCAATTTCGCCTTCAAAAGTCACTTCAGGTACCACGACCTTTAACGTGTTTTCATCCACAAAAGTCACACTGGATGATTTATAGCCGTCTTTTACATAGAACTGCTTGTCATTGATATAGACCCCGATTTCACTCTCTGTGACATCTGTGGTGGATGAAGTCACTTCTGTGTACACCCCTCCAAAGTAAACAGATGCTCCTGATTGGAAATTCGCCCCTTTAAGGATTATCGTCTGATCCCCTGTTACATCTATTCGCTTGAGTATGACGCCGTTTTCATCTGTAAAGTAGTTTTCCAAAGTAGGCATGGAAACTACTTCCAGCGCATCGTTTTTCACCGCAATCCCATAGTCCTTGTTGAGAACCTGTATGGTCTTCGTGCCAAGCGTCATGTTGGTCGGTGTGACAAAAGTCAATTTCGTTCCATCAGCCGAAACGGTACAGTCATAAATTGGAATCCCTGCACGCGTTCCAATGATTACGTATGCCCCATCCCTGAAATCGCTTCCTGTGATGGTGATGGTATTCCCTCCATAAATAGAAGTCTTGGTTGGTGATACCAAATTAATCTTTGGATCAGAAAGCGGCTTTCTATAGACAAAGTAAAATGGAAGTGTATCATTTTCATAATTTGGGCCAATCAAATCTGGAATATTATTGGACGTTGCCAGTCCGCTATCTTCATTCTTAATCATAATCGGATATTCCATGCCAATATCATTCACTGTACCTGCTGGAACTGTGACAACCAACAAATCATATTCAACACCATTGATGTTTTTTATGGTGGTCTCCTTTACAGTCGCCTGATAAGAACCTATGAATACTTCCACGTTGTCCCTAAAATCAAGTCCTGTGATTTCAATATCTATCCCACCGTTTACGGATGATTCCACCAGCCATTTTGCGTTATCAGTAGACAAAATTTGAGGTTCTATGTTGTAGATTTTTGGTTCACTTGCTGGATTTGTATAGGTAAACTGAGTTGTCGCAGTTCCACCATCGTTGTTTGTAAAAGTCACCGGCACTGTATCTATGGTGTAATATGACGGCGTGTATACTGTAATATGCGTGTCGCTGTCATAAACAACTTCTGGTGCATAGCCACGCTCTACATAGAGTCTTCTGTCTTGAATTTGCACTTTGATGTACTCGTAGGCATTGTTTTGATAAGTGGTTGCGTCGATGCCTTTGAGGCCGTTAGGTACGTAGTAATCCCCTGAGGAACTCTGTAGCATATTAACCGGCACAAAAACCATGTCATCATTATACGTAAAAGTTCTCGTATAGATGGTGTTGTTTTCAGTGAGTGTTAATTTAAGTTCATCTGCATCACCATAATAGCTGACGGTTAATCCGCCGTCCAAATTGACTGTGGTTCTCTGTGAATTGATAAGTCCTGAGTTTGGCATGGTCCTGTCAACTTCAAGGTTATCTATGTCGCCAAATCGAACCATCGCTTCAACATTTGTAAGCAGTTGAATAGCAGTTGTATCATTTGCCGTATATCCATAGAGATTCGAACGATATAACTTCGTTCCATAGATATCCTTCGGCTCTTGTCCTGACTTTCGGCCGAAGTTTGGATTGATTTTGGTGATGGTTGGCGATGTGGCTTTATACGTATATTTTAATTTGTTGCTCACACCTGAGTCGTTGTTGATGACGTATACATCCACAGAACCCGCTTCATGAGCAGGTGTAATCACTTTCAAGTACCCTTTTGAATACTCTACAATATTGGCTTCGTTTTCGCCAAAATAAACTTTTGGCAAAATAACGGATTTATAATACTCAGAGTAATAGGCATTGGTAAGCTCTGGATAAGCAGTAACCGCATTGGGATCTACAGAAGATGAGAGCAGATCATCCCACAGGCCATTGCCGTAGAGGTCTTCAAAACTGTCCCCTAAGTCATAGCCAGGACCGCCAACTTTATCCACGTAAGGTTCATAAAATCTAAATTCATATCCGATAATTTCCACAATTTCGCCACCATTTGACGAGCCTTCCATTGGAACAATGCTGTCAATCTGAGGGTCAGATAGTGGAATAATGTAGGTAAATCCGTCTTTTTTGTAGTCATTCCCACCATCTGGATTCAACACAACCACCGGAACTGCCAATTTATCCACACCATAGTCACCATTTAAATCCTTGATAGACGCTGGCATCTTGATTTTGACAGAAGTTCCGTCAAGTGCCACATAAGTGTCAGCTGTTGGCACGAGAACGGAGTCTATATAGACCTTTACATTGTCTTCAAACTCACTTCCGTAGATGGTCACGTAATAACCACCATCTACCGATCCTTTGCTTGGATCAATCTTTGTAATGATTGGATTTGATGATGCTTGAGCGATATAGTAAAAACCTTCATTCTCCACTTTGCTGTCAGATTTTGTATCTGGGTTGATGACCATTAAGTCCTTGTATCCCTTACCAGTTGTCAAATAAGGCACTGTAAAAATAATTTGGTTTTTAGACACGATTTTGGTTCTGTTGCCTTCAATTGCACCTGTCACTGGGTTTAGAACATATGGTGTCAGCATGTCCAGTTGAACCCCGTCTAAAGTCATTCCATCATTGTTAAATGTAACGGCTGTTTCAGTCCCGATTGAATTTTTGGCAACAACTGTTCCCGAACTATTGACCACAATTGTAAATGACTTGTCCTTGCCGTTTGTTAAAACAGGAACGCCTTCATAGTTATAAGAAATCGTATAGTGGTTCAAACCATCTGACAAGATAACGCTCTCTGCGTATTCTGAAAGATATGCATAATCCACACCATCTTTTGTCTTGCCTTTTCTCACCAAATTATTGTTCATAGTCGCTTCGAAGGTAGGTCCTCCGCTAATGGCAATGGTCGTTTTGGAAGCGCCATCATACTGAATATCTGCTGTTCCAATGGCAGTTCCATCCGAACCATAAGCCGTATAAACGCCGCCATTGTAGCGAATCGCATATACTTCTGCTCCAGAGGCAATCGCAGGGTTGCCATAGGCATCGTTTGTAAGGGTTGCCACCGACTGATCTGCGGTATTGATAACGGTTGCATTTTCATAAAATGTTGAATAAACCGCTTTGCCGCTGTCCTGATCTATGAGTTTTTCATGACTCGGTACAGTGTAGGGCAAAAACTCTATATTTCCATAGACGTTCAGATTGTAGTCGTTGACTTCTCTGCCGTCGATTTTAACTCTCGTTCCAATGAGTCTGTAGGCGTCAATTCCATCTTCTGTTATGGCAGTTGGATCTGGTTTCAAGAAATTATCACCGTTGATGACCACCATGGTGTCATAGGTTCCGCTTGTCGGCGTAAAATTGTTGAGTATGGGGTCTTTGTTAAATGTCTTGACATAGGTGAAATCTGAAACGGCAATCCCTCCACTTGGATTTACGAGTTGGAGTTGAGTTGTTCCTTCACGGCCCGGCGGCGCTGTAAACGTAATGAGGATTTTATTTCCCGTCGTATCCAGTTCCCGTGTAAATGCCGTGATTTCTTCACCGTCCAAAAACAATTTAATTCCCTGTTGAAAGTTTGATCCTGTGATGACGATTTCATCATTTCCCTCAACGGTTATGATGTTTGGTTTAACACTCTCTATAACTGGGATATCCCCTGTCTTTATGAATTCTATAAAGTCAGACTTAATGGCAGATTTACCAAATGCTGCTGAATCTCTTGTTGGATTTGTCACTTGTAAATGCTTAATGCCGCCATCTTTAATGAGTGTCTCGCTCGGTATTTCCACCAGGATTTTCTGACCAATCTGGTTATTGCTCGTTCCGTCTACAACATTTCCGTCTGAATCCAAAACGGTCAATGTAAAATGAACGGCCTTCCCAGTACTGTCAACCAACACGGTTTCAACACCTGTCTCATCTGATTTGTATTTTATAACACCTCTAACCGTCTCTCCGCCACCTGTAAATTCCTCATTTGGGAAAAATGCCAGCTGATATCGATTGTTAAAAGTATTGTCATCATTTTTCTTAATTAAGACAGATGGTTTTCTGATGATGATGTTTCCACTTTCGTCTACAACTCTATCCACTAAGAATTTGTCCCCTTTAATTGAAAAGAGAGTTGTTGTTTTAAACTTGGTGAACCCACCTGTGGTATCTTCTATTTGAAGTTGGCTTGGAGATGCACTTTCAATCTCCGGTGTATATGAGCTTGGTTCAAACTCGTATCCATTTTCTTTGGTTACAATTTGGTTGAACACATACTTTTTACCTGCATTTGCGCCACTGAGAACGGTGAACGTGGTTTCCAGTTCCACCACAACTTCCTTAAATGGGTCTGTTTCAGCGTCATCTATTGTGGCGGTGATTACAATAATACTGTCTGGAATCCCCTTTGAAATTTGGAAATTTCCGTCTCCATCTTTTGCGAATTGAGTTTTCTTGGCAATATTCACATTGATTTTTCTTTCAATTGAGACTGAATCGCCCTTATAGGTTCCATCTTCATATCCAAGTACCAGAATTTCGTCGTTATTTTCTGAAGAACGCGATGAAATAACTCCAGACGCTGTCAAATCCGGGATGTTCAAGGTTATGATATTCCGACCAGAAATCTGAACGTTCCCCCCTGTATCAGGTCCTTTTGCTGGATAGATGGCCTCTATTGTAGGCTTGTATCCAGACTCTATAACGGTAAATTCATCTTTTACGTTGTTTGCAATGTCCCTCATGACCACTTGCTCGGCTATGACTTGTCCGTTTGAAACGTCAGTTATAACAACATAATAATTTCGCCGTTCAAAGGCGTCCGCATTAGGTACTTTTACAGTTAAAACGTCTTCATCTCCATCAACGTCGATTCCCAGTGATACAAACTCGGCCTTATTGGTTGTTGTGTATTTGTCTGATCCATCCAATGACTTCAAAAAATAGACTTGATAGTTGCGCGTATCTGAAAAATTAGTCGCTCTAAAATAAACTTCATCCCCTTTTGCGCCAGTATTTGGAAACATTCTCAAATCAGTGAGTTTAAGGCTTTCAATGATTCTGAACGCACTTATGTAGGAGTATTCCAGTTCAATGGTTGGTGCACTGTTCACTGGGTCAGCACTTGTAACAGTTTGATTCAAGACAATATTCTGGTAGCCCAATCGCCCTGGATTCGTGGCGTTAGTGAGTGTCAGTGTGTGCCCAGAATTGGAGCTATCTGTCCCAAGTGTGGCATTGCTGATACCCGTTCCATAAATCCCTGTGATACTGCCGGAATTGATTAAGTCTAAATTGTTACCTGTAAAATTAATGGTGTACGGCTGTGCATCGTCAATGTTAATAGTTTGCTTATCAGAGCCCTGAATATTTGGAAATGTGGTTGTATTTAAATTAATGGTCTGTCCGCCAATTCTCACGCGACCTATAAAGACTTCTGCCTCGTCTTTTGTAAGGTTGTATTTGACGAAGGTCTCTGTGTTGATGACTTGATCTCCCATGGAAACAAAGCCCTTTCCAGATTCTTCAAATAGGACATTTACGTCCAGCAAGTTTGTCCCTTGAATTTCCAAGTAACCTGATTCAAGGGTGAACCCCGAATGCGTCACGGAGTATTTGATGTTCGTCACAACGCGATTTCCATCGGTGTTTGAACCGACTACGATTGCGTAACTCGCAAGTGCGTTCATTGGAAGACTTGCCAATATGGTTAGAATTGTAAGCAACAACACAAGTTTTTTCTTCATAGGACACCCCATTCTATCTATTTCACATTACTATTATAACAATTTTCAAGCACGATTATCATTAAAAGGTTTTTACAAACATAAAAACCTCTGTGAGTTATCGGCAGAATGAGCCGATTTCTTAAACATCAGAGGTCTTTTTATGTTCTTTTTATATTACAATATGATTACTCAACTGTCGATTTGCGATTTGTTTTCTATCGCCTTTGCCTAACAGGCTGTGAGTACACATGGTCATAGATGTTCCCTGTGATTTCAATGTCGTCTATGCTCTCTGTGAGGATGCCCTCTCCTGTGCCGGCTCCAACCTGACTGCCTTTAGGGTATACGTATAAGGTTGCCTTGTAACTTCCCCTCAGTCGCTTGTCAGCTTCATCCTTGGTGGATGGCGCATATGGCAAGTAGTATTCAATCTGCCAAGTGCTCTTCTCTCCCTCTACTTTTATCCGCTTTAGCCTCAGTGGAAAGTGAACTTTATACCCTAGGTCATCTTCATATCTGTAGATGTTTCCATAGGGGTCTATATAGCTCATGGATTCCAGTTCTGGACTCAGTCTAAGGCATGCCCCTTCCAGTTCTCCCATGATTTCTGCTTCAAAGATGACGCATTCCATGGATAAAAACCTATGGGGTTCTATGCTCATGGTCTTTCCAAACAGGTTCTCCTGTCCCCTCCAGTAGTTCCAGTATCCCTTCGCTTCAAAGTTCATGATGCTAAGGGGGTTGTAGTGATAGCTGACTGTGGTCTCTGCCCACTTTCCAGAGGGGGTGGTGGTTCTGTATCTGGCTCTGTAGTTTCCTGCTGGCGGCAGTCCAGTTCCCCCTATTAGGGATTGTACGCTCTGACTCTGTTTCCATGTC
>DKFC01000061.1:49880-51266 GCA_002452745.1 Firmicutes bacterium UBA6806
CTAGTTCCATCAAAGTAGGTGACTTCTGTCTGATTTGAGTAAAGGCCTGTGGTGGCGATACTCTCTAGGCTGTTGGTGACGTCTCCTAGCTGTGAGGCTGTGATTCTAACAGGGGTGAATACGGTGGCTGTCTTTTCGTTTGTCTTGATGCTGCTCTCATCCACTGGCGCTGTGAGGTTCTCTGCACTGATTTTGACGGTGAAAAGGCCGTCTGTCAGTGTGCTTGGCAGCTCCAGTCTCACGGGTTCCCAGTGCCTTTCATCGCCTATGTCTTTGTAGGCTGTGGTCTGGCTGTTTCTATAGACTTTTGTGAGTTTTACACTCCCTGTGGCCTGATCTATGAGTTCTATTTTCAGGTCATGGGGAACGCTCTGTTCTGCCTTTATGTTTGTGACGATGAGGGCTTCTGAGGCTGGCACTTTGTTCACTGTGAATTCTGGCCTCTCTGTGGTCAGGTCACTGCTCAGGACAAACGGTCTCGCCTCTGGCATTTCCAGAGTCTTTTGCAGGGTGTTTGAGGTTGCCCCTTCTCTATCTGTGACGGTGAGGGCAATTTCCAGTTTGTCTTTGTAGTTTATCTTATTGGGTCTGCCTGTGTGCCAAGTGTTTTCACCATTTATCCTATAGTGCCACTCCCATTTGATGATGCCTTTGTCGGTTTCGCTTTCATGGTCTAGGTCGTAGGATTTATCGGTGACGGTAACACCTATGTCTGTGTTTCCATAGGTATAGCCGATGTCAAAGTCTGCTATTGGCCTTCTGTGGACGTAGACGTTCAGGCTGTCTGGCTCACTCTCTTTGTTGTAGTTTGAGAATCTGATATTCGTACTTGGCTTATCGGTTGCGGTGTACTGGATGGTGTATTTGCCCACTTTGTCAAAGGTGGTGATTGGGGCGGGCAGTGTTTTGCCTTGGTAGACTGAAAATCCCATTGAGTTTTCAAAGTAGTCCTTTTCATGGCTCACGGTGGATTTTTCTGAAACCTTAGGGTCATTTTCATAGTCTCTATAGAATTTCTCATAGGAGATGGTGTCTTCTCCCAGTACAAGGTATAGCCCACCATCTGGTGATCTTTTAATGCTGTTTAGGTTTGTAATGTCAGTTAATATGTTCTCTAAGCTGTTCAGTCCATACTGTTTCCCATTTGGCCTTGCAAGGAGCAGGTCGTTTAGGGTGATGGTCTGTGTTGGCAGTCCTGATGCCTTTGTCATGTATGTGGGATTACAGGACACATAGACGTTTAACCCTTTCTCTTTGACGAATTCTAGAAGGCTCTCATCTGCTGATTTAAAGGAATCCCCTTTTGCGAGGTAGATGAGGTATCTGTTTGAGCCTTTTCGGTAGGTGGATGTTTTGGCATCGTTTGCGTCGATGACTTCTATGTTG
>DKFC01000063.1 GCA_002452745.1 Firmicutes bacterium UBA6806
TTCTTAGATTTGCAACACCACCTTAATTATTTTACATTATTAAAGTCTTCCATATCGTTTGGTCAGCACTCGAATTTGTTTGGCTAAATCCTCTGACAAGTCCTTCTCCGATATTCTAAAGCACCAGTTTCCACCAAGCGTCGATGGTGTATTCATCCGCGACTTTGACCCAAGTCCTAAAAAATCCTGCATCTGTGCGATTGCCAAGCTTGCCGTGGACGACCAAATGCCACGGACAAACCCCCAGTGATACCCCTCACGCTTGTCGAGTTTAAGATACTCCACTGCAAAAGTTCTGTCCGCTTTTGGAACGTTGTGCATCCAGCCAACCACCGTATCATTGTCATGTGTTCCAGTATAGGCCACACAATTCTTATCATAATTATGAGGCAGATAATCGCTTTCTTCCCTCGTATCAAAGGCAAATTCCAAAACTTTCATTCCCGGAAATCCCGTATCCTCTCTGAGCTCAATCACAGATTCAGTCAAGAACCCTAAATCCTCAGCAATAATATCCACCTTTCCAAGTGCCTCTTCCACCGCTTTAAAGAGTTTTATTCCCGGCCCTTTGATCCATTTGCCGTTTTCGGCGGTGGCATCACCAAATGGAATCTCCCAGTAAGCATCAAACCCTCTAAAGTGATCGATTCGAATCACATCAAACAGTTTGAGGCTGTAGTCAATTCTCTCAATCCACCATTTATAGCCTGTTTTTTCTATTTTATCCCAGTCATAAATTGGGTTTCCCCAAAGTTGACCTGTATCTGAAAACGCATCTGGAGGACAACCTGCAACACACTTTGGCATTTTATCAGCAGAGAGCTTAAAAAACTCGGGATGCGCCCAAACATCAGCACTGTCATCTGCCACGTAAATGGGCAAATCCCCGATAATTTTGATTCCCTTGTTATTGGCCACGGACTTCAATGAATACCACTGTTTAAAAAAGAAATACTGCGTAAAAATCCAAAACCGAATATCATCATCATGCTCTTCTCTAAAAGTCCTCACCGTTTCTGTCTCTGGGGACTCAAATCCCTCACCCCAAAGATGCCATGACTGACCTTTCTGATTTTCCTTAATGGCCATATACACCGCAAACGATTCCAGCCACTGCCCTTCATGTTCTTCAAAACGATCTAGCTCGTGTTTCAGCTTTACTTTAGATTGCTCATATGCCTCTTTGAGAAGTGCTATTTTGTTCTTGTATAGCTTCCCATAGTCTACCTTTTGTCCTTGTCTTCCCAAATCTGCTTTAGCAACTTGTTTTTTATTCAAAAATCCAAGTTGTATCAATTCTTGTAAATCTATAAAATATGGATTCCCAGCAAAAGCCGAAAAAGACTGATAAGGCGAGTCGCCATAACCAGTGATTCCAATGGGTAAAATCTGCCAATATCTTTGTCCTGCCGCTTCTAAAAAATCAATAAATGCATATGCGCCACTACCGAAATCTCCAATTCCATAATCTCCTGGCAAAGATGATACGTGCATTAAAATACCGCTGCTTCTCTCGTTCATGGAAATCTCCTCCCTCATAATCTATGATAACTGAACCTGCGCTTAAAGTTATCCTCTCTTATACCCACTATAATCCAAAATCATCTTCCTCGCTCCTTGAGCTTGAAATTGTCTTTGCCAGTTGAGACAGTATCATTTCATTTTGAGCTACAATTACACCTCCAGTTTCCAGAAGGTACTCGCCAACACCGTCAAAATCTGTGATGCACTCAGCCTCTTCGCAGAGTAAAATACCCGCCGAAAACTCCCATAGTCGCTTGGAAAACATAATATGTCCTCCCGTTCTGCCACTTGCTACAAATGCAAAATCTATTGAAGAAGCCCCTTGAATACGAACCTTTGCAGCAACCTCCATCACCTGAGACATACTCTGGATCTGTTTAGGTCTAGACGTCGGATTTGATTTTGAAAAATCGCCATAAGTAATAATGCTCTCCTCTAAAGTTCTCTGCTTATCCGCCAAAATCCGATCTCCGTTTAAATACGCCCCCTTTCCCTTCACTGCCAAATAAAACTCCGACAGGGCCGGAAGGTAAATCATTGCCGCCCTCGCCTTTCCCCCTTCAAACAGTGTCAGTTGCGATCCATAATAAGGAAGCTCTCTGCTGAAATTTAAAGTTCCATCAATGGGGTCTAAAACCCATGTTCTCTCCTCAGATAACACTCCTTGATTTTCTTCTTCTCCAATAAATTGATCCTCAGGAAACAATCTCTGAACCTTTGTTTTTACGAATCGTTCGATTTCGAAATCCAAATTGGTCACAATATCCTGACTTCCCTTGGAACTGATCTGAAGGTTTGATTCACGATTGAACACAATCCTATCGAATCCCTCAATTAACGCATTGCCCAACTCCAAAAGCAACCTATCCATCATCTTCATCTTCTTAAAAATCAGTTCTCGCTCACTTTGAATCATTATTGACCTCCATATGCTCTATGTAACTGCCAACTCTAAACCCCTTCGGTTTTGTCAGCATGCTTTTGGGAATCACATCTGTCACACTACTATTGTACCCTCATTTTACAAAATTGTCATAGCTTAAAACACCATATGTCTTGACAATTAAAAGTCTTTTTGATAAATTATTAACAAATAGTTCTTGTCTGGAGATTCCCCTGTGGTTTTTCGATACGAGAAACATCATTCACTACAGTTTAGAAGGATATCATACCTGAGAGCAAAGAGTACTCTGACCTTAAAGGAAGTAAACTGCTTTATTTACTTTACTTTCAAATGCTCTCAGAAGCATTTTTTTTATTTTTTTGGAGGATACATGAAATCTATAAAGGAATTGATTGACGAGCTGTACGAGCTCTCCGACCTATCTGATGAGGGTCTGCTTCAAATACTGAATCACATTGACGCAGATGAATCAGACTATCTCTTTTCAAAGGCTGTTTCAAAGAAGTCGCTTTACTATTCTGACTCTGTATACATGAGAGGCCTCATTGAGTTCACAAATTATTGCAAACAGAACTGTGCTTACTGTGGCATCAGAGGATTGAATCAAAAAGTTGATCGCTACAGACTCAACCTCGAAACCATCTTGGCATGCTGTTTGGAAGGGTACAGACTAGGCTATAGAACTTTCGTCCTCCAAGGTGGCGAAGATCCCTATTACACCGATGAAAAACTAGTGGAAATGGTCTCCTCTATCAAAAGACAGCATCCAGATTGTGCCGTCACCCTTTCTGTGGGAGAACGTTCCAGAGAAAGTTACATGGCACTAAAAAAAGCGGGTGTAGATCGTTATCTTCTCAGACATGAAACAGCCTCTAAATCACTCTATGAGTCCCTTCATCCTAATATGAGCTTTGAAAATAGGCGTAACTGTCTAAAAACACTTAAAGAACTGGATTACCAAGTGGGGGCAGGCTTTATGGTTGGCCTCCCAAATCAGACCAATGAAGATCTCGTTGCAGATTTGAGATTCTTAAAAAAATTAGATCCTGAAATGATAGGGATTGGCCCTTATATTCCACACGATGAGACACCACTCAGAGGTTCTACTGGCGGAACTGTCGAAAAGACGCTGATTCTCCTTGCGCTCACCAGACTCCTTGTCCCAGAGGCGCTTCTGCCCTCTACTACAGCAATGGGAACACTCGATCCAAAAGGTCGCGAAAAAGCATTGAAAGCAGGGGCAAATGTCGTCATGCCAAACCTATCTCCAACCAATGTTCGTGAAAAATATGAACTTTACAAAGATAAAATCTGTACAGGTGACGAAGCGGCTCACTGTCGAGTTTGCATAGAAGGACGTATCAACAGCGCTGGTTTTAAAGTTGATATGGGAAGAGGAGATCATACTCATTATCGCAATGACCATGCCTCTGATGCACCAGAACTGTTTAAAGTGCTCTAATTGGCTTTTCAATTTAATGAAGGCCTTAAATAAAGAGGCGTGCTCTGTAGAATAACACTCTGCAAAGCACGCCCTTTTTGTCTGATCTAATACGCCGTCGGTACTTCTCCTACCATTTTTAGCAGCGATTGATTTTTAACTGCATATCCCAATTGAGTTGCAAGGTAAGTCATCATCTCAGTGTCTGAATCTGTGAATAAATGATTTGTAAAGGAATCTATATTAATCATGCCATAGAGCCTTCCCTCTATAATAATCGGTGAGCACAGGGAAGATTCAACTGCTTTGTCCTCAGAGCTCTCCAGAACATCTGCATATCCCACCGAATAATCTCTTTGGATATCGTTGATAATAACTGCTTTATCAAAATGTCCATGTGTCACATGATGAACATATGATTTTTCGTATGACAGAGAATACGTATTCAGCTTTTCTAAATTGTACCCCCTTGCAGCCATTACTTTAAGAACACCATTTTCAAGTTTTAAAATACAGGCCAAGTCTGCATATGTGACGTAGCTCATCAGGTTATCCAATATAAATTCAAATAAGTCATTGGCGTCCATCTCCCTTAGCAAAACTGGATTTAATTTCAAAAGCATGTCTTTTATTGAGGAAAGACGCTCTATTCGATCTTCGTTTAACTTCCTATCTGTGACATCATAGCCAGTCATCAAAATATCGCCGTTGTTCATTGACGCCAGCTTCACGTTAAACCAAGCTGCTTGTCCATCATTAAAACAAACCGGAAACGTCTTGATATTTAGTGGTTCTTTGGTCTTTCTAACCGCTTGAATAGACAAATCTATCCGTTCGTAATTTTCGTCTCCAATCATCTGTCTAAGATCTCTCACCTTTTGGAACTGAGTTTCCTTAATATCATATCTGTGATTTGGACAGTGATTAGAATAGACGATTCTGTCACTATCGTCAATAATCCAGATGAGTGCATCAATGGAATGAGTCAGTGTCTTGAACTTTTCCTCCGTTTCTTCAACTGCCATGAGATGCACAGACTGTTTTAAAAGCTCGCTGTTGAGGTTGTAATTTGCCGTCTTTAACTCATGAAGCAATTTGTTGTGTTGTTCTGTGAGCCGTTGGTTTAATCTAAAGGCGTTATAGCGATCTCTCCCTAAGAAAGTTACCACCACTGTAAGCAGTAAAATCAATAAAATGCTTATTACATATTCCTCTGAATTTATTTTAAAAAGAACCATTACCCCAAGTAGACAGCTGTCAAAAATCATCAGCGGTATCAAGAGTCTCACAAAATCCACGATACAATAGACCATCACCATTACCACTAAAATCGTAAAAAGAGATGTTTTAAATGCCAAATTTGCATGAAAGATATCATCCAGTTCAGAAAATAAAATGGTCATCACCAGCATTTCAAACCAGAAAAACCGCTTGCTGAGTTTCAGCGCCACCAAAAGTCCCGCAATCATCACCGCAAATGCAATTTCATGAGTGTGAGATTTCAGCGAATAACTGGAATAGTAAAAAATTAGAACTTCAATTACAAGATACAGGACTCCAATATTAAAGAGAATTGACTTATCATGAAGCAAAATACCATCATCTGATGGCTCCACAGGCGCAATCCCTAAAATTGATCGCAATTTGTTTCGCATGCTGTCACATCCCTTCAAATTCTATGGTGTATTGATACCCAAATTTGATATAATAGTTAACAACAAAAACTTATCATTAGAAATCAAAGGAGCAAACATGATATACGAATTTGAAAATCAACATCCGCAGTGCCACGAAAAGTCCTTTATTGCCGAAGGTGCAAGAGTGATTGGAAAAGTCACAATGGGACTTTTCAGCAGCGTCTGGTTTAACACAGTTGTACGAGGTGATGTCAATGAGATCAGAATCGGCGAATATACAAATATACAGGACAATTCGGTGGTTCACGTTGCTGACTCACACCCCACCATTATCGGCGATTTTGTAACCGTAGGCCATAACGCAGTCATACATGGCTGTACCATAGAAGATCACTGTCTTATTGGCATGAGTGCCACGGTTCTCAATGGCGCACTAGTCGGCACAGGGAGTATCATCGCCGCAGGGGCTTTGGTCAAGGAAAACCAGATTATTCCACCTTACTCACTGGTAGTTGGCGTTCCTGGTAAAGTGATAAAGACCCTAGAACCCGATCACAGCTCCATACACGCTCAAGCCGTCAAATATAAAACCCTCTGGACAGAGCGCTATGGATTTCTTAAAAACGCAGGTGGAGAGACCTATAAGAATGAAAAAATTGTTTGAATTTTAAATGATTCTTCCCATAAGAAAAGCCCCCAACATTTGCTGGGGGCTTCTTTATTTATGTCATTTATTTTTGATTAATTAAGTTCGCTTTTACAAGTAAATTGTCAAGTGCCTCTGAATGCGTTAAGTTTTGACATAGCTTATTCCGCCTACAGAAAAGAGCTGTGTTGGAATAGGAGCGTATATGAAACCACTTGCAGCATCACCCATCCCTTACCTATTATATCTACCCATTAACATGCTTAAAACAGCAAAATAGCACTTATCATACGAACTGCAACCATGTAGCAAATTGCAAACACAGCAATAACCGCCGTATTGCTCACTCTAGATATTTCTATCGGCTCTGTTCCATCTCGGTTTACCGGATAATAGGCATTGTAACTGAGTCCGAAGTCCGTCAGATTCATCAAAATCATAACGATCATGGCATATTTAAACAACTTTGAAATCCACAACAGCGTTTCCTTCGCAAAAGCAGAAAACAACTTGGAGTCAAAGATGACATCCACTATTGTTCCATCAATTACCTTTAAACCCATCATCCCCACAATCGCCAAAAAAGCTAAGAAGAAGAACACCTTAATCGTCATGCTAAACGGCGATCTTCCCAGCGTGCTCTCAGATAGAAGAATTTTTTTTACTGGAAACGGAAGACTTCTATAATCAGGCGTATATGACTTCACTGAAATTTTTGCCACATCTTGACTGAGTAAATTTCGAATGCTATCTTCATCCTCAACGATAATTGAGATATTAGGTTCTGTGCAGAGTTTGAGATAATTGTCTTTTCTCTCTGTGTTGATATCATCGATATGTAACACCTCTCCGTATTTCATGTGAATGCTCAAAGCATGCAACTTATTTCCCTTTTTCTGTATACTCATCGTGACCTCCAATTGTAGTACTTACATATATATTTTATAACCAAATTAATTCGTGTATAAACAAAATTATTACATCATAAGTTGAATGTTCCCCTAAATAACTGGGTACTATTATCATAACTTATTTTTCAAGGAGGCTCAAATGAATTCTACCATACAAACCATTTTAAATCATCAATCCATACGCAACTATGCTGACAAAGCTATTGACGATGGA
This sequence comes from Firmicutes bacterium UBA6806, assembly GCA_002452745.1. Lineage (GTDB taxonomy): Bacteria > Bacillota > Clostridia > Peptostreptococcales > Acidaminobacteraceae > Fusibacter_A. Next base: position 7,278 of record DKFC01000063.1, read on the forward strand.
GATCTCATGGACATTATCAAATGTGCCCAAGCAGAGCCTAACTCTATAAATGGCCAACAATTCAGCGTTATCGTCGTCAAGGATGCCCAGATAAAGTCAAAATTGGCAGCACTATGTGGAGATCAGGACTATATTGCCAAAGCACCTGTGTTTCTAATCTTTGTAGCCGACTATCACAAATTGCTCTTAGCCGCTAAGAAAAACGAAAAACCAATGGAAATTGTAACAGATGTCGAAGCTCTGCTGGTCTCCTCTGTAGATATTGGAATCGCACTTGGCAACTCAATTGCCGCCGCAGAGAGTATTGGCCTCGGCGTCGTTCCAATTGGAGGCGTCAGACAAAATCCAGAGGAAATTATAAAGCTGCTAAACCTCCCTCAACTGGTCTTTCCGATTTCTGGTCTTTGCCTTGGGTATCCAGCAGAAAATCCCGGACAAAAGCCAAGACTTCCAATCAATACCTTCATGCACCTAGAAACCTATCACCCGGACATGGAATCTTTCATAGACGAATATGATGATGTCGTCTCAGAGTATATGAGCGCCAGAACCGGAGGCCAAAGTCGCCGCAACTGGTCAAAATCCGTATCTGGCATTTACAAATCAGTCTACTATCCAAAAGTCACTCCAACACTTAAACAGCAGGGATTCCTTAAGCATGATGATTAAAGGATTCCAGTTCCTTAATAAACTTTTCTTTGTCATCTATCATCTCAAGCAACACATAGTAGGAGATTGAATTAGAGATGAGATCACTGGAAACCAGCCTTCCCTTTATGTCCACAAGCAATGCGTAAACAGCTTTTTCCAGTCCAATGGAATAATCTACAATTTGTTGACGGTCTCTTAAGACAGGGGCAACCAGTCTCACTGAGAACTGAGTTACCAGTGAAGATATCTTATCATAAGTTCCAAAATCAATATCTTCAGCCATTTCAGTGGTGATGTTTTGTATCATGCTCTGATAGTGCCTTACATCTGTATCTACTGCGGAGATAAGCACTTTTAGTACCATTCTCACACGAATATCACCATTTTCTTCTTCCAGCTTTTCAAATAGCTTTTTTTTCTTAAGTGCTATTTCAATTCCCTTTTGCAATACATCTCTAATGTCATACATAACATCCCCACCCTAGATTAAATTTCGATTCCAAACAAGGTTTTTACCAAGACGCCTACGAGGAAAGAGATTCCTGAAACCCCTAAGCTGATAAGCGCCATCTCAACAAACCGCTTCTTAAAAGGAACATCCTTTGCCACAGAAATATAGTAGTTAAACGCAAATATAATCAGCACTGCCACGAGTAAAGTCACTAACAGGCTTATAAACGGGTTTGGTATCAACAAGAACGGCGTAATCAAAAGCATTACTGTGATGACATAGGCAATCCCAGTGTAGAGTGCTGATTTTTGAGCCGTTTTCCTAGCATCTTCTGATTCTTCTTGAACTGACGACAAATACTCAGATGCCGCCATGGAAAATGAAGCGGATATACCCGTAATCAAACCAGTCAGCGCGATGATCTTTGTATTTTGAAATGCAAAGGTATAGCCCGCTAGAGCACCTGTCAGCTCCACAAGTGCATCGTTTAATCCAAGCACCACTGATCCAATATAGTTCAGTCGCTCTTCGTCTATCATGCCAATGAGCTCTTGTTCGTGAACCTCTTCATCTTTAAGAATTTTTTGAATCACATCTTCCTGATTGATAAGTTCTGAGTATTTGAGCTGTGCCTGATCCTCACCTCGTTCAAGCAACTTGATTCCAAAGGTAAGGCCAAATATCAAACTCAGGAATGTATAAAACCAAACCCTAAGTCGATTTGGAGAGACTTCCATCTTCGTAAGCGCTTTCAACTGCTCATAATGTCTGAGTTCATCTTCACTAATGCGCATGAGCACATCGCTGTTATGTCTATCTTTAATCCTCTTAGACAATTTTTTATAAATCATATGCCCTGTAATTTCATTTTTCTGTTCAATTAATAGAGCGGCCCTCACTTCTTCTGAAGACATCATCTGCATCACCTCATTGTCGTTTCTCATATTATTATATCATGTATACCCATGCATGCTGTCAATTATCGCCTCAAAAAAACAAAGAAAAACCCGCTTGGCAAAATCAGCGGGTCCACTTTATTCCGTATGAACTTGATCCAATATGACCTTGAGACAATGCCATCCCAGTGTACCACACTTGACTCTCGCTGGCATATTTTTTAAGGATTCAAACACCTGAGCGTCCTCCAATTCGTCCAGTGCCCCTTCTGGCAGCGTCTCTCCTCGAATCATTTTTAAGTAATAATCGGTCAGCCTTTCCGCCTTCTCAACGGTCTGTCCTTTTACAAGATCCACCATAATCGACATGGAAGCCGTACTGATGGCACAACCACTTCCAACAAAAGCCGCATCTTGAATTTGTCCATCTTTAACAGACATTTGCAGTGTCAAATCATCACCACAATTGGGATTATGCCCCCTTTCAATATGCGTGGCATCTTCCAAGACGTGCTTGTTATGCCCATGCCTGTTGTGATACATTACCAATTCTGTGTAAATTGCGTCAGTCATCATATCCAAACACCTCCCTAACGCGCTTTATGCCCTTGACCAGAGTGTCAATATCTTCTGTTCCATTGTAAATTGAAAAGCTCGCTCGACAGCTCGCACCAAGTCCCAAATGCTTCATAAGAGGCTGTGTGCAGTGGTGACCTGCCCGAATGGCGATACCTTCCTCGTCTAAAATTGAGGCCACATCATGAGGATGAATGCCCTCAATGTTAAAAATTACTAAAGCCCCTCTCTTTTCAACCGACTCAGCACCATAAACAGTTACAAAGGGCAGTTTTTTAAGCTGTTCCACAGCATATGAAGTCAGAGCAGATTCGTGAACGCTTATCCGGTCTAATCCAATAGACAAAACGTAGTCAATAGCAGCCGTTAGCCCTCTGACACCAGTGACATTTTGAGTTCCCGCTTCAAATCGTTCAGGCACCTTTGCAAAAGTCGTTCCCTCACATGAAACGTATTCAATCATATCACCACCTGTTAAAAACGGGGGCATTTTATCCAGCAAATCATATTTTCCGTACAGGACGCCAATACCCTGTGGCGCAAACATTTTATGTCCCGAAAACACCAAGAAATCGGCATCAACCGCCTGAACATCTATTGGTTCATGTCCTGCTATCTGTGCCGCATCTACTACGGCAACAGCACCGACTTCATGTGCCTTTTCAATAATTCTTTGCGCATCAACCTTAGTGCCTATGCCATTGCTAATCCATGAAAACGCCACTAGCTTTGTCTTCTCATTGATCTTGCTGATCTCCGAATCCGGAATATCGCCAAATTCGTCCACCATGAGATACTTTAGGCTCGCTCCGGTCTTCTCTGCTACCATCTGCCAAGGCACAAAATTACTATGATGTGCTGAAATTGCCACCAATATTTCGTCCTCTTTCCCAATAGAGTGGAGGCCATAGCTATAGGCAATCAGATTTAAACTCTCTGTGGCATTTTTTGTAAAGATAATCTCTTCCGAACGCCTTGCATGGATAAATTCCCTGACAGCATTTCTCCCTTTATTGTATATTTCTGTGGCCAAGACACTCATCCGATGTGCCCCTCTATGGGGACTTCCGTTTTCAAATAACATCTGCTCTTTCAACACATCCACTACCATTTCTGGTTTCTGGCTAGTTGCCGCATGATCTAAATATACAAGGTCAAGTTCCCTTTCAAAGACGGGGAAATCTCCCTTGATATCCAAATATATTTCTCGGTTATTATTCAACCTCTCTCCCCCCTCTTAGCCCAAGGCCAATCGCTTGTCTACTTCATCTGACACCGTTCCCTTAAAGCCTGCAAACGGGACTTCACTCAAAATTTCCTCAAAAGAGGCTTTGATGACGAGTTTTTTCGCTTCCTTTTCCGAAAAGCCTCTGCTCATCAAATAAAAGAGCTTATTATAGTCGATTTGTCCCACACTTGCAGCATGTTCTCCTATAACATCGTCTTCAGAACACATCAAAGCAGGGATGGAGTCGGACTGAACAGTATCGCCAAGCAGCATCACAAATTCTTCTTCTTTTCCAGTGGATTGGCTCGCTCCAGTTTCAAAGAAGAGATTGCCTCTGAACACTTTTTTTGAGTCAGATTCCAATGCACCCTTTGAGAGAATTTCCGACTTTGATTTTTGTCCCCTGTGAGTCATGGTAAAGGACAGATCTAACTTAGCGTTTTTCTCGCCCAAATAGATACTCTTTGCAATGGATTCGCTATGTCTTCCCTCTAAAATTGAATGCACGCTTATTGCCTTAAAGCATCCGCCAATCTGTACATCAAAGACCTCTACTGTAGCGCCTTCTTCAACCACCGAAAAAATCTGATCAAAATGATGCGCCTGTTCGTCAAGTCTTTGCAATTTATAGAGCCTGACCCTACTACCTCGCTTCGCCAAAATTCTAGTGATGCCATAGTGACTCGCCTGTCTTCCCGAATCTGCATAGTAATCCATCACCACGTCCACCTCACTGCCAGATTCAGCTAGAATCAAATGGCTATCCACAAGTGTGGACGCATCAGCACCCAACACATAATGCATATCCACCACAGGAATCTCCGTGGCTTTTCCAGTTGCATGTATGAAACTGCCTGAGTTATGATGCGCTTTAATATAATCTGTGAAAACAGCTCCCAAAGTGGCATGTCCTAGATCGTCAAATTTCACCGTCACATCCTCACCAGCTTCAATTGGCTTAACACTGATCTTTTCAGACTGGCTGTTAACGGTTGCCTCCACTGTTCCCGAAGGAATGGGAAAAACCGATTCAGGCAGTGAAATCCGCTTCCATTCAGGTCGTTTAAATCCCACTTTACCTTTGCTATTTTCTATATGATTTTCTGAAATTGCAGCTTTATTTTTATCAATCGCTGTTTGTATGCTCATACTGCCTCCCTAACCTATTGTGCCTTCAAGTTCTAAACTGATTAAATTGTTCAGTTCAACAGCATACTCCAAAGGCAATTCCTTCGTTATCGGCTCTACGAACCCTCTGACAATCATGGCCTTGGCTTCAGCCTCACTGATACCCCTGCTCATAAGATAAAAAATCGTCTCATCACTGATTCTTCCGATTTTAGCCTCATGTCCAATATCTACTTGGTTGTTGCCGATCTCAATAATTGGAAGTGTATCTGATTTTGAGCGGTTATCCAACATCAGGGATTCACAGTTCACTGTGGACTTTACATTAACTGCATTGGGGGTCACCCTGAGAAGTCCTCTGTAAAATGCATGTCCGCCGTCTTTTGAAATGGATTTTGAGTTGACAATAGAGGTGGTATTCGGCGCGGCATGTACCACCTTCGTACCTGTGTCGAGGTACTGTCCTTTTGCGGCAAATGTAATGCCTGTAAACTCAGAGGCAGCACCTTCACCTTTTAGAATACTCATGGGATAGAGCATGGATACTTTTGATCCAAACGACCCCGAAACCCATTCTATCTTTCCGTTTTTTTCAACCATGGAACGCTTGGTATTCAAGTTGTACATATTTCTTGACCAGTTTTCAATGGTACTATATCTCAACTTTGCGTCTTCTTTGACATATAGCTCCACTGCGCCTGCATGGAGATTCTGAACCGAGTACTTTGGTGCAGAACAGCCTTCTATAAAATGCAGGCTCGCACCCTTTTCCACAATAATCATGGTGTGTTCAAACTGACCAGCACCTTTTGCGTTTAACCTAAAATAGGATTGAAGCGGTATGTCCACATGAACACCTTCTGGAACATAGACAAAAGACCCGCCAGACCAGACCGCTCCATGAAGTGCTGAAAACTTGTGATCTCGATTGGTAATGAGCTTCATAAAATACTGTTTTACAATTCCCTCATGCTCTTTTACCGCGGTTTCCATATCCGTGTAAATCACACCCTGCGCTTTTAAATCCTCTCTCATAGAGTGATAGACCACCTCTGAGTCATACTGAGCACCCACACCAGCAAGTGATTTTTTCTCCGCTTCTGGAATCCCCAATCGATCAAAAGTTCGTTTGATTTCTTCTGGAACCTCTTCCCACGAGGATTTCATGTCCGTGTTAGGTCTGACATAGTGGACGATGTTCTCAATATCTAAGTCCTCTAAGTCAGCTCCCCATTTCGGCATTGGCTTCGCATGAAAAATTTCCAGTGATTGAAGTCTGTACTCAAGCATCCATTCAGGTTCATTTTTTTCTCTTGAAATCTCTTTGATAATTTCAGGCGTTAGGCCCTTGTCTGCCTTGTATTTATGGTTTTCAGGATTTACAATATCGTAAATACCTCGATTTATATCTTCAACATGTGTTTTTTTAGCCATGAGTCACCTTCTCCTTATGCTGTTGCCGATTGTTTGAAATGCTCATATCCATTTGCTTCAATTGCCTCTGCAAGTCCAATATCACCACTTTGAACGATTTTCCCATCCATGAGTACATGGACAAAATCAGGCTTGATGTAATTGAGAATTTTGTTGTAATGTGTAATAATCAAAATGGCGTTGTCCTCTTTCGAAAGCTTTTGAACCGATTCGTAAACCACCCTTATGGCATCAATATCAAGTCCCGAATCGGTTTCATCCAAAATAGCCAGTTTAGGGTTTAATACCGACATCTGCAATATTTCGTTCTTTTTCTTCTCTCCACCTGAAAAGCCCTGATTGAGATATCTTTCAAGGTATTTTGAATCCATGTTCAGCATGTCCATCTTTTGTGAAAGTTCCTTTTTAAAGCTAAACGCCATGGGCATAATCCCCGCAACTTCCTTTTTAGCCGTTCTGAGAAAATTTTCAACCGTTACCCCCGGAACTTCCTCTGGATACTGAAATGACAAAAATAATCCAGCTTTTGCCCGTTCGTCCACTTTCATTTCCAACAAATCCTTGCCCATAAAGTTGACTTTTCCAGATGTGACTTCATGTGAAGGATGTCCCATGAGCACATTGGCAAGTGTTGATTTTCCTGCACCATTTGGCCCCATGATAACATGAATTTCACCTGCATGTATGTCGAGGTCAATCCCCTTTAAAATTTCTTGTTCTCCAACTGATGATTTTAAATCTCTAATTGTCATTATCTCATAAGACTTTTCTGCCTTCATATGCTGTGCCTCCATTTATATCCTAGTAATTTAATCGGATTTATTTTCATAATTATCGTAATCCTTTTTTTGGCTCTAGTCAATGAGAATCACCATCATTAACAAATCTTTTACACTTGAACTCCAAAAAAAGCCGAATGCCAGTTGATGACAGCTCTGTTTAACAGAACTGTACCAATCCAGCTTCGGCTTTAGACAAGGGTTTATTTATTGCTTTTATATAATGAAAGGAACAATCTCCTCAGGCCACTCCAGCAGTTTTTTCACCTATAATATCCAGCAAATGTGATGGTGATTTAAGCACATAATCCGGTTGCAAGAGCATCATCGAATCTGGCCCAATACTGCTCCAACTCACGATTGCATTTGATATGCCAGCATTTTTAGCGGCGTGAATATCACCTGCTGTATCACCAACATATATCACTTCATGATTTTGAAGGTTCATCAATTCCATAACCTTAGAAATTCCTTCTGGAGAAGGTTTTGTCTCTGATACATCATCTCTGGTGATGACGTATTCAAAGTAGTCTGCAATACCAAGATGTTCAAGTCCCATCTCCAATGAGGCCGTGCTGTTATTAGACACAATTGACATTCTGACGCCACCTTCGTGAAGGGTTTTAATCAGCATCAGCATCCCTGGAAATGCACAAGTCTTGGAGTTGTGATGGTGCTTGTACCAAATTTTAAAGTGGTTGCACATGAGTTGCCATTTAGTTGGGTTTATATACTTCATCTGATCTTCCAGTGTTTTCCCCACAAGGGCTTTGTGCTCTGAATCCAATAATCTATATCCTCTATATCTCTCTGCAAAACTATTGAGTCCTTCTCTTATCAAATCATTTGTATTTATAATTGTGCCGTCGAAGTCGAACAATACTGCGTTCATAATACCTCCTATCCGTGTAATCCGTTTTTCTGACTACATCATAACGAATCAACATCAGAAACATATTAAGGAGGCGTTAAGTTTTGTTAGCTTCTTGTATTGCCTGATTTCAACCACTTCTATGCTAAACAATATAGACAATCTTTTTCAACTATGCTTACTTTCAGTTAATTGTATTTCAGTTTTTCCATATTCATATCTTGATCTATCTCTCTATTTGTCTTTGCCAATAAGCAAGTACCCATTGTAATACTGAATGCCATCCAGCGTTCCGTTTGAGGTCTTCCTTCCGCCCACCACTGAAAAGTCAATGGTTATCGTCAGTGTTTCGCCTGAACTTAGCGGCACTTTTACAGTGGTTTTATTCTCTTTGCTCTCAAGTGCTTTTGTTGCTAATTGCGCCATGTCAATTTCCTCTATCAAAGAGCCACCCTCTGTAATGCGCAAGTTTTCTTCAGCCTCTGATTTCACAACCTGTACCTGCTCGTCATAGAGGACATCATCTATTCGGTCATATTGGTTAAGTAATACCACATAATCTGCTTCCGAGACATCAATCATCTCATTTGCATCTCTAAACTGCTCATCAACATAGTTATACTGCTTATAATTGTATCTGTCATTTAGCTCAAATCCAAATGTCTTTTCAGAATCACTTGCATCAAAATCAGCAGGTAAAAGGTCAATATCCGATGGTTCATAAGTTCTCAATAGATAATTCATACTGTTTGAAATAGCATCTTTTGATGCATCTGAAACCGCCGCAGCAGGCAATATTTTACCATTTTCGAAGGTGTATCCAGCTTCTATTAACTGGCTTTCCAAGCGGTTTGTCTGCTCCCACAGAATCACTCTGTCCCATGAAAAAATGCCAAAGCAGCTAATTGCCACCAAGCAGACCCCCACAACATAATGCACCATCGAAAAATCACGTCTCTTAAAGGGCAATAGGACATAGCCCACTATTAAGAAGACAATTGCCAGTAGCGAATAATATCTGGCCGCTGTCAGTCCATAATTTGAAATACGAATCCACATTGCCACAATTAACATCGCCATTGGAACGGTCATCAATGCTGAAAATATTTGGGTGTAACGATTGAGCCAAGCCAGTTCTTCTCTTAAAGTTTGAACCAAATAAAGCGTTATAAAACTGATGATGGCATACCAAAGCACCAAATTTCCAATTAATCCCTCTGGAAGGGTTCCCATCATTAAAACCCTTACAAAATAGGCATATAAGATAACTGTATAAATACTCTCAATCGGAATCATAATATAGAGAAGAAGTGTCCTAAATATCTTTGAAAATACCAGCTCCTCTGGTTTCTTCTGAAGACTTCCAAGAAAATAGGGCACACCGAAAAATCCAGCGATGCAGTAAAAAATATCCAGCGGAAGTTCCGACGGAAAGTTGACTTCGAATAAGCCCTCTATTGAAAAAAAGATGCCGTTAAAGCCAATAAATAAAATCATGCCGTAGAGGCCTGTTAGAAAGAATTTTCCGATTCTCTCCACGAGAAACCGAGTAAATCCCTCTTGACTTGGAAAGTACATAAAACCAAAGAACAGAGCATATAAAATCGTCAGAAGTCCAAAATATCGCCCCCAGATGATGCCCGTTATGTCCTCAGGCAGCATCAGATAGTAAATGCCCAGCAAAATCAGCGTTATCAAAGCACGCATCCACACAGGCACTTTTCCCAAACGCTCATGAATTAATTTTAAAAAACCTGTTATTGGCATGCCCAGTATCATGACCATGGAAATTTTTTGATAGTCATCAGGCGAAGATGCATGCGTCATGATGATAAATACCATCACTGTAATTGCCGTAACGCCCATGGTCAACGGAAACCTCTCCACTGCACCTTTAAGAAGAGAGAGTGAATAGCCAAACCACTTGCCAATTTTATCAAATATTGTTTTCATCGCATTCTATATGACCTCTTTAGGTCATATGCCTCCTTTCTAAAAACCAGCTTCTGTAAAATAATGATTTCCATGTGAGTCTACTAAATTCAATTTTACGGTTATATCTTCAATGTTCGTATTGAGCGTTTTATCAAAGGTGTAGCTTTCATTGATATACCAAAATGGATGGTCTCCATGCTCAATAATCCTTTTAGGAGAGTTCTGATTACCTTGATTGTATAACTTCACAATATCATATGTCATCACCAGTTCCCCTTTATGATAAATTTCACAGGTGGCAGAACTCAAAGTCAGCTCTTCCTCCATAGCCAGTTGTGCCACTTGTACATCAAATTTCAAAGTTCCATCTTTAAACGAATTTAAATGGATTGCCCTCCCAAAAGCAGACTCCAGTTTCTTGTGAATTTCTAACGTTGGTAGTGCTTCATATTGATCTTCCGGCTGACCCTTTTTTACAAATTGAAGTTCATAGTCATGTTCCGAAGACAGCGTTAGAACAAGAGAACCCGAATTCCCAACCACCGATACAGGGGTGGATTCCCATGAATCTTGACTCCCCGCCACTCGGTATTGAATTTCGGCCTCCGTTGTGCTATCTGAAGTGTTCAATAAAAGGGAAACGGAAACTCGAGGCATTGGTTTCCAAGTGTCAATTGTGTAGTCTGTCTTGGAGACGAGCCTGTTTTGAGCCTTGATCTCTTCAATATCCGCCTCCAATGCTGAAATTTGATATCGAAGGTCCAACAATTCATCGTTAACTCTTTCTATTTGATTGTAAGTATTATTCAAATTAAATCCTAAAATCAAGAGCGCTACCAAAGCCACCCCTACTACAGCATCATAAAATTTCATAATCATACCTTCCTTTCCCTCATTCTACCAGAACCCATCCCCTTTTACATTAGAATTGTCTTAAAGACATGATTCATGCTAAAATATTAGAAGTGTTAATTAATGAGAGGAGATGACAACATGCTAGAATTGTTCATAAAAGGCATTCGAATTGATGATGCTGGAAGAATTATCGTCTCAGTACATGACCATGTATCTGAGTACCTCGCACAAGAAGAATCAAAGAAGACACTCAAGGAAACACTTGAAAAGATTCTAGAATCAGATTTTATTCAACTTGAAGTGGCCAAAACCAGTGCACGTATAACTGTCACTGAAGGAAAGGCCGAACTCTGTAAGCAAAAAATTGAAGAGGAACTCAAAAAAGCGGCTGAAATGGCTGCGGCCTTCATGTCACAAATGAATCAAAACAACCCTGATGAAGCGTAAGAATCATCTGTTACCTGATCCACTTCATATAGGGGTATTGAAAAAGACTGGAACAAATCATCCCAGTCTTTTTTTATTTCAGGCTACGCCTATCTAAAAATTTTTCCCAATTACTACTGATTCATCAGTTGCGCTTTAACCATCAGATTTTTAATTGCCGCTAGTGCCTCGGCGTGTGTCAAGTTATCTTTCAACCCCAGATTATAATCTGATTTTCCCACGAATACTTTTCCATCTAAAACCTTTTGAATATATGGTTTTGACCAATTTGGAACTGTTTCATATGAATTGATATCAAAGTTAGAATCTCCTGAGATGCCCTTATACTCAGCTAAATCCATCGCTTTTGAGAAGATGACCATTGCCTCTTCTCTTGTGATTTCATCATTTGCTTTAAATGTTCCGTCTTCATATCCACTGATGAGATTCCAGTGACTTGCAATCGCTATTGCGCGTGCATTTTTGTCCGTTGATTTCACATCTGTAAACGGCGTGCTGATAACTGTGTCTTGTCTGTAAATACCAAGCGCTTTAACCATGTAGTCTGCCAATTCACCTCTTGTGATGTTCTTATCTGCATCAAATGCATCATACTCTGTGAGAATCAAGCGTGATGCCATATCGTTTACAATTGATTCAGACCAATGCCCCTCAACTGAACTTACTTTTATTGAGTTTTTTATAACCGCATAGATAGAGTTTGTCAAAGAATTAATCTGTGCGTAAACTTGGCCGTCTTCAGTGTAAATGCGAGTAGGGACTTGATTGTACTTTCCATTTTGATCAAATACAACACCTGTGGTGATATCGCTTAAACTGATATTACTTGGAATTTTAAATTCTCTTTTGACAAATTGACTAAATGTATCCACTTCAATTGACGCCGTTGTTCCATCTGTCTTTTTAACAGTTGCTGTAATTTTAAACGCTGTTGGTTGAACAACTACAGCCTTATTGAAAATTTCAGTTTCTGCTTCTAACGAAACCTTGTCAAACTGAATATCAAATTCAATACTTGCCAAATTTGCTGAATCCACATTGAATTTTTTTGCTATTGAATCCACGGACAGCTGTTGAGCTGGAATTTTATAATTTTTATCCCCTGAATCAATTAAGATATCAAAGCTGCCTCGTTCCATTTGTTTGACTATATCGCCGTTTAACGCCACAAGTGTCGTATCTGCCGACGTATCTTGAACATTGATTTTCACTATATTTTTAATCCCTGTAGCAGCGTTTGAAATTGTGTTTTCAATCACTTTTTTCAGAGCTTCATCGTCTACAGATACAGTTACTTTAGTTTTTCCATTTTCAATTGATTTTGCCTCACTTGAAACATTTTGATCCACGCCGTTGACGGACACTGAACCTGAGGTTTTAGATGGCACAGCAGCTTGAGACGATCCTGTACTGGATCTGTCACCACCGCCACCGCCACCAGTTGACTGAGCAGATTTCACGACAACTTGGATACTTGCCATTAATTGATTGTCATTTGTATACTCATTTGACGCTCCAAGTGTCCCTGAAAACACATATGTTCCTGCTGTATTACCGTTATAAACAGGCGTTCCACTATCCCATGTCACCACTGCACTGGATGTTGTCGAATCACTTAGTCCAATAGAGACCGTCGCAGGAAGTCCCACTTTGCTCAGCCCTGTACCGTTTGCAACCGTTATAGCATCTAGCGTCTTTACAGAACTTATCACTGGGAGTTCCACTGGTTTTGATTTAACTTTTACAGTAACAGTGGCCTTAATATTATTTATATTGAGATAATCAGTCGACGCCGCAAGTATTCCCCTGAAGATATAACTGCCTTCTTTGCTGCCATTATAGCTTGGTGTTCCACGGTCCCATACCGCTATAGCTGCACTGGTTGTGGTTGAATTATTCAGGTTAACCATTACCGATTGCGGCAGCTTTATAGCGTTTATTTCTGTGCCGTTTTCAACCGTTATGACATCTAGTGTCTTTACAGAACTTATCGCTGGGAGTTCCGCTGGTTTTGATTTAACTTTTACAGTAACACTGGCCCTAATATTATTTGTGTTGAGATAATCAGTCGATGTTGCGAGTAATCCCTCGAAGACATAACTGCCTTCCTTGTTTCCATCATAACTTGGTGTTCCACTGTCCCATACCTTTATAGCCGCACTGGTTGTGGTTGAATTATTCAGGTTAACCGTTACCGATTGCGGCAGCTCTATAGCGTTTATTTTCGTACCATTTGAAACGATTATATCGTCCATCGCGCTTGAAGAAGTCACAACAGGTAACACAGGCTCAGCTACCACCACATTGACTGTCGCTTGTATATTTTCTGGATTATAAATACCAGTTCCTAAAGTTATGGTTCCCTTAAAGGCATAAGTTCCCGCCTTATTTCCATTATAGGCTGGTGTTCCACTATCCCATACCACTGCAGAGTTAGTGGTTGAATTAACTGCATTCTTTAACTTAACCACCGCTGTGGCAGGTAAAGTAATTGCACTTAATGCAGTCCCGTTGTCAACATTGATATCTGAAAACTGTTCAACACTATACACGCCCACAACATGGTTTGTAACCACTAAATTCGAAAACGCACCTATCTCCGAATTTGATATATTTCTAGTAAGGTTAGAAGTTCCCGTTTTTGTATAGCTCACTTTCAAATTTGCGTCTGTTGCTTCAATATTGGCATCCAGAGTTAAATCAATTTCCGACCCATTTACCACCGCACTGATTACTCGTGGACTAGATGCAATTCCACTCAGCGTAAATGCCGCTGGATCTGCTTCTCCGCTGATTAAATCATATATTAAGCTTATCTTAATATGTGTTCTATCAACTGTGTCTGCTTGCCCTAAAATACGATTAATTTTTGGACTGAGGGTCGTATAATAAATACTGCCATCTGCATCGACATAGGTCCCCCAAGCGTTACTATTCCCAGTACTGTAAGTCTCTATTTTATTGCCCGACATGTCAAATTTCTGAATGGTTCTATTTCCAGCAGAAGCATATACATAGCCATCTCTTCCAACTGATACCCACTGTGGAAACATGACACTTGCAAAATCAGATTGAACCCCATTTGTATCTATTTTTATGATTCTATGGTTCCATTTATCTGCCACATAGAGATTATCGTTTGCATCTATTCCAAGTCCTCCAAGTGATGATAAAACCGGTGCAGTTCCATTTAGAACAGTTGCGAACACAGCAAAGTTTGAGCCATCGGTATCCATTTTGTATATTTTGCCTTGCGCATAATCCGACATAAATAGTGTATCATGGCTATCAAGAGCAAGTGCCATCATTTTACCCGGGACTTCTTTTATGGTGCTTTTACTGCCACCTTCATCTATTTTTACAATATTATTATCCTGATACTCTGTGACAAATAAATTGCCATCACTGTCAGATACCAGACCTATTGGGTTTGCCACATAAGCTGGAATAGGAGTCACATTTGATCCATCTTTATCCATTCTGACAATTTTATTACTAAAATAATCTGAAACATATAATTTGCCGTCTGGTCCTTCAATTAGGTCTATTGCACCTGAAAGCGCCGAACTAACCACGACATCTGAAAACGGCACATCTGCATACGCCAAATTCCCTGTAAACTGAAACATAGTACACAGCATTACAACTGTGAGCAAAACACTTATTTTTTTCATTTAATTCCCTCCTAAAATATTTCTAGCTATGTTATTATAGCAGAGGCAATCTTACAAATTTCTTACAAAGCTGCTCTATACACACAAAAAAATCGGAACAAGTCTTTTGGACTTCATTCCGATTTTACTCTGTTGACATTTTAATTCATTGTCACTCTATTCTATCGTATTTTCAACTATCTATTTGACTTCTACCAACTCATACTCGTCTGTTCCAAGCCCAATCTCAACAGCGTGTTTAATCGTAGCCCTTCCTGAATCGAAGATTGGATGACCATGCTCTTTTTGGAGGATATCAAGACAAGCAGCATCTATTGCAACTGGATCTTTTGAAGCAAAAACACCTATATCTTTCGCAACAGGGTTCATGTGTTGTCCCATACAGTCGCATTCTTCAGTGACATTGATGAGGAAACTCACATACAGATTGTCCTTATCCTTTTGAGCACCGAAGGCATATTCCGCCACCTTCTCCTTGAAGTTTTCTCCACTCCAATCATTTTGAATCGCTCCAACTGGACAAATTGCGATACAACCTGCACATCCCACACATTTTTCAGGATTGATTTCCGCTTTATCTTTCATTTCAATTGCATCGACATCACATTTTGTGATACAAAGTCCACAGGCAATACACTTGGCTGTTTTCACAGTTGGACTGATTCCAGAATGCTGTGCCAGTTTTCCACCTCTAGAGCCAAATCCCATGGCAAGCTGTTTCATAGCACCACCAAATCCAGCTGCACCGTGTCCTTTAAAATGACTGACCACGACGAATTGATCGTAGTCTCCAAATGCAGCTCCAATTTTGCAGGTTTCAAAATAGGTCTTGTGAATTGGGACTTCAACATAAGCCTCCCCGTGATCTCCATCGGCAATAATTATAGGAAGCGCTGTAAAACCGTGTTCTTTGGCAAGTGCCTCATGACTATCTCGAGTTGTCCTAGACCCTCTGTAAAGAACATTTGTCTCAATAAACGCAGATTCAACTTGATTGGACTTCAAAATCTCAAGAACGCCTTGGTAACACTCTGGTGGAACAAATGTCGTATTGCCCTTTTCGCCAAAATGAACCTTGACAGGTACTTTAGGGGCAAAGACATGTCCTGTCTCTTGAATCAATTTTTCTGCAAGTACTTTCGCAGCTGCGCTAAGTTCAACAGAATCGTTGCTTGTCACTCTCTTAAAATAAACTTTACTCATTTTTACCTCGCTTATTAATCCAATATCTCACCTTAAATTTACAACTTTTAAGTCAACAAAATTTGATATAAATCAAAATCTGTATCTTTCTATTCTTTATAGGTTACTTCATTAGGGCAGAAATCCGTCTATTGATTCCCGCTGCCCAATTAGGGTCTGTTGCATATCGCTTTCCTATGGAGTCCACCGATGTTCCGTTGAAATACTTGCCTTCAGGGTTTGTATACTGTTCAGATAGATACTTCGCCACCGCATCTATGCTGTCCCCCCTTGATCCATACTGTGCTGCACTGCTATAAGGACTTGCATCATAGGCCATAAATCCAAAGAGATTGTTTTTATCTTGGGCAATTCGACTGTTTCCGTAGTTAGATTCGTGAATCGCAAGACCTGATAGGAACCAAGCATTTATACCGTATTTCTTTTCCGCATCAGCAAAGGAGTCTCCTAAGCCTTCAAAGGCCGTGCCCTTGAACCTTTCATTTAAAACCTCCGCACTTGCACCACTAACTTCGGTGACGTTGGACGGATTGAACCTGAGCATGTCCTCTGCTTGAACTGCACTGCCAGCAGCAGCTGTCGGCGTTTTCGCCTCAGTCTTTCCCAGTTTATTGCTCAAAATTGCCTGAAATCTCGTCTGAGCGTCATAGTAGCCACTGCTCATCTGAATTTTAGAGTTCACACTTGGAACGACTGGGGTATTGATTTTAATCGACATTCTATCACTTCCTTACTAAAGTTTGCCAATACAGAACCCTATTGCTTCATGATTGCCAAATTTCCACAAGAGAAACACCTTATCTTCACAAGTTCTTCAAACACTTCTTCTATTATATAGACAAAAGAAAGGAGACGATATTATGAAAACAACGAGTTTATTCATCACAGGGTTATTAATTCTATCTATTATGGGCATTTCACTTGCCGATACATCTGATTACGGTGCTCTAGGTGCACTTGATAAAACAGACTACACACTTGAGGAAATGCTGACATACGCCATTCAAGACGAATACACAGCTCTTGCAGAGTATGAGCTCATCCTATCCGAATACGGAAACATCAGACCATTTACCAATATTGCCAAAGCTGAAACGACACATATCAGCCTACTTGAACCACTGTTTGAAACCTATGGCTTTGAACTTCCTAAAAACGAATCAAATGACATCGTAATGTTGCCAGATACACTTTATGAAGCCTATAAAACAGGTGTTCAGGCCGAAATTGACAATATTGCCATGTACGATGCCTTTCTGAGCAAAGACCTTCCAACCGATGTTGAAAAGGCATTTGAATCGCTAAAAAATGCATCTGAAAATCACCTCAAAGCATTTGAACGACAAGTTTCTAAATAATTAATTCTCGAAGACAATTTCATACGACATTTCTGCAACATGAGAAATGGTCTGATAAATTGAGCAGTACTCTGTTGCCAGCTTCGCACCTTGCTCAAGGCCAAGTTCCTTTTCAGCTTTGAAAATTCTGAATTCAACATGAACCCATTTCAAAGTTGTGGGAACTTCTGTCCGTTTTTCTCCCGTCACTTTTATTTCAGCTCTTTCATATCCAATGCGCTTTTTTCTAGCTATATCCAAAAAAGTCGCGTATAAACAAGAACCCAATGCTCCCAGGAGCATATCATAAGGTGCTAAAGTACCTTCATCACTTCCAATTAGAGCATTTGCATGTGGTGCTTTAAGTTCACCCTCAAATTTGTTTGCAAATGTCAGCAAAACTTCTTTTTTATCCATTTCGTGTCCCTCATCTTTTTATTTAATCATACCACATTTTAGGGATTGATATCCATATTAAAGTTATGGTATACTTAATCAGACCCCTCCCGTATGGGAGGGAAAATTCAATTAACTCATTTTCTTAAACTCTATATTTCACAATCTTTATTTCTTAAACCGATATGAGTGATTTGTTTCTCATATAAAAGGTAAGGTTTCTTACCTCCACCTCATCATGGACGCTAATCGCATGTTAGCGTCTTTTTTTGTCCTCAACTCACACCATGAAAGACGCTTCACCGTTGAAAACTGTGAATTCTTCGCATTAAATTTCCCTATTTGTGAGTTTATTAGTTTTAACTTGAAAACCATCTGTCATTACTCGATTAAATATGGTAAAATTTATACGAAACTTTTTTTATAAGTATGTTCACTTTATGAAATTCAGGAGATATATATGAAGTCCTATTCAGAAAAAAATCATTTACTACGATTAAGAGACGGGTTCTGACATACCTGCTCATAATCATTATCGGCATTATTTCCATTTTTCTGATATCCCTTTACTCAGGTGAATCATTAAAACAGGATTCTCGTCTGATTAACGTACTGGGCAAACAGCGAATGCTGACTCAGTCCATCTCAAAAAATGCCAGCAGACTGTCGGTTATCAACAGTGCTTTACAAGCTGGAGATTCTATACAGACAGCTGATACACTCATGGAAAAACAGCTTCTGATTGCAGAGTCTTTAAGGTCTGATGCTTCGCAATATCAAAGCGTCTACGAGGATCTCTTCAGTGGCGAAATCACCATCAACGGAGACGTTATCAGTATTGACAGCGGCCTTCTAAACAGCCTTTCACCTGAAATGCAAAGCGTCGCAGTTGATTGGGAAGTCTTTCGAACTTCCATCCAAACACTGACAGAGTCTGAGGCGGGCAGTACTGAATTCAGAAACGCGCTAATCTATATCAATGAGCACAATGAAAGTCTTCTAAAACATTCGGAGTCAATTCTTGATGTCTTTGAAAATGCCATGATCAAACGGTATGAATTCAATCGAAATATCGTCTTGCTCCTAATCGGTCTCATCGTGGCAATTGGCAGTGTCCTCATGTATCAAATGTATGCCGATTTATTCAAAGCGCTAAATGTCTTTTATCGTCATATAGATAAACTTGGTCTTGACCATGATCATGCACATGGCACTTCTGCTGGAAAATACATTGCCGATGAAGTTGAATCCATGTTTGTGGGCTTCACGGAAACACTGGAACTCACTGAAAAAATAAACACATTTGATTCCTTTACCGATTCCTTAAACTACATCTATAAATCTTTTAGTCATTTTCTGCCTTATTCCTATATTGGCATTGCACTTTTAAGTGATTCTGCTCCCTTTAGTGTCACAGCTTCGTACGGCATTTCAGAAAACAGACACAATGGCCTAGCTGAATCGCTCATTGGCTATAACATCGCATTATCCGAAACGAGCCTAGAACAGATTATGATTTCTAAAGAACCTAGAATTATCAATGACTTGGAGGCTTATTTCAACAACAAGAAAATCAAGTCTTATTCGCAAATTGTGATGGATCATGGAATTCAAGCCTCTATTACAATGCCGCTTGAGGCCAATGGAAAGCCCATAGGATTTATCTTCTTTTCAAGTGATCGCAAGAACGTGTATCAAAAAAGGCATATTGAATACCTCAAAATTCTCAGCAACACCATTGCCCTTTCGTTCCAAAAGAACATCTTTGTGGATGATTTGGTCTATTCAAGTGTTCTTGCACTTGCCAAACTCAGTGAAGCTAGAGACGAAGACACTGGAGACCATCTGGTTCGAATGAGCAGGTATGTGGAGGTTATTGCCAACCAACTAAAGTCAAACGACCTCTATAAAGATATCTTAACCCGTGAATATATAACAGATTTGGTCAAGTTCAGCCCAATGCATGATATTGGTAAAGTTGGCATACCAGATGGAATTCTGCTCAAGCCGGGAAAACTGACTTATGAAGAATTTGAAATTATGAAGACGCATACCCAATACGGTGCAAATGTCTTGGTTGAAGCGGAAAACAACATCAAGAGACGAGGCCGAAGTCTGTTCTCAATGGGCATCGAAATCGCCATGAATCATCATGAAAAGTATGATGGCACTGGCTATCCTCAAGGGATTAAAGGCGATCAAATTCCACTTTGCGCCCGCATTGTCACCGTGGCAGACGTGTTTGATGCACTGCTGTCCAAAAGACCTTATAAAGAACCCTTCCCACTGGATAAAACACTGGCCATCATCGAGGAGGGCAGAGGCAAACACTTCGATCCTGATATTGTGGATGCATTATTTGATGCACTTGATGAACTACAGTCCATTAAAGTGGAATACATGTAGTTTCATATTCCTTGTTCTCTCCTTTGCGACGAGATTAAACCTATGACCATGTAAAATAGTCAGTCTCAAAACCAGAATTTATTTTCTCGTTTTGAGACTGTTTTTTATTTTAAAGTGAATTTATTTCAAAACACACACTTTTTTCTCATTTTGAGACTGTTTTAAGCCTTTTTACATTGGCATGTCAATTGCATTATATCTGTGATAACTAACCCAACCATCCATTATGTAAAGAGGTGCTGCTATGTTATCCATTAACCGTTCTGATTCAGAACTTCAATCTATGTTGATTTCCACACTTCAAAGAGAAGTCACACCTGCTATGGGCTGTACTGAACCTGTGGCGGTTGCCCTTGCTGTTGCAAAGGCAAGAGAACTCCTGTCAGATCAAGAGGATGTCTTAAAAATATCCGTATCTGTCAGCCCCAATATTTATAAAAACGGTCTTGCCGTGGGCATTCCAGGAACACGTGAAGTTGGATTGGTTATTGCCGCTGCTCTGGGATTTACCAGTGGAGATAGCAAAAATGATTTGAAGGTCTTATCCACGGTTTCTGAAACAGATCTTCCCAAAGCCAAAGCGTTGATTCAATCTGGTATTTTAGAACTCAATATGCTCGACACATCCCATAAGGTACATATAGAAGTTGTTATAAACTCGAAAAACAGTGATTCCAAAGCCATTATTATGGATAGGCACAACCAATTTGTATACCTTAAATCCGATGGCAATATCCTGTTGAATACAGAAATTTCGTCTGACTTCACAGCTGCCTGTGAAAATCCTCTGCTCGATGAGTCCTTTATAACCCTCATCAAGACAATTGAGGCTGTTCCATATGAATCTATAGAATTTCTGCTTCAAGGGGCGACGATGAACCGACTTGTGGCTGACTACGGCCTACAGAATTCCGCTGGAATGCAAGTGGGTAAAACCCTTCAGAGCAAGGTTGAGAAGGGGCTTCTGACTGACGATTTGATGACCCGTGCCATGATTCTCACTTCCAGTGCTTCTGATGCCCGTATGGATGGAATTAGTCTTCCAGTTATGAGTTCCAATGGAAGCGGCAATAATGGGCTCACTGCAATTCTCCCAATTGTCGCTTATAGCGAACTTTACAGCACTGATGCTGAGTCAATGGCAAGGGCAATCGCCATGAGCCACATCGTCAATAGTTATATCAAGAACGCCATTGGCAGGCTTTCCGCACTCTGTGGATGTGGTGTTGCCGCTGGAACAGGCGCTTCTGTTGCAATTTCATGGCTTATGGGCGGCAACTATGCTCAACTGGAAGCCACTGTTAAAAATATGCTCGCCAATACCAGCGGCATGATTTGTGATGGAGCCAAAGTGGGTTGCGCTCTAAAACTTGCGACTTCAGCATCAGCTGCCATTCAATCTGCACTTTTAGCCACATCGGACATATGTGTTCCCGCACATAACGGCATTATTGGTGACACCGTTGAAAAGACTGTAGACAATCTCAGAATTCTGTCAAACGAGGGCATGATGAAGACGGATGCCGTCATGCTGGATATCATGCGTTCCATGCAGCAAGATGAGATGTTATCTTCTCTATCATAAACTAAAAAAAGGACTGCCTCCCTGTGAAATAACAAGGGGTAGTCCTTTAAGTTTTTAGGTTCTATTGAGCTGTATTAGGCAGTTCATTTACTGGCATTTGAAGCATTTTATCGGTTGGCAGTTCCAAACCAAAGAGTTCAAAGATGACTTCCTCTATGGTTTCTACCTTTACAAATTCAAGTTCTGAGGTTACTTCTTCCGGCACGTCTTTAAGATCTTTGATATTTTCTGCTGGAAGAAGCACTTTCTTAACGCCAGCCCTATGAGCTGCAATGACTTTTTCTTTGATACCGCCAACTGGCATAACCATGCCTCTCAATGTCACTTCACCAGTCATGGCAATATCAGATGGGATTTTTCTGGATAGAACCAACGATGCCATAGCACTAAATAAAGCTACCCCCGCCGAAGGGCCATCTTTCGGAATTGCACCTGATGGAACGTGAATGTGTAAATCCTTCTTGTTGTACTCAAACTGTGTCTGGAATGCCAATCTGGATTTCACTAGGCTCAGGGCGATCCTTGCAGATTCTTTCATCACATCACCCAGCTGACCTGTTAAAATCATCTGACCACTACCTGGCATAAAAGAGCCTTCGATAAATAGGATGTCCCCGCCAACAGGTGTCCAAGCAAGTCCAGTTGCAACACCAGCCACATTGTTCTTGCCAATTAAGTCATGTCTTGCCTTCGGCCTTCCAAGGTATGTCTCAACCAATTTTTCATCTACCACCAGTGGTAAACTCACTTCATTGAGAACAATTTTCTCAGTGGATACTCTGGCAATCCCTGCCAGCTCTCGTTTGAGACTCCTGACGCCAGCTTCTCTCGTGTACTCATCTATGACTTTTCGAATCGCCTCATCACTGTATTGAAGTTTGTATTCATCAAGTCCATGTTCTTCGAGAACTGCCTTAACCAAGTGATCTTTTGCAATATGGAATTTTTCCTGATTGGTATAACTTGAAAGCTGAATGACTTCCATTCTGTCAAGCAATGGCCCTGGTATGCTTCTGAGGTTATTTGCAGTTGCAATAAAGAATACATCTGATAGATCATATGGCACTTCTAAGAAATGATCTTGGAAAGTGTTATTTTGTTCTGGATCAAGCACTTCAAGTAATGCACTGGCAGGGTCTCCACTATTACCGACCATCAACTTGTCTACTTCGTCAAGTATAAACACGGGATTGGTCTGTCCCGCCTTCTTCATTCCCTGAATAATTCTGCCCGGCAACGCTGCCACATAGGTTCTTCTATGGCCTCTAATCTCAGCTTCATCTCTAATGCCGCCGAGGCTCATTCTCACATATGGCCTGTCAAGCGCTGTTGCAATGCTCTTTCCCAGACTTGTCTTTCCTGTTCCCGGAGGCCCTACGAGCAGAAGAATAGATCCCTGTTTCTCTTTTTTTAGTTTCATTACAGCTAAATGCTGAATAATCCTGTCTTTGACTTCTTTGAGTCCATAGTGTTCGCTGTCAAGAATCTCTCTGGCTTTTTCGATGTTGATCTCCTTTGCCTTGTGCTTGCCCCAAGGAATTGCCAGTAGAAGTTCAAGATAGTTTGTGACGACATTGCGTTCTGCACTTTGTGGTGACAGACCTTCATATTTTGCCAGTTCGTCATAAGCCACTTTTTTAACATCTTCTGGCATTAGAGATGCCTCTATGCGTTCCCTGAAATCCTTCTTGGAACTGCCGCCTTCTGTCTCGTTAAGTTCTTCTTGAATCGCCTTGAGCTGTTCTCTCAAAAATGCCTTTCGGTAGTTCTTATTGGCTTCAGTGGAGAATTTTTCAGAGATTTCCTTTTGGAAAGCATAGAGCTCTTTTTGCTTAATCAAAAGATCAATCATCTTCATGCCCTTATCACTGTAACTGTAGGCTTCAAATATCTCCTGTTTTTCCGAGATTTTAGCCTGCATATACTGTAGCAGAACACCACATAAAAGCGGTAAATCTTCCATTTCATCTATATATTTGACAAATGGTTCTGATCCTTTAAAGTAAATGCTGATATCCTTCACAAGCCCTTTTATGGTTTTTAGCATTTCATGAAAAGTTGCTTCATCCATATCTGGAACATCCTCTTCATAGGTATAGCTTCCCTTTAGTTCACCTTCAACTTCAAAGAACTGATTGACTGAGACCTTTTCAAGTGCTATGACATCCAACACATAAAATCCCTGTTCTTCTTTGATTGTCTTCACAGTGAGGACAACACCTTTTTTATAAAAGTCTGATACCTCGTATTGATGTGTAGGTGAATTTTGTTTTACAGTGACACCCAGTGCATAAAAATCATCTTCTTCGAGTGCCTTTGGCAAATTTCTACCTGCGTTTTTTGAAATTCTGATGGTTACTTCATTTCCTTTAAATAAGACCATATCTGAAATACCCAATATATTTAAGTGTCTATTAATTTCCTCTCTTCTCATAACGTCCTCCTGTCAAGACTCATCTGTTATTTTCTCTAAAAGCACGATTAACTGCCTCGTCTCATCCCCGTTTAATTTTAGAAGGATTCGATTCACTAGCATCTCTGTACTAAATGCCTCAACACGGGCAATCCGTTCACCCCGTTCAGTCAGTGTAATGTACTGTATTCTACCATCTTTTGAGCAGCGGTGTTTGGCAACGCAGTCCATCTTTTGAAGCCTCTTTACCGATTCCGTGACTGTGGGCTTAGTCAGCTCCAAAAAAGCCGCTAAATTGCTGATTGTCGTCGCCTCCATATCGTCGATAACCTTTAGATACTCAACCTGCTTCATGGTCAGGGAATCTGTATCTGTATCCGATATTTCCTTAAAAGCACAATCTCCTTTATAAGTCATCAGAGCTTCTATCAATCGTTCAAGATCATTCTTCAAATCCATGTTTTCATCTCCCAAATACACGCCAAATTCTGTTGGTGTCACTGAATCAAAATGCATGTATCAATTAATTAGTTAGTCCCTTACTAATAAAATACCACAATCTTCTCTTTAAATCTTGAAGTTTTTGTGACCAATTTGTAACAAGAATCTCATCGCTTTCAGATTCTTGTATTTCAGAGCAGTTTATTATAAACTAGAATTAAATTGACATAGGTTTCACCAGTCCAGCCATCAACTGAACCATATGGGCTAAAAAATGATGGCGCTCTAAAAAATTGGACGTCATCAGCGCTTTGGTAAATTGAGTTCTGCAATGATGTAAAAAAGCCGACAAAATCGACTTTAACGAGGGAGGATTTAAGTGTTCACTTCATATAATTTGGTTGAATTCGGAAATACACTCCGAGAAATCCGAAAGGGACAGGGCATTTCACAGGTTCAAGTCAAAAATGCCATTGGCATCAGCGAAGGTATACTTCGAAAAATTGAACACGGATTGATGCTCCCTGAATATGACATTCTTGAAATGATGTCTCTGGTCTACAAAGTAAACCTGATAGAGTACCTCGAACGACACCGACTTACACTGACTCTATATGATTTATATCAGGCAACGGATCAACTTTTAATCACCTATACACCAGAAGGCCTCAGTTCTATTGAAGGCCGTCTCAATCGTTTTGAAGAGCAGCGTTCAAATGAAAGGTTACCACATGACTATCCAGTTGAAATCATGCAATTTGAATTTTTTTTATCAGGTCTCAGCATCTACTTTGAAGGCAATATCACTAAACGCAATACAGCCTATCTAAATCTGGTTGAAGCGCTCAGTCAAACTTTAAAAGATTTCACGCCTTCAAATTTCAAACATTACAAATACAGTTTTTACGAAATAAGAATCCTCCTTTTCATGGGAATGATTCTATACGATTTACGACAAGAGGTATTGAGCAACCAAATTCTCGAATTTTGTCTAAAATACTTCCTTCTAAATCTTATTTCCGAACCCAATATACAAAACCTCATTGTCAAAATCTATAACAATCTCGCCTACAACTACCATCTTTCGAATCAACATGACAAGGTTCTCAAAACAACCGATAACTGCATCGCATTTTCCATCAGACACAATAATCTCTATGGCCTTGCCAGTATTTATTATCGAAAGGGGATCTCCAGCTTTAGGCTGCATCGTCCTGACTATCTTGATATCTTGAACAAAAGTGTGATGCTCTGCGAAGTCTCAGGCAACCAAGATCTCGCTGATCTCTATAGGAGAATGACATTGGAATATTACGGCATTTTAATTCAATAAATACAGCCCTGTAAAACATAAACCCGGATTATCCCTGGCAATTGAGCCTGAAGATATCCGGGTTTTTAGTGTGAGCGTTTTATATTTGAAATGGCTCTTGGGGCAGCCCTTTCAGTCTACAAGTCACGTCTGTGATAAGTTGTGTGGAGCAGATGATGTGCTCTATGGCTGTTTGGTGTCTCTAGATATGTCTCATACAATTTGATAACGGATGGATTATGATGTGATTTTCTGTAGTGAAGAACATTCGAATCCTCATGGTAAAGTGCCTTTGCCCGTTCCACTCGAACATCCACATGCATTTTGGTCTTTGCATCTACAATTGGCTGTCCTCCGCCATTTACACAGCCTCCTGGACATGCCATAAGTTCAATAAAGTGGTAGTCATCCATTTCACCATTTACCAGTTTTTCCATAACATATCGAATGTTCTTACCCCCATGCGCCACCGCAACTTTTGCGGTAAAATCTGGTGTAATCTGAACTTTTGCCTCTTTCACACCTTGAACGCCTCTTACAACAGTGTAGTCAATCTCCTTTATATCAGTTCCGTTCATAATGTCTGCAATGGTTCTAACTGCTGCTTCCATTACCCCTCCTGTTGCACCAAAAATCACTGCTGCGCCAGTTGACTCTCCATAAAACGCATCAAATTTTTCATCTGCTAAATATTTAAAATCAATGCCCGCTTTTTTTATCATCTTGGCAAGTTCACGAGTGGTCAGACTAAAGTCCACATCCCTATTGCCTTCCACTTCAAGTTCTCTTCTTCCCGCTTCAAATTTTTTTGCTGTACATGGCATGATGGAAACTACAACCATATTTTGGGGATCAATCCCGTTCAGTTCTGCGTAGTGACTCTTTAAAAGTGCCCCCATCATATTCTGTGGCGATTTACAAGTGGATATATGTGACAATACCTCTGGGTAAAAAGTCTCTGCATATTTTATCCATCCAGGAGAACAGCTTGTAATCAGCGGAAGATGGGTGCCTGCTCGCACACGATTTAGCAATTCCGTCCCCTCTTCCATAATACAGACATCTGCAGCAAAATCAGTATCAAATACTTTATCAAACCCAAGCCGTTTGAGGGAAGCTACCATCTTCCCCGTCACTGGCGTGCCCATTTGAAGTCCAAATGCCTCTCCAAGTGCCGCCCTAACCGCAGGCGCAGTTTGAACCACTACTGTCAATGTCGGATCATCTATTGCCGTCTGAACTTCATTGATGTAGTCTCTCTCTTTTAACGCTCCCACTGGACAGTTTACAATACACTGCCCACAGTTGATACACACCGACTCTGCAAGTTTGTGTTCATACGCTGGCCCAACATGCATCTCCACGCTTCTCCCTATAAATCCCAATGCACCTACCGTTTGAACCCCTTGGCAAACAGATACGCATCTGCCGCACAAAATACATTTGGACTGATCTCTGACAATTGAATCAGATGATAAATCCACAGGTTCTAAGTTGTATCGCTTCTTAAAGTGACTGTCCTCAATGCCGTAAATCATGGCTAGATTTTGAAGCTCGCAATTTTGAGATCTCACACAAGTTGTACATTCTGCGTTGTGGTTTGCGATAATCATCTCCAGAATTGTCTTTCGCTTCTCCCTGATCTTTGGCGTATTTGTCCTCACCATTAGACCTTCTGAGACAGGGTAACTACACGCCGTTTGAACTTTACCGCCACTGACTTCCACAATACAAACCCTACAAGCCCCAATTGCGTTGACATCCTTTAGATGACAAAGCGTTGGAATTAGTATCCCCGCCTGTTTTGCCGCTTCCAGAATGGTCATATCATCAGGGACTGTCACTTTAATGCCATCTATAGTCACATTACAGTATTTCATCTTTTCCCTCCACATAGCCTTTATCGTTTAACTCAATTTGCTCATCTAATGCTGTTTAAGAACTCTGATTTAAAGTACTTAAACCCCGTCTTAAATGGCACTGGTTCTGTCCTTCCGCTACCGCATAGAGACGCTTCCGACATCATGTCCAAAATATCCTGATACATCTTCAAATCCTCTAAAGTTGCCGTTTTATCTTTGAATTTTCCCATGATTATTTCAAGCTGTCGGTTGCCTTCACGACACGGTACACATTTGCCGCAGCTTTCGTGGATAAAAAACTGTCCAACATTTTCCAAAAAATCAATAATTGAGTCACCTTCGTCTGCAACTACCACAGCACCAGACCCAACGCTGACCTGTTTTGACTTCAGTTCTCGATACGTAAATGGGGTATTGAGCATGTCAGGTGTTAATATCCCGCCAGAAGCGCCACCAATCTGTACAAACCCAACACGTTTTCCGCCTCTTATCCCATCTGCCAACTTTATAATTTCCTCAACTGTTGTCCCAAACGGAATCTCGTAAACACCTGGTCGATTGACTTTTCCAGAGACACTAATCACTTTTGTACCTGGACAATCTGGTGTTCCCAAATCCGTAAACTGAGTTGTTCCATGCCTCATAATCGCCGCAATTGCAGAGAGGGTTTCGACATTGATTACCAGTGTTGGATAGTTTAAGTACCCCTCCTGTTTCACATATGGCGGCTTTGATCTAGGTCTTCCGCTCTTTCCCTCCATGCTCTCGCACATGGCAAACCCCTCACCACAAACGTATGATCCTGCCCCTGAAAACAAAGACAGTTCAAAATTGAAACCCGTTCCCAAGATATTTTCACCTAGAAATCCCGCTTCTTTGCACTTCAAAATTGCCGTGCATATGTGCTCATGCATCCAATCATATTCCTCTCTGCAATAGATAATGCCTTCTTTTGCATTTGAACAGTATGCCACAATCACCATGCCTTCAATCAATTGATATATATCATTTTTTAGAAGTTCTCTATCTTTAAAAGTGCCTGGCTCGCCCTCATCGGCATTGCAAATGACAAACTTTCTGTTGCCCTTTTCTATTCTAGCCTGTTCTATCTTTCTGCCTGTGGGGTATTCTGCACCGCCTCTTCCCTGAAGTCCTGATTCCTTAATTTCTTCGATCACTGCCAATGGGCCACTTTCAAAAGTTTTTCTAAGCGCCTCAAAATCACTTAACTTTCGATATCCCTCCAACGACTTTCCATCATACTTCCCAAAATTTGATGTGATAAAGTTCATTACATGGTCCCCCTTAGTTCACTCAAAATAGAGCCCACTTTCTCCTGATTCAGATTGCCATAAACTTTGTGGCCAATTTTAATCGCAGGCGAAATATCACAAGCACCAATGCAAGGCGTGAGCTTTAATGTAAAAAGTCCATCAGAAGTTGTTTCGCCAGCGTTTATGTTGAGAGCCTCTCTAAACCATCCAAGCACCTCATTAAATCCATTTAATTTACAGACTGTTGTGTTGCAAATCTGAATGACATGTTTTCCCTGTGGTTTATGGGAGAGTGCGGCAAAGTATGTGACAACTTCGTACACTCGACTAAGCGAGATGCCCAATCGGTCAGCTACATAGGAGGCGACTTCCTCAGAAATATAATTCTCCGATTCCACTGACTGAACCTTTAGCAAAATTTGAAGCAGGTTCACTGCATCATAGTGATACGCCCCTAAAATTCCATCCATTACAACTTGATCTACCATCCTTAACGCCCCTCTCAATATTTTTCTGTCCCTTAAGTTTGTTTGATTATTAACAAACGAATGCGTACAGTTTATATGAACATATTTTTATTATAGCGCATGTTTTAAAAAAAATACATAAGTTGTCAAAATTTTCTGTTAATTTCAGTTTCGTTTTCATCTCTTAATTTCCAATAAAGACGACCACATCACAGGGGGGTTAATCCTATGGTGTGGTCGTCTTCTTGATCGTTCTCCATTTCATCAATTCACGGTGAAATGAGTTCGTTATAGAGTTGTCATCAGCTATGTAAAGATTAATTTTGCATATATTGACTTTAATCATATTAGATAATTGATAACTCAATCAGAGCTAAGGTGAGTAACAAAAATCTATTTTTTATCTAGAGATACTTTATGGACATATTTGTCTATTGAACAAATTTTTTAGTCACTTCAGTCTCTTAATCAAATCGACAAAAATCATGTAAACACCCAAGCAAGTTAAACCAATTTGCACTCCGAGAATTAGGTCAGAAGAAACTTCCACACTATTTTTTACCAAGCTCCCACTTATGATAAATGCCAAATTGCTTCCATAAGACACACCAATAAAGATACATAGAACTCCAAATATCCCCAAATTGTTCTTCAAAATCTTTATGATGTCTCCTTTTAAAACCTCAGATTTTTTCATCTCTTGCATCTCTTTGCTCCTATTTAAATAATGAGTTTGTGCAAGGCTTATTCTTTATCATTTCATTAATTTTGAGCCTTAACATTTGAATTCATTATATAATACCTCATTGTTACCATGCAGACAATAGACATATATGTCCTGCCTCTTCTTTCGTTAAGCCCTACAGTTCCAAATACACCCCAAATTGTTCTAAATAGGAAACATATCTAGATTTATTTTAATCGCCATGTTACAGTTATTTATAGCAACGACCACATCACATAATATTTGACTATTTTATTTATCAGCTAGGAGGCAGTAGACACCATGAACAATTACATAGGCTCAATCATAAAATCTGTAAGGGAAGAAAATGGATTCACACAAAAATACATTTCTGATGGCATCTGCACAGTAAGGCAGCTCTCCAGAATTGAATCTAATTTATGTAGCCCCAGTGTGCTTATTCTTCAAGAACTATCCAGTAGAATGAACGAAGACCTCTCGCGATACTTCAGGTTTTCAGG
Organism: Firmicutes bacterium UBA6806; assembly: GCA_002452745.1. Lineage (GTDB taxonomy): Bacteria > Bacillota > Clostridia > Peptostreptococcales > Acidaminobacteraceae > Fusibacter_A. The sequence goes on from DKFC01000063.1 coordinate 38,105, forward strand.
TGAACAAGATGGTTTTCGCATCAAGTGTGCTCTGGATAATACTTATTTTTTCCTAGATCATCATCAATTAAAAGAGGCCTCTCTTTCAATCAGAAAAATTGACGATATTGGCACCTTCAACGATGTTTATCTCTATCAAGAAATCCAATGGCTGAAGCTACTCAGCAATGATTCTGGCTATACGTCCACCTCAGGTAACTATATTGAACTCCTTAAACTGACAAAGAACTTTAATAGCTTATCAGATGTCTTCCAATTCAATCTAAGTCAAATTGAGCTGAATATATTATTTAGCTTGGCATGCCAGTTAGAAGAAGAAGGTAACTCTGAATCTGCTGAAAAACTATTGTGCCATTTGATAGAGACCATTGAATCTAAACTGGATTCTACACTTATCTCATTGCTTCTTAGAACAACATACTTTTATGCGACGCTTCTGGTCGAAAGCAAACATTACTCAAAAGCTATAGAGGTTGCAAAACAAGGTATTCATCACTGCCTTTCCCACCATTCACTCTATCAATTGGCTGATTTATATAAAATAATCAGCCTTGCTTATGGTCTTAATGGTTACCCCTCTCTCTCAAAAAAATATCAAATTAAAAGCAGCATTCTAGCATAATTTTAGAAAGGATTTATCAAATGAGCATTAGAAGATACATCGTTACACTGCTACTGGGCATTTTACTTCTTGCCTCACTTGGATTTGTCTTTTTTCCCATTTCTGAATCTGAACTCCAAGCCTCTGAGATTTCCCCCTACTCTCAAAAGTCATTTGAAGTTCTTGATGAAAAAGCTGTTCCAGGGTCGCGGTTTTTTCTAATTCGCTCTGAAAGTGGCGGCCTCTACTTAATTCATGCTGAAAAATATATATTTTTAAATCGGTATCGAATTCTCAATCCCATTACAATTTCACGCTCAAGCACTCTTTCACTTGATACTTCAAATCTATGGAATGATCTCCATATTGAAGTTAAAGAAAGCACTCTAGACGTCGTTGCTACTCGCAACATCTTAAAACATACATGGCTTTTATTCTTCACCTTCTTAGTCGTACCCACTGTAAATCTGATTGCACATATCAATGAGAAAAAATACCCTTAGCATCCCCTGCTGACGGATGGCGTCAAAGGCATAAAAGATCACCCTCTCATAATTCTAAAAGGGTGATCTTAATATTTAAAATCCGAATACGCTCTCTTTTTACTCGTTTAACTCAGAGATATCCTTCACTTGAATAATGCGTATCCCCGACTCTTTAAAAATCACACTTAGCTCATCCAATTCTCTTTCTGAGACATTTGGAAGTGCGTAAATGGTATCGGGCTGAATCGACTGAATCGACTTTATGGTCTCATCTGGGATACCTTTCCCACTTGTGAACAAAATAGGTGCTTTCAGTTGTGCACAAATAGATGCTATTTCACTTTTATCCACATCCAATCCCCCAATTCCCGACAAGACCACTGTCTTAGGGTCATATATTTTGATTTCCTCGGCAATTAGTTGAGCTGTTTCGTACTTATCACGCCCGCCAATTCTGACAATATGGTCATATCCACTTTGGCTCAATAGAGTTTCCAATTTCTTAGGGATTGCCATTTCAAGCCCTAAGATATATACCTGTCCTTCACTGTCAGCCACTGTGGTCACTTTCTCCACCACACTTTTAAGTTCAGATTCCGTACTGCCTACTCTAAGCAAATCTCCGTCTTTTAGCAAGGCAAGGACAGTTCCGGCAAAAGCATCTGAATCGTCAAATCTAGTTGCGATGAAGACATAAATTTCCTTTGAAAGGTTCTCATTTTCCTGTTCCTCTTGTCCCTGTGCAGGAAGATTTGTCTCCTCCGGCTTTAAAGGCATTCCTGAAGACTCTCCATCAGCATTAACAGCGTCTTCCATCCCAGCGTCCTGAGGCACGGACTCATCTGGCAACTTATCTCTGAAAACTGTGAAGGTACTGTATTTGTCAATTTCAAATACAACGCCCCATCTCCCTGGTTTATACTCCATTAATTTACCCGTCTTTATGACTTTATCACCGTCGCTGTGATCAATGTAGATGGTCAATGATTTTTCAAGTGCTTGACGCATCTCTGGACTCGACGGAATCTCAAGTGCCTCTAAAGGAATCGTCATTTGCGTCTTGCTCGGCGCAAAATTTGTCTCTACGACAATGGATTTTCCCACTTTTTCTAAATTCGAATCTTCTAAATTGATTTTCATCTGTTGATCGTTTCTCAAATCTCTGACAACTTGCTCACTTTCATCTGCATTTACCACTGTTCTCATGATAAAATAGAGATCGTTTTCGCTATTGTTGAAAGCCTCCTCCGAAAATTTAACACTGCCTGCCGGGGTTTCAACCTCCAATTGTACCGATTGATTTTTTAAAAGCTCAACAGCACTCTTTGGAATAATTACTTTTGATCCATTTGCCGTGGTGGCATCACTCATGGCAATTTTAGCAACGTTTCCACTTGTAGACATGAGTTTATCGAGAATCTCTCCAACAGCCCCATTATCCAAGCTGACCTCATCAATTGTGTTTCCATTTGAATCTGTGCTACTCTTGACAATTAGTTCTGACAGCCCATTTGCCGCTTCCTGTCCAGTTACAGGAATCGTCTTAGCAGGTGCAGGTGTCTCTACTGACCCACCTGCGTTTGAAGAACCATCCCCACTGTTATCTCGACCGCCACCACTGCCTCCTGATTGCGCTTTTGCCTTTATGACCAAGTTTTGTTGCTTGGTATCTGTTTGGATAATCGATCCAGTATCAGATACGGAAACCGAAAAAGTGAAAGTACCTGAGCTCATTGGTGTTCCACTTAAATTCCCTGATTCACTTAACACCATCCCTGAAGGCAGGCCACCCGAAGATATGCTGAAATGATATGCGCCCGCGCCACCAGTTGCTGCAAATTGATAATCATTGTATGCCGTTTCTTCTGTTCCCTCTGCCAAATTGGTATCGCTTAAGAGCAGCTTTGGTGTAACTGTCATTGTATAAATCTTCTGAACCGTTTGAATTGGTGTGCCGCTATCAGACGCCATCACTTCAAATTGATAATTTCCAGAAGTTGAAGGCGTCCCTTCCAACGTTCCATCTGTCTTTAATACAAGACCTGCTGGCAAATTGCCCGATGTAATTGAATACTGTTTTATACCAGTTCCACCGTCAGAGGTAAACATATGACCCGTGTAAACTGTTCCCTCTATTCCATCAACTGGATTCGACGCATTTAATGTCAACTGAGTCGCATGAATTATAATCGAATAACTGCGACTATCTGTTACAGGGGGGACAGCACTGTCTGTTGCTGTAACACTGAATGTGTATGTACCTGAAGTTGTTGGCGTGCCACTCAAGATACCACTACTTGAAAGCGTAAGTCCCGCTGGCAGGTTTCCAGTAGTAACAACAAATTGCTTAACGCCTGTTCCACCTGCTGCTGTAAAAGTATGTCCTACATAGGACGCATTAATTGTCCCATCTGCTGGATTGGATTCATTTAGTTTGAGTTGATCTGCATAAACCCCCATAGTAAAACTATGACTGTCACTTGAAGGCGTTGTATTGCTATCTGTTACCGTCACAACAAAAACACTGCTTCCACTTGTTGTGGGAACACCGCTGAGAACACCGCCAGTTGATAAGCTCAATCCCGCTGGCAAGCTACCACTGGTTACTGCAAATGACTTATTGCCCACACCTCCTGTTGCAACAAAATTATGCCCTGCATAAGTTTCATCCACCGTTCCATCGACTGGATTAGCGGTTTCAAGAACTAGAGACGCAGGATTTACGGTCATGCTGTAACTATGGCTATCTGACACTGGCGTTGACGCACTGTCAGTAACTGTCACTGTAAACGTATACGATCCATAAGCCGTAGGCGTGCCGCTGAGGACGCCACCACTTGAGAGTGATAATCCTGCTGGCAAGCTACCGCTGGTCACCGTGTAACGCTTCGGTGTAACGCCCCCTGTGGCGATGAACGTGTGACCACTATATACCGCTCCAACAGTTCCAGTAGTTGGATTTCCAGTTCCGATTACAAGTGCCGCAGGATTTATAGTCATACTGTAACTATGGCTATCTGTTACAGGCGTTAACGCACTGTCAGTAACTGTCACTGTAAACGTGTACGATCCATAAGATGTAGGCGTCCCACTGAGGACGCCACCACTTGAGAGTGATAATCCTGCTGGCAAGCTGCCGCTGGTCACCGCATAAGTTCTAGGTGATGTACCACCTGTGGCTGTAAAGGTGTGCCCTGCATAGACTGTATCTACTGTTCCAGTTGGAGGGTTGGCAGTGTCTATCACAAGCGGTTCTAACTGAATGGTCATGCTGTAGGCGTGGCTATCGGTTATCGGCGTCGAAGCACTGTCAGTCACCGTCACTGTAAATGTAAAATTTCCGCTATTGGTTGGCGTCCCACTGAGGATGCCACCACTTGAGAGCGATAATCCCGCTGGCAAGCTACCACTGGTTACCGCATAGCTCATCGGCGTAATCCCTCCTGTGGAGGTAAAGGTATATCCAACATATGTCGTATTGATAACCCCGCTTGTTGGATTAGCGGTGTTGATTTGAAGCACCGCAGGATTTATAGTCATGCTGTAACTATGACTATCTGTTACAGGCGTTGACGCACTATCCGTCACCGTCACTGTAAACGTATACAAGCCATATGCAGTAGGTGTGCCACTGAGGACGCCACCGTTTGAAAGCGATAGTCCCGCTGGCAAACTGCCGCTGGTCACTGCATAGCTCTTTGAACCAGTTCCACCTGTGGCAGTAAACGTGTGTCCGCTGTATACTGTCCCAACTGTTCCAGTAGTTGGATTTCCAGTTTCAATCACAAGCGCCGCAGGGTTTACGGTCATGCTATAGCTATGGCTGTCAGTCACTGGCGTTGAAGCACTGTCTGTCACCGTCACCGTAAATGTATACAAGCCATAGGCTGTAGGTGTACCGCTGAGGACGCCAGCACTTGAAAGCGACAATCCCGTTGGCAAACTGCCACTGGTCACCACATAGCTCTTTGAACCAGTGCCTCCTGTGGCAGTAAACGTGTGTCCGCTATATACTGTCCCAACTGTTCCAGTAGTTGGATTTCCAGTTCCAATCACAAGTGCCGCAGGGTTTACGGTCATGCTATAGCTATGGCTGTCAGTTACTGGTGTTGAAGCACTGTCTGTCACCGTCACTGTAAACGTGTACGAGCCATAAGCTGTAGGCGTACCGCTGAGAAGCCCGCCGCTTGAAAGCGACAGCCCCGCTGGCAAACTACCACTGGTTACCGCATAACTCTTTGAACCAGTGCCTCCTGTGGCGGTAAACGTGTGTCCACCATAGACTGTATCTATGGTCCCCGCAGTTGGATTATCCGTGTCAATTGCAAGTGGGTCTGGGTTACCTGTTCCCTTAATGGTAAAATCATAAGTTGTAATTCCTATGTTACTGTTCACTTTTACCGTTGCGGTTCTGCTCCCAACATCGCTCGGATCAAATTGAACTGTAAAAGTTGTCGTCGCCCCATTTGCAAGAGTTACAGTTGAAGGTTGATCAATAACCGTAAAATCGGATGCATTTGTACCCTCTAAGATAATCGGCAAACTCAGGTTAAGCGTCGCACCTGTTCCGTCTGTGTTCGTTATCGTAAAGGTCTTGCTGATAGTTCCACTTGAAGTCAATATGGCACCAAAATCTGTGTCGTCTGATACTGAAGGTGTCGTATCTCCTAGCTGAATTACATTGCTGTTTCCACTAACTGACATGGTAACGCCACTTTGATTCACTGAAAACTGGATATCGTCAAACTCAATATATCCATCTGAGGAATCACTACTTGGAATATCAGCACTCAGTGTAATTTTGACTTTGCGTGCGCCACTGGACAGCAAAACGTTTGCGACACTTTTATTTTGCCAAGTATCATCCTTATCCATCGAATCGTTTACCAGTTCCTGGGTTCCACCTGGAATTACCAAATCAGAGCCATCCAGCTGCTCTATAATAATTTTAGCTGTAGAAGCCGCTCGATAACACCTAATATAACCCTGAGCATTAAATCTCAGTGCACCTTGGTCTATAATTGAAGCTGCACTGGATATATCCACAATCTGATAAATCGTATTGCTCTTCTCCATACTCGGATAAAAATCAAGCCCGTACGTGCTGCTATCTGGGCTGGAGACTAATAAATTGCTATAGGTGTCAACAATAAAATAATTGCTTGGGTCTGAGTCCTTTGTCCAGTTATTCATATTTCCATCTTCAAATGTTCCATTGATTATGAGATTGGTTCCATACGATATTGCATAAGACGGAAATGGAACGCTAGACAGAACCATCATGCAGATTAGCAACAACAAACTGCCCTTTTTAATCAATTGTCTATATTGCACATTATCCTCCCATATTGCATCTAGATTTAGATTTTATTTACTGCTTCTTTGAGACTGCCCACTTAACATTTAAAATAGAAATGAGGCACGCCTACTCATATAAACAAACGCAACCTCATTTCGTTATCCACGCAGTGACTACACTGCCTTTGTTATTTTGAGTTCATAAGTTTTTGTTTCCGCAAAACCAGTTCGAGACACAACAATACTGATTTGATTTTCACCTGTTTGAAGGGCAATGGGATCTGATTCCTGCCCACTGAGAATCATCTGACCATTTACAGAAATACTGTTAGATGCATTTGCCGCTTGAGGTGTTATCTTGACATTTGCCGCCTTTGATCCAACTGAATCCGTATAATTCAGGACACTTGAAGTCATGCTCACCGTATGCGTTTCTGAAAAACCTCTTCCGCTATAAAGCAATCCCAAACTGGAAAGGTTTAAGTCAAGAACCCTGTTTACAATCACAGCATAATTTGTTACCACGCCTCCTATGCTTGAAGTAACTTCAACTACAATTTCATTAACGCCAATATTCAGCGGTATCGCTTGTGATTCTTCGCCACTTGCCACCGCAGTTCCATTCACCTTAATTGTACCACCATCAATAGAGGTTGGGGTAACGGTGAAAAACTGAATATTCTCTTCAACTGACACTGTATAGACCAGAGTATTGGTATTAAAGATCGGCGTTAATAGCCCATCACTGACAGTGAGATTTTGGAGTTTAGAACTCGATACCTCTGCTTCAAACAGAACAAATTCCATGACACCTGCAAGTTGCGGGTTACATACCAATCCCACATTCACCTGAAGTTTGACATATCTGCACTCACAGGCTTCAAAGGTTCTATCTGTACGCGACGCCGTATTTCCTGTAACCGCGTCCATTTGAAACCAAGTTGCGCCATTTAGGCTTCCATATAATTTGTACGCCTGATTTGAGTAATCTGGAATACTCCACCCAGCCTCGCTCATATGATAACAGACCCATCTATCAACCCAATAAGTTTGATACAAGTCAATAATCATAGCAGCGGGGACTCTCGCCAACCACCTTCTCAGTGGTGATATTGAACCGTCAACAGCCCTAGAGGCAGCATATGGCATAATGTAATTACTTTGAACAACAGAGCCATTATAGACTACATTTTGCATGATTTTCCTCCTTAAGGTCTTTGTGGATAATAGCCGTCATATACGATGCAATAATGCATTCCCAAAAGAGGGACAGCATCGTTCAAGTTTGGAAGTCCAAATGTATTATGACCATCTCCGCCGTAGGTCGTCCCAAGAAGTGAATAAAGTGCTTGAAATTGAGCTATTGGAACCAGGCCACCGCTACAGGTTAAAGTCCCTTCAGGTGAAAACGTATATGGAACTAATAAAATTTCGCCAATATAATATTCCATTTTACAATCTCCTTTTATGTAATCTATGGTCTTTGTGGGTACATGCCGCGTGTTACAATACAATACCGCATGCCTGGAAGTGGCTCTGCCCCTCTTAAATCTGGCAGTCCAAACGTCGTATGACCATTGCCGCCATAGTTGGCTCCCAGAAGTGAAAAAAGTGCTTCATTGCCTGAAATCGTCAATATAGCGCCATCACAGTTTGCCGTATATACTGGAGCAAAGGAATACGGCAGCAACAAAATCTGTCCTAAATAATAATCCATCATCGAACCTCCAATTTAATATTTTAGAAAAAGCATGGAAAACCCCCTATTATTAGTACTCCAGTTGAAAGTCAAAACCGGGATTAACATCCACTCTATAATTAAATACAATGCCTTTTGGACATTGAGCTTTTTCACTTAGTCTTGTAAGTCTCTGTGGCAATGTCAGTGAACATTCATCCACCTGAATAAAGACATTCCCAAAAACCTGAATCACAGTATTTAAAACCAGCAATTCATAGAGATTGTGTTCAAAGTTTTGAATCTTTAGTCTTATCTCTTGAAACGACTCATTCCTCATACAGGTTTCCCTATTTAAATTTAAAACAGTTCCTATAGAAATAGAACAATTTTCCGTACTGCTCAAATCTCCAAGCTTTTGACGATGTTGTTTTTTTGAATCCACTGCACTGAGTTCAACCAGTATATTTTCTGGAATCCAAATGCCATCTGTCTGAAGATGAGGCACGAGGTTTTGCATGATAGATACTTGTGGTTCTCGCCTTAATGCATTGAGCATAGTCTCCGAAACCATTATATGATAGGGTACATGTCTGCTAATATCCACCTGAGTTGCATCACAATAAAAGATTTCTTCAACGTATGCCTCTATTTCCAAATGTTGAATTACCTTTCCTATTTGTCTGATGCTTTCAGGATTTATTTCAAGTCCTGTTATTGAAATCTCCTCTGGGTCAAAAAAAGCTGTCAGCGGAAAGACCAACGCACCAAAAGGGCCTGTCCCCGCATATAAAATTCGAATTCGCTCTTCTGGAAATCGTCTTTTAGCTTCGATGATACCATTGTAGATGCCATATATAAACTGCTTTGTTCTCAAGAACTCACAAACGCATCTGGCTGCCCAAAAAGCTCCAATCGCCCGTCCCGATTCCGTCTCGATATTTTCTATGTATACCTCATCGTTCCCTTCTACATCTGTCATTTTGAGGAAGAACTCATATAGTGCATCTGTGGATGCCTTAATTTCACCATAGTGGTCTTCCTCTTTCAGCAGAGGGGTCAGCACTTTCTTGAGATATTCTCTGTCTCTTCCTTTCACGTGGCTCCCCTTATTGGTCTTCGTTTAAATTTATGCCCTTATTATACCATTTTTTCATATGTTATCAACACATTCGTCTGAATATTCAACCAATTGTCATTCTATTCTCTTCCATCCCATTCTGCCTTTAGTATGCCGTATTTCAATCGGTCATAAAAAGTTTTATCAACACGGCATCCGCATCGTATTGTTCCCTCTAGCGCAAACCCCAGTTTCTCAGCAAGCCTCATCATGCCCAAATTGCCACTCCAAGTTGAAAGGCCTATCCTCGACAAATTAAGCGAATCAAACAAGTACTCAATCCAAAGCGTTAAAGCCTCTTCTCCTATACCACGCCCCCAATAGGCTTCTTCTGGAATGTCAATTCCTATCTCAGTCATGTGCGGATCTTTGTTATCATGGTAGACGACGACCCATCCAATATGGCGCTTGTCATATGCTTCAATCTCTAAAAATCTATAGGGAGGCTTTCCGCCATCATAAATCCAAGTTCGTCTCCAATTGATAATTGCTGATAAATTGCTATCACTCCAAGGAGTGTCCAGTTGCCATGCCTTGAGATCTTTATTATTCCACCGCTTATACTGTGAAATATCTGAAAGGTTTGTCGCCCTTAGCGTCACTTGTCTCCCTCTAATGCAAAATTTGTGGTTCATCTTGCCTCCTGCTTCGAATATAGTCTGTAATCAATGTTTTATCGAAACGCCTATTTCACTTGCTGAGTCTATTATACCCACTTTATAAAAAAGCCCTCTTCCGAGGGCAATTTGATTAAATTTTTAGATCAATTTCATGAATTGCAGCACTTTGGCCATCTTCTCTTAAGTATACACTGGAATTTTTGATCTTGGCAATTGGATCAAGGCCTTCCTTAATTGTATAAGGGCTGGAAACAGCACGCAAATAAATTGCACCAACACCTGCCTCTTTGAGACCAATTAAAGTTCCCTTTCCGCTTGGCGACATCACCCACACCTTTAGGCTGTTATAAATTTCATCATTTTCATCAATCCAGCCATTGAAATCTGAATCATATGCATTCAATTCACCAAATCCCGATCCTGTTTTCGGCCCAAAGAGTTCAGTGCCATCATCAACAACACCATTGTCATTTTTATCAAGTACCAAGAATCCACTACCTTCCGCAAGCCTTCTGAATGTATCTGGGTGTCCATCCAAATCAATATCCAGTTGTATTTTTCCTTCGCCAAAGGCAATCCCGCTTCCATCAATATCAATAACCAATGGATCATACATCGTGCCAATTGAAATCGTATAATCCAGTCGCTCATAGTACTCTCTGGAATATCCGAGATTCATCTGAAAGTCAATGGTTCTTCCATCTGATGTTTGAACTGTTCCCTCTGAGCTGAAGGTCATTTTTTCAGCTTCAAAAATTTCTCGCGAACCTGAAATCTGAATTCCAGCGTTTACTGGCCCATTGTTTTGAAAGTTAACACCAATTCCTGAAGAAGAATTTTGGTCAATCTTAACAGATCTTGAGAATTTAAAATCTTTTCCCAAAATCGCTGAAATTAAAATTTCCAAGAGACTTAGCTCACTTTCTTCCTTATCTGTGAGAAAATCAATGTTCATGGATTCATCCGATCTGTCTAGAGTCTCAACCTCTGCCGCATCTTCTCTCATTAAAGCCCTTATCATGGTTTTTTTGGGAGAAGTGAGCTTTACCGCCTCCTCTTGCCTCTCATAATGAACTGATTTTGAAAATGCATTCTGCCTGACATTAAAATTGGCAATTCTCATAAATACACCTCCTCGTATTTGATCAATAATTTGGACTCCATTCCTTATTCACCTTATCGGCCAAATACATTCATTTCTTTATAACTCCCAAAAAAAGAAACTATCGGAAATTCCAATAGTTTTTCATAAAATAACAAGCTCCTCAATTTACTGATTTAACTTCTTTTGAAAATGCTGATAGTCCTTCAATGATTTAAATTCACCACCCCACGTCCAACCTGCTTCAGTAAAAAGCTGATAGCATAAATCTCCCTTTTGAATCATACCTACTTTATAAATATCTCGGTCCAAATAGGCACGTCCTGCCTCTGGAGAGACACCGTCTTTTGTCACATAAGGATTTTGAAGTGGATTGATATCTATTGCTGTTCCATAGCTGTGAAGGGAAAGAGTAGCTGTCCCGCTAACAGGTCTATAGTTAAAAGCCGATGTGTTGTTATCAGCCATTGAGGCGTCGTCATCTGCTCCATAATCATCGACTAGATTGATTTTTTCAATAGGATATTTGGCATCATAAAGTGCTCTGAAAATCTCAACGACTTCTTCCGAAACCGCTTTATTTACAATCATCTTACCCACTTCTGTCTTTTCGTCAAAGTCATAATATGTCAAAGTCAAGAGCCTTAAATCATCTATGGTGATGTTGTCATTGGGTTTAAAGGATTTTCCCTCTATATAAGCAGCCGTTTCAGAATCAATGGTCTCTACTTTAAAAACTGGTTCTACGGGTTTCTCTTTTGGTTCTTCCGAAGGCATTTTGGTTTCTATACTCTCGATTTCAACAACGTCATTTTGCTGTGAATTTGACATTGAATCTGACTTTGAGTCAGCCTTCAACTCTATATCGGGTTCTCTTTCCAAATTAGGTATTTCAATCTGAACGCTTTCATCTTTTCCGTTCTCGTCATGACTAGACTCCCAAAAAAGATAGAGTCCAATTCCACAAAGTCCAAGTAAAACACCAATTGTGATTCCAAGTAGGGGCATTTCTCTTTTCATTTTAGGACTCCTCCTGTAGTTTGTACTCTGCTATTTTCCGATAGAGTGTTGCCCTGCTAATTCCCAATGCTTTTGCAGCCAGTTCTGTGGATTTTTTATACGGTTTATAATAGTTCAGAACACTGCTGATTGCCCTTTTCTCCATCTCTGAAATGGTTTCAAATGCCTGTGGCGCTTCCGCCTGAGCAAGCGGAAGCACTGGCGACTCTTCAAATTCAGGATAGACAATCTCAACCGTTCTTTCGACCGTCTCAACGTTCAACCATCTTTTTTGAAGTTTTTTTGGAAGACAGTCTATCCTCAAAGTGTTGTTATCACACATGTTAACAGCATACTCTATGGTATTTTCAAGCTCTCTGACATTTCCCGGCCAGTCATACTGCTGAAGGCGCTCAAAGCAGGTCTCTTCAATACTGCCAATCGGTTTGCCCAATTTCTTGTCCGCACGTTTTACTAAATGCCATACAAGCTCTGGAATATCCTCTTTTCGTTGCCTCAAAGGCGGCACGATAATTGGGATGACGTTCAGCCTATAAAACAGGTCCTTCCTAAACGCACCTTCCTCAACTTTGTTTTCAAGCTCTTGATTGGTTGCCGCTACAATTCTGACATCCACAGGAACAGGCTCTTTTCCGCCAATTCTCTCCACAGCACCTTCCTGTAAAACCCTCAGTAATTTAGACTGTAGATGAAGGGGCATATCACCTATTTCATCAAGAAAGAGAGTCCCCTTATTGGCCATCTGAAATTTGCCGGGTTTTCCACCCTTTTTAGCACCCGTAAATGCACCCTCTTCGTATCCAAACAACTCACTTTCCAATAGTTGTTCTGGAATAGCCGCACAGTTAATTGCAATAAAAGGCCCTCTCCGCCTGTTACTGGCCTGATGAATTGCTCTGGAAAAGAGCTCCTTTCCAGTGCCACTTTCCCCCTGAATCAGTACCGTTGACGTCCCTCCTGCAACCTTTGTCGCCAATGCCTTTACCTGCTCCAAAACTTGAGAACGCCCTATAATGTGTTCAAACTTTGTGGTGACTGGATCTGTCATCACTTCGTTTACCGTGTTGATGACGTCCTCCATGGCCCTAAAGGCAATAACATAGCCTCTTAAAGTACTTTCGAGCTGAATTAAACTGACATCATAAAGTCCCTGTCCTAGCAATTTGCTAGAATAGGGACGATTGCTTACGGAAGTGTTCAAATTTAAAATTGTTTCCACTTCTTCCTCTTGAAAAATATCGCTAAGGGCATTGATTTCAGGTCGGTTTATCATTTTGAGCACTTTTTCATTTGCCCTTATGACAAGTCCATTCTTTTGAACTGCCACAAACCCGGTCTCAAGAGAATCCACCACAATTTCAAGTTCTTTTGCGAGGAGTGCCATTTCCTCAAGCGCCTTTTGTTCATTGACTTTTGAAGAAATCAAATCTGCCATACGATTGAGAAACTTGAGTAAGTTTATTTGGTTTGCAATAATATGTTCTTTCTGATGGCTTTCAAAGGCAATGAGTCCTATGACGCCAATCGTTTCTTCACCGAGTTTTATAGGACAGCACACCTCTGCATGTTCGTTGCATTTATTCTTGCAGTCGCAAAGAGTGCAGGCCTGATGATCGCCCGGATTTTCGATGATAAATTCTGAGCCTGTACGCAGTGCATAGCCAAAGGCCGAATGTCCGCTGACGGTCTTGCCAATACTCTCTTGATAGCTGCCTGTTCCAGCGATCCTAAGAAGAGAATCGTCTACGATGGTAACATCTATGTCAATGACGCTGGCGATTGCATCACAAATTAGCTGTGCATTGTCTTTGACTTTATCCAGTTTCACCTGACATCCCCTTTCATCCTCTAAATCTTTTTTTATCAAATTTGGCCTTTAGTCTGTCATGAGCTTGACCACTTCTCCCGCCCATTTGACAGACTCCACATAATCGTTCAGTAAAATTTCCGCATTTAATTGAATTGTCATGCACATGTCGTCAGCCTTTTGCCAGTCGCCTCTCTCATATGCAGCCATCAATTCTGAAATCGGCTGTAAAATGCCCTTCTCATAAATCAGCGCCTCTTTAATGCTCAGTGGAATTGAAATATCCTTAAGCGCCTCTTCCATAGGCTCATCGAGCATGGCGTCCAAAGTGCTGAAAAGTCCCATCATTGCCGCCTCATGTTTGACGTTTTTCATACTGGTGTGCCGGGCAATTTCCTCTGCGAACTTGGCTCTAATAAGCGAAACTGTCATGAGCTCTTTGGGTTTGCCCATTCCCAAATCCTGAATCATCAAAATACTAATCCATCTCTCAATCTCTTTAAGTCCCATATAGGTTAGAGCCCGTTTTATGGAATATATGAGATCATCACCTGCTCTGGAGCTAATCACCTTCATAACCCTGTAAGCCAGATGAACATCTTTTTCAATAATTTCTGCCAGAGCTTGGTAGGACGGCTCCGGTCTCTTTAATTCATTTAAAATTCGAATATACTGCACTTTGGAAGATGCCTTGCTCTCATTTGTCTTACCAATAATCTTAGGTCTGCTGAAAAAATAACCCTGAAATAAATGAAACCCCATCTCCTTCGCCTGCTTAAATTCGTCCTCTGACTCAATTTTTTCAGCCAAGAGAATTTTATTGGCCGCAATTGCCTTCATAACAGACAATCTAAGTGTTTCCAGAGGTGTTTGAATCAAATCAAACTTGATGATGTCTGCATATGGAACAAGTGGATAATCATCATAGTCTTCCACGAAATCATCAAGGGCTATTTTATACCCTTCTTTTTTTAGCATCTTGATTTTATCAATTAGCTCGTCATCCACAACAACATCTTCAAGGACTTCAATAATCAGTCTTTGCGGCTCAATGAGCTCTGATAAATCCGCTTTGAGAAATTCAGCGTCAAAGTTCACAAATGCCCGTTTGTTGTCCACTATTTGATATGCCCCTGACTCAAACAGACCTGTTACGACACTTGCCGTGGCAGATTGTGATGAAACGCCGTCAAATTGCGACGAGTCGCCACTCTGCCGATATAACAGTTCATAGCCATATACCTCCAATGAACTGTTGAAAATTGGTTGTCTTGCAATATACATTTTGTTCCCCCAGTTAAATCATTATATTATAATACGTGCGCCCTATATGTCTATGTACCCTAAATCAACTGAAAATTTCATGAATCGTTAAAGCCACCTAAAAATCCATGAAAATTCAGCACGAGATGATTCAGCACAGGAGTTGAAAAAAATTTCAGCATTTAAACTGCAAAACTTACTGCGAAAATGTGCTAGTCTATACCCTTATTATATCATCTCGGCTCATAATAGTCTTATTAAATATAATGTCCTGGTGACGGTTAAAGTCCCGCCTTTGACAAATAAACAGGTGTAAATTTAAAACGCCTTGGGTATAATAGACTCAAGGCGTTTTATCAATTAATTGAAAATCAGGTGACCTATGAATGAGTTCAAAGATATCACACGGGATATCGTCAAACACAGAATCTTTAAAAAGACGAGGCAAATATGGCATCATCATCAGAGTGTTTTCCACCACTCACTGGCTGTAGCTTATTTGAGCTATAAAATTGCCAAGAAAATAGGTTTGGATTACCGATCTGCTGCAAGAGCTGGGCTTCTTCACGATTTTTTTCTCTATGACTGGAGAGCGCCACGCAAAAAAAAATTCTTTGAAAAACACGGTTTCACTCATGCCAGAGAAGCCCATAAGAACGCTGTCGAGCATTTCTCGCTAAACCCAGTTGAAGAAGATGCCATTTTAAAGCACATGTTTCCTCTCAACATAAAGCCACCTTCTTATGCTGTCAGCTGGATTGTGACCCTCGCAGACAAGTACATCTCCATAGCGGAGTATCTAAGACGCACATCTGACGCTTTTAAAGTTTTAAAAAGAGAAAAAGCAAAACACATGCGCCCATAATTCAATAAATATCTATTATAGCTCTAGCGCCTTTTTCGTCCAGCCTTACGATTTTAGGCTTTACCTCTCCGTAATATGTTGTCTTTGAGCCGCCAGAGGAGAAGACTGTGAAAAGACTGCCATCAAAATGCTCTCTCACCCCTTCTTCCACCACTTCATGACCTCTATAAACTGTTGTCACGCCAAAGCGTTGTTTATAAGCCTGATAGTCTGATTCCGTGAAGTAAAATCGCTTCATGCCCGTCCTCAAATCACCAGTTCCCCTATAAGGGTCACTCCACAGCAAATTCAGCAGGATATGCTCTTTTTCGTCTTCATAGCTTGTCAAATCAGACACGGTTTTAAGGTGCGAATACCCGACTTCTCCAATTCTAGGAAGACCGCCGTGAACACACTGAACCACTTCATTTGGTTTTTTCAAAAAAGCCAGATAAGGAAATTCATCAAACAAATTTAGATAATCTCCTAAAAGCAGTCTGTCCAAGGTTGAATTTGTGTTTTCCAGCTCTTTCATAAAAAGAGGGAAGTAAAACCTGTGGTCGTCTTTTTCAGGGACACCATAGGCTAGTTTTAGAGACCCGTCTCCCAGTAATATTCCACCGTCGTGATTTCCCCTTAGCATGAAAATATTCCGAGGGTATAAGATACTAAGCATCATCAAATGCTCGAGTGTTTTTAAATGTTGTCTTCCTCTGTCCACATAGTCCCCAACGAAAATCCATTTGACATTGGAACCTTTGGCGACCTTTTCATAAAATGCAGTCTCTTTTAAAATTTCTGAAAGGGTATCTGCATCAGAGTGGAGATCTCCAACGATGTAGTGAATATCACTTCTATTAAATAGAAGAATGCCCTTTGCACACTTTCCGTCCTCTGCATTTTCCAAACACTCACCTACAGATAAATGCTGCTGTACCAACTTTTTATTGATTTCTGATTCAGCTTCTTTCAGCCGCTGGTGCATCTGACGAATAAGGTTTCTATGAAACGCCGATATCTGCTTCAAATCCACTGAAAAGACAGCGTCGTTATCCTCAATTCGCCCCCAGTTTCTAGACAGGATATATTGAATTTCAGTTCCGATTCCCTGCCCCATTTGCACCATGCGCTTTATCTGTTCAAATACTTTTATAGCATCAAATGGCGATTTAACCAATGAGACCATTCTCTCATAGCTCATCTGTTGCTTGTCAACAGCAGGCGTTCCAAGATGTCTGCTTCGAATAAAGTCACCATGATAATCTGAACCACTGGTTACGATGAGTCCGTGTTTCTCACAGTAATCTACATAGTACTTATAATCCTCTGGATTTTTATAATAGGGACTATAACATTCAATTCCACTGAGTCCAAGTGCCACGAGTTTATCTAAGTACTCAATTTGAAGCCGTCTGCCTGAATCATAGGCAGGTGGATGTGCCAATACCACCACATACCCCATTGATACCAATTCAGGTAAAACTGTCTCAAGGGGGTCAAACACCAATTTCAGCTCCAAATTGCCCACCATTTGAAAAAAATCGCCTATGTCTTCAATTGCACCTACTGCGGTCAAATAGTTGACCGCTTTCCAGCCTCCATCGCTGGGATTCCTCTGAAAATTTTCGTATCCATCCAACGAGACAGACTCGTGAAACTGAGAGGCATATTCAATCATGGCTCGATTGTGACGCTCGCGAATTTGCTTGTTGATATTGACCCGCTCCAAAAGCCTCGGGTCTTCTATATCTATTCCATATGTCAGCAGATGAATCTCTGTTCCCTGATGTGTCACCGATATCTCCACACCTGGTACAAAATCCACATGAGCCTCTTGTGAGACTTCTATCGTCTCCTTGATGTTGTCTATACTGTCATGATCCGTCACTGAAAACAGGCAAATCTCTTCTGCTTTAATGCGTTCAATAAGCTCTCTTGGAGTCATCGTCCCATCTGATGCAGTTGTATGCATGTGCAAGTCCACTCGTTGCATTTTTACGTCCTTTCCATCTCGTCGAAAGTTCTTAGCGTCCTCATAAGTAATAGTCATTATAGCACACTTTATCCATCGTTTGCACTCAATTCCCTCTTTGTCCATGCCATAGCATGCAAAAACGCCCCTGCCATCATGAACCACTGTAATCATTAAAGTGACCCATGACGGTGGGACGCATCCTATTTTTAAAGTTTTTACTCTGCTCCGCCGGATTCAGCAATCTGAGCTTTGGGCTTCTTCTTGAAATTTAATTCAACAATCAAAATTGCAGAAAAAATCAACCCGCATCCAACCAACATCATTGGAGACATGTGCTCTTTCAAAAGGAGAACACCAAAAATCGCCGCAAATACAGATTCAAGTGACAATATAATAGAAGCATGAGAAGACGTTGTATACTTCTGAGCCACCGTCTGAACTGTAAAACATAAAAAAGTAGAAAAAATCGCCAAATAGACAATGGCAAACCAGGCTCTTGCAGAGAGCGGTTCTGGAATTGGTTCGACGATAAAGGCTGTTATAACAAAGAGTACTGCCGCAACAGCAATTTGTAAAAATGCCAGTTTGAAGACGTTCATGTCCTTTGCAAAGAACTCTATGGATATAATATGAGCTGCAAACAATAGCGCACAAAGCAGTGTCAGGCTATCTCCAAGATTCAGCGAAAAAGATGAGTTCCCGTGGAAACTAATCAAACCAATCCCGAGAATGGTAATCACACTTCCAACAAAGGCCTTGAAACCAGGTGCTTTTCGATAGATCACCCACGAGAGCAAAGGCACCATCACCACATAGGTAGCCGTTAAAAATCCCTGTTTTGAAGCCGTTGTATATTGAAGGCCAATGGTTTGGGCTGAAAAAGCCAAAAACAAAATCACCCCTACAACAGAGCCTTTCTTGAAATCCTCTTTTGTGAGTTTTCCAATCCACTTAAACAAGAACAGGTATAGAATGGCAGCCGCCATCACAAAGCGAATGGCCATTAGAAACATTGGCGTTAAAGTATTTAGTGCGTCTTTTACTGCGACAAATCCTCCGCCCCAAACCGCTGCAACAAATAGCAGGCTAAAGTCGGATAGATATCTCTGCTGATTTTTAGTCAACTTGCTCATATGCTCCCCCTTTGTCTGTATACAATATAGTCAAATCCCTAGTACTCAGTCCTTATCCCCCTTCACAACGACTTCAATCTGTTTTATCATGTGAACATAAGTTGGCCGAGCTCTCTTTGGACTATCATACCAATATTGTATCTTAGAATAAAGCAGGGAATTTGATTTTTTCTTATTTTTTCAGAAGAATTTATCTCAATTTGATAACTGAAAAAACTTTTGACATTGTGTTCTCTGGTTTTGGCTAAATTATCACCATGCATAACGTTATAGAGACCCTCAGATGAAGCGCATAAAAAAACACCTTTACCTAAGGTGATTTTTTACCTCATTAAAAGTGTCTTCTTCCTCTAAAGCCTAAAGACATCTTCGTCTGACAAAATGGCATTCTTCTGATGTCTTTTGGATTTGTATAAGATGTCATCTGCCCGTGACAGCGCTTCATCCACATTGTTTTCCCGTGTGAGTCGAGTCAATCCACCGCTTAGCGAAATCAATCCCTTTCCTTCTATCTTTGTCTCTCTAACTTGCTTGTTAATCTCTTCCAATATGCTAATAACATGGTCTATCTCCTGATCTACAAAGACGAGCACAAATTCATCACCACCGTACCTGCCAGCAAACCCGATTTCCTTGACTTGATCGTTCATAATCTTGGAGACTTTTTTTAGAAGGTGATCCCCTATCACGTGACCATAGGTGTCGTTTACCACTTTGAAATTGTCCACATCCACCAAAGCCAGCCTCACTGACTTGTACACGTCGAGCGACATCCAGAGTTCTTGGAGTCTATCAAATATATACCTTCTGTTGTATAGTGATGTCAGTTCATCCTTTATGGTCATTTCAATGAGTGCTTCGTTTTTTTGAACCAACATTTCGCTGAATTCACTCAACATCTGCCGTTCACGCATAAAGGCATTTGAATAGAGGATCAAAATCAACGATGCCGCTATAATCGTCGTCGGCACTTGTATTAGATTGTCCACAAACTGAATAGACTGAGCATCGGAGAGCAGTATCTCGGGATATTGTTGACCCAAAATCAACATGACAAGCACTACCCCAATCTCTGAAATTAAAAAGAAGATCCTCAGCATTCCACGACAGACAAAGCAGATAGCTATACATATGAGAAATACATACGCCATGGTGGAGTGTCCTGATGATCCCGTATAAATCCATCCATTTGGTAAAAAGATAAATATAATTTCGGAAAAAGTAATTATTTTTATGATGTGAATCGCCTTGCTCTTTGAAATATCTGATTTAAGGGTAAAAAACAAACTGACCATAGATGTTATCATCAGAACTGCCCACTTGTAATTTGCCACTGAGGGAAATCCAATAATGAGATTATTGACGATGTTGATACCACCCAAAACTGTCCCAAATACGAGCATGTAAGCAAACAGTCGTTCTTCAATTTTATAGGTTTTAATTTTATTCCACATAGCAACCTCAATGTAGGGATAGGTTCACAGACCTATTTTATCAAATTTGTCTTTAAGTTGCACCACATTATCGCTCATTTTATCAATACCATTAGATAATAATATCATGAAACCACGCATTTTTACCAAAAAAACACACTGAAATGTTAAATATTTTGAAGAATTCGCATTTTTTTCTCAAAATCGGTTGATTTTTGATATTAAAGGAATAAAATGATTTCTGTGACTTTATTTTTAAGGGAGTGTTGTGTATGAACCCGTTTATCAATCTCGGGGTCGCCTTAATCGTGGGCGTTGTTTGCGGTAAAATCATGAACAAGTTTAAAGTGCCAGCCGTTGCAGGGTACATCATCGGAGGTTTATTGTTGGGGACTTCCGGACTAAAGATTCTCAACGGAGACACCATTAACCAAATGTCTTTTCTCAGCGATTTTGCGCTTTGCATCATTGCCTTCAACATTGGTAGTGAGCTGGAGGTGTCCGTCATCAAGCAACTGGGCAAATCCATTTTTATCATCGCTTTTTTTGAGGCCTTTGGTGCTTTTCTACTGGTAACAGGCGTTTCGTTTGCCCTTACAAAGGACTTGGCAATCTCATTGATTCTCGGTTCGGTATCTGCGGCAACAGCTCCAGCAGCAACAGTTATGGTGCTGAGAGAACTCAATTCGAAAGGCCCCCTCACCAGTACACTGCTTGGTGTTGTAGCAGTGGATGATGCCATCTGTCTCGTCATCTATGCCATGGCCGCATCTGTTGCAAAAGTATTTGTGAGCCATGAAAATATCACGGTTCAAAAAGTATTAATCCTGCCTATTCAAGAAATTTTATTTTCTATTTTAGCAGGTGCAGCCTTAGGGCTTTTGATGACCATCCTCATCAAGTATTCAAAGCGAGATTCAGAGTTGCTTCCATTTGTTATCGGCACATTGCTGCTTTTAGATGGACTGGCAACCTTATTGGGACTTTCACCTCTTTTGACTGCCATGTCCATGGGGATTATTGTTGCCAATATTTCACCACAAAAAATCAAGGCCTTTACAATCCTTGAGAATTTTTCACCACCAATTGTATCCGCATTTTTTATCTTAGCTGGCGCACGTTTGAATTTCGCCTATATTCCGCAAATTGGTCTCCTCGGCGTTGCCTATTTGCTGTTTAGAATCCTCGGAAAAATACTGGGGGCTTCACTTGGCGCAACCATTTCAAAAGCACCTGCAAATGTTAAGAAATTTATTGGGTTTGGTCTCTTATCACAAGTTGGGGTTGCCGTGGGTCTGGCAATTACCGTTAACCGTGAATTCCCAAATACCGATATTGGATCAATTGTCGTTACAATTCTTCTGGCGACAACGATTATAACTGAAATCGTCGGCCCGATTGCCACAAAGCACGCTGTCACCAAGGCAGGCGAGGCAAGGGTATGATTTTGGGATAGTTAATCCGCATATATTATGTTAAAATCTATATAGAAGGAGGATGAAAAATATGAATTATGCACTATTCCTCGTTTTAAATGATGTGGACAAATTAAAAGACATTCACAAAATTTTCTATTCACTCGGATGTGGTGCTACCACACTTGAAAGTGAGGGCATGGGAAAAGTCTTGATAGAGCACAATGTTGATGTGCCTATATTCGCTGGTATCAGAAAACTGGTCGAAGGCGACAAACCCTACAACAAGACGATTATCAGTGTCATTCACAGTGAAGAAAAATTGAGAAAAGTTATTGATCGCATCAAAGAAGAGCTTAAAATGGACACCGTCAATAAAAAAGGCGTCGGATACATCTTTGTACTGCCTGTCCTTGAATGTCACGGTTATCAGTTAAGCCCAAAAGAATAATTAAGATCAACATAGAGAAAAGATGTTTAATATCCATAGATATTGAACATCTTTTTTACATTGGCTCAATTTCTTACATATTTAAAAGGATGCATCTACGGATGCACCCTTTTAATATAGCACTGGAGCTTTTGTACCTTAAAACAACTTTTAAAAACTTAACTCTGAAAACCTAAACCAATCTTTCTTGACTTAACAAATGTTTCACTTTCGATTGTCACATTACTTAATTAATTTTGATGCTTTCCGAAAACTAATTTCTTAAAAACAACTTCAAACTCATAATCACTTGCAAATTCGTGTTTCCAATTACAACGTGTTACTGACTCAATCCCTCCAGTGCTATTTGGAAGATGAAAGATTTAAAGTATAAAATCTTTCTATCAATTAGATACCCCTCGTTACTTTCTTTAAACGCTTATTTCAAATAATATCGAAAAAATTATATTATTTCAGATGAATTTGACTTATTTTTACATTTATTGTATAATTGGGGTGCTGCTGCATCGGTGCAGTTTACATAGCTTGCACCTCTATATAATAATTATATCGTGGAGGTCTAACATGGAAAACGAAATGAGAAACTCATCTGCAGAAGTGGTCAGCTTAAAAGAGTGGCTAATCACAATGTTGATTCTCTGTATCCCTATCGTCAATATTATCATGCCGTTCGTCTGGGCATTTGGAAGCAACACAAACCCTAGTAAGGCAAACTTCTTCAAAGCACAACTCATCATGGCAGTTGTCGGTATTATTTTATGGTTCCTCTTCTTAGGATCTTTTATTGGTTCTATGATGGGCTCAATGAGCACTTATTAAGCAATAAAAATCAGTAGAAGACACACTTTGATTGGCAGCATCAGAGTGTGTTTTTAGTTTAATGACTTTAACAGATATAAAAATGGCGTTTAGCTGCAAAATGGTTATCTCAATTTTCTGTCCAATTCAGGATTTTCACTTGACATACTCCTCAAAACAGTATAACCTTTATAAGGTTAATTCTATCACACTGGATAGGTTTGCCCCTTTCCCAAAATAGAGGGCACTGCTTATTCATAACATATTCTAAATAAAAGTTAGGAAGATAAAATATGTCAAACAACAGCTTTATAAACGAGGTCAAGCGACGTCGAACTTTTGCGATTATTTCCCATCCCGATGCGGGAAAAACCACTTTGACTGAGAAGTTTCTCCTCTATGGTGGCGCAATTCGGGAAGCTGGTTCTGTCAAGTCAAGACGTGCTCAAAAACACGCCGTTTCCGACTGGATGGAAATTGAAAAGCAAAGGGGGATTTCAGTAACCTCCAGTGTCCTCCAATTTGAATATAACAATTATTGCATCAATATTCTAGATACGCCAGGCCATCAGGATTTCAGCGAGGACACCTACAGAACACTTATGGCAGCCGACAGTGCCGTCATGGTTATTGACAGTGCAAAAGGGGTGGAAGATCAGACAAAAAAACTCTTTCATGTCTGTAAAATGAGGGGGATCCCAATTTTTACTTTTATCAACAAGATGGACAGACAGGGGAAAGATCCTTTTGAGCTCACAGAAGAGATTGAAAAAGTTCTGGGGATTCAGTCATATCCCGTAAACTGGCCAATTGGTTCTGGCAAGAATTTTAAAGGGGTCTACAACCGCCTTAAAAAACAAATTGAGGTCTTTTCAGAGGGAAATCATGGGCAGTCCATTGCAAAGACTGTGAAGGGAGACGTCTCTGACGAGAGTTTCAATGAGATGCTTGGAGAGACTCTTCATCAGCAACTTCTAAATGATATAGAGCTTCTGGACATCGCTGGCGATGATTTTGACTTAGAAGAAATCCTAAACGGTAACTTGACGCCTGTGTTCTTCGGAAGTGCTCTCACTAACTTCGGCGTTGAACCATTCCTTGAAGATTTTTTAAATATCTCTAAATCGCCAAGTCCAAGAGAGAGCAATCTAGGGTTAGTTGACCCTGCTTCTGATGACTTCACTGGTTTTATCTTTAAGATACAGGCAAATATGAACCCTGCACATAGAGATCGAATCGCCTTCCTCAGAATCTGCTCAGGCAAGTTTGAAAAGGGCATGTCGGTAAATCATGTGCAAAAGGGCAAAAAAATCAAACTGGCTCAGCCTCAACAATTTTTAGCGCAAGACCGCGTTATTGTTGAAACAGCTTACCCAGGTGATATTATTGGTCTTCACGATCCAGGCATATTCAATATAGGAGATACCCTCTCCGAGAAAAAAAACGACCTAAAGTATGCGGGTATTCCACAATTTGCACCCGAACACTTTGCAAAGGTGTCCATCAAAAACTCTTTAAAGAGAAAGCAGTTTATAAAGGGTATCACACAACTCTCGGAAGAGGGATCTATTCAAGTGTACAAGCGTCCAAACATAGGTGTGGAAGAACTCATCGTAGGCGTTGTTGGCGCTCTGCAATTTGAAGTCCTCGAGTACAGACTCAAAAATGAATACGATGTGGATATTTTAATGCAGCCTTTATCTTATCGCTACATCAGATGGATTGACGCCGAGGGCTTCAATCCAAAGAAATTTTCCATTACGATGGATACAATGCTCGTCGAAAATGAAGAAGGCAATCCAGTGCTTCTCTTCCAAAATGAGTGGTCTATCAGGCAAGTTGAAGACAGAAACAAGGGTATTGTTCTGCATGAGACTTCCATGTTTTAATTAGAAAAACACCTCGCAGATTGACTGAGAGAATCTTCTCTCTGATATCTCGAGGTGTTCTTTTATATTTGCCTATTTTATATTTTTCTATTTTATATTTGCTTAATTTTTTTCGCTTTTCTATTTTATCCTGTTAAACTAAAATGTCATCTTCCAGCTGTAGTAACCCGCCTCTTCATTTTTTTCATATGTCAAGTAAGCGGAAAACTTTTGCCCCTTTTTGTTGACAAAACTAGAGCTGTAGAGATCCCCATTTTCAAGCAGCCTCATCACCGCATGCCGCGTTGGAGACACGCCAATGGCTTTGAGGAATTTATCCTCTTTCCAAATGACAAATTTACATCCACCTTTCCAGTTTGTACAGCCATAGCCTCGCTTGCCCTCTATGACATCAGCACCACATTCAGGGCATTTTCCAAGCGAATTCTCATGGGGTTCTTCGAGATTTTGAATAATGTGAAATGCATCTCCCTTAATCCCTTCAACGGCTTCTTCCGTAAATTCAGTAATCGCCTTCAGAAAATCATCCTTCTGAATCTCACCTTTACCTATATCAGAAAGCGTCTTTTCGAGTCTGCCAGTATATTCAAGGTCAAACAGCGATTTGACTGGAAAAACCTCCACGAGTTTCTTTCCCATATCCGTGCAATAAAGAGATTTTCCCTTAACAGCAATATAGCCAACTCTCTTGAGCTTCATAATCGTCTCCGCCCTTGTGGCAGGTGTCCCGATACTGAATCCACTCAATATGGAAGCTATCATCTCCTGATCTTCCTCTTCATCTGCATCTATTCCACTTTCTAGTTCTTCTTCGTCAGAATCTTCCTCATCCTCTGAGGCTTCTGCCTGCCTTCTAGTTTGGTTTTTATATTTTTTCCCACAAGTTTCCATGACTTTAAGCAGTGTTTTTTCAGTATGTCTCTTAGGTGGGTTCGTGCCCTTGGTCTCAATTTTGACCTTTTCAAAAGTAACGGATTCCCCCTCCGATACACTTGGAAGGTCATTTTCCTTTGATTTGATTTTTTCCACTTGCCGCCAGCCCTCAATCAACTGCCTACGTCCCTTGGATACAAATGTCCCCACAGCCACACCTCTTTCGGCAGGCTCTGTGATAATGGTAATTTCTTCATGCTCAGCCACGGGCATAAACTGCATTACAAATCTGTTTTTAACGGCATCATAGACCACCTTTTCATCTGGAGACAGACCTTTCCCCACCACATATGTTGGGATAATGGCACTATGGCTTTCCACTTTGGCGTTATCAAATACCCTTTTGTTGGTGTGAAACTCTATCTCTTTTTCATATGGCAGACCCTTTTTATGGACATTTAGAACTTTAGCTGCCTTATCAATCAAAGATTCCTCAAGTGCCATACTGGCAGTTCTCGGATAGGTTATCAGTTTCTTTTCATACAAACTCTGAGCTACTTTAAGTACCTTTTCAGAAGTCCATCCCTTTTGTTTCCCAGTGACATAGCCCTGAAGACCTGAAAGATTAAAAAGCGATGGCGGGTATTCCCGTTTTGTCTCCACAGTGTGCGTCGTGACAATTCCAACTTTCTTTAGGACTTCTTTTTTAAGCTCTTCCAGCTTTGTTTTGTCCTCGAACTTGTCATTTCCGTCTTCTGTATAAACACCTGTGTAGGTTTCACCCGCAGCCGTTTTAAATTCTGCCGTGAGTTTATGGTATTCTTCTCTGACAAAATTCTCAATTTCCATATCTCTGTCATAAATAATTTTCAGTGTAGGGAGCAATACCCTGCCTATGTTTAAAGCCTTTCCAGCCCCTCTTTGATACTTTAACGTGGCAACTGAGGTGAGGTTGATACCAATAATCCAATCCGCCCATTGTCTGCTGATTCCCGCATCCCTCAAAGGCGACATCTCTGAATTAATCACCAGCTTTTCGAGTCCTGACAGCACTTCATCAGGCGTCCATTCATTGAGAAGAAGCCTTTGAACCGTCTTTTCCACGCCCAAATACTCCAATATAATATCTCCAATTATCTGACCTTCACGGTCGTAGTCACATGCGGAAATGACGCCTGTGACGTCTTCTTTTTTTATGAGTTCATCAATAATTTGAAGTTGTTTTGCCGCACCTTCATCAACCCTATGCCTATCGTTGCCATCTGCTTTGACTTTATACTTAAAAGCATCTGGGATGAACGGAAAGTTCTCCATTCTCCAAGATGTCATCTTTTCATCATAATCTTTTGAATCATAGAGCTCCAGCAAGTGTCCAAAGGCCCATGTGACATAGTAGGACTGCCCTTCAAAATAGCCATCCCTTCTTGTCTTCGCCTGAATTGCCTCAGCGATATTTCTCGCAACTGAAGGTTTTTCGGCAATAATTACTTTAGACATCTCGACCTCCTTAAAATAAGCTGCAAAATAAAAAGCTGTCATTTTGCAGCAGTGTCATATCAATTGTTTCCACTTTAAAATTCTAACATAAAACGCGTTCATTTTTAATGTTTTATTTATTTTGCCTCCCTAACAAATTGTGGTATACTCAATTCAAATACACTGTCGAGGAGAACAATCATGGCAAAATTAACCGATTCCATCAAATTAAAAAACAAGACTGTCAAAAACAGACTGGTAATGCCACCAGCAGTCTGTTTCAACTGG
This sequence comes from Firmicutes bacterium UBA6806, assembly GCA_002452745.1. Lineage (GTDB taxonomy): Bacteria > Bacillota > Clostridia > Peptostreptococcales > Acidaminobacteraceae > Fusibacter_A. The sequence continues at coordinate 65,674 of DKFC01000063.1, forward strand.
GCTGATACCAAAGGATATGAAACCGTTAGCAGAGCTCAGCACTATGGTGATCGAGCCAAGGGTGGAACAGGACTAATTGTCATAGAAGCTACTGCTATCCTCCCTGAAGCCCGAATTGTTGAACGTGAATTAGGTCTTTGGGAAGACGGTCATATGGCACAATTCAGCAAAATCGCAGCTGCATGTCACGAACACGGCAGCGTGGTATTGGTTCAATTGGTTCATGCAGGTCAAAAATCTTTTGGTGAAGTGGTAAAGTCATCCTCTGCGCGTGAAATTCAGGGAAAGACCTGCGAGGCCCTTACACTGGAAGAAATAGGACATGTGAAGGATGCTTTTGTCTCAGCGGCTGTCAGAGCTGAAAAAGCAGGCCTTGACGGAATCGAAATCCACGGGGCCCACGGATATCTGCTCTCTCAATTTACAGCTTCTAAAACCAACTTTAGAATAGATGCCTATGGCGGATCACTTGAAAATCGTACTCGCTTGTCAGTGGAAATCGTCAAAGCTATTAGAGAATCCACCTCAGATGAATTCATTATAGGTTACCGCTTTGGGGTCAACGATCCCCTCATGAAAGAAGATATCTGGTTTGCCAGGGAACTGGAAGCTCTGGGCGTTGATTTTTTCAACGTCTCCTCTGGAATTGGCATGGAAGGTCTTGAAGTTCCTAAAGATTTCCCATTTTCTCCAATCACCCATATGGGAACAGTCGTTCACAAACAACTGAAAACCCCTGTGGCCTGTGTCTTTGGCATTAGGACGCCAGAAGATGCCAATTATCTGATTGAGAACAATCTCACTGATTTTGTGGCTATCGGCAGAGGACTTCTGGCTGAACCAAACTGGTTTAACAAGGCGGCCTCTGGCATCATGCCCAATATTTGCTACGATTGCAAATCCGGCTGCAAATACCGCATAGATGGCAAGACTTGTCCACTTTATGGAAAATAGATTCTCTGCAAAAGAGTATAAAAAAACAGATTCATCTGGACGATAGTCGTCCGCTGAATCTGTTTTTACATAAATCCGTCTTTTTACATGAATTTATTTTGTATCAAATTTGTATTTTACTATCATCTCTGAACCAGTCTAATCTAAATCAATCCAATTCTGAAAATGGCACAAGCTGGCTCTTCTTATCCTCTTTTTTGATTAAATCGAGTTTTTTTGCGACATAGCATGCTGATGTTGCCTGAACCGCCAATGTGATGAGAATTGTCATAAATACCACTGATGATAAAATATTGGCATGTGGCAACTTTGAGCTCACAATGAGACCTGAAAGTGCCGCTGGAATAACACCAGTTTCTCTGACCCACATCATGAAAAGCACTTCGTTGCGCTTCCATTTAACACTTCTATCCAGTGACGTACAGACCAAAACTGACAGAGGTCTAACCACAAATACCAAAACAATTACAATGAACAAAGATTGAATCCAGTATTGACTAAGAGCACCAAAATCCACGTGCATTCCCAAGAGTATGAAGATTGAAATTTTCATAATGGTTGTAACAGTCTCACGAACATTTTTTTGGACTTCAAAGTCCAAAGTTGGTACCCATAACTTAAAGCTCTTTTTGTTACCACAGATGAGTCCTGTGACGAAAGTTGACATATAGCCGCTGCCGCCTATACTTTGCGCCAAGCTGTATGAAATCATCACTGCCAGTATGGAGATGATTGGAGCAAACTCTGTGAATAGCCCGAATTTTCCCTCAGACACGCTGAGCGAAAAGGTTACGCCGACCACTGCACCACTGAGTACGCCAAATATCACCATCTTTAAAAGTTCAACTGTATTTGCTTCTATAGAAAACGATCCTGATTGAATAATCGTTATAATCGTCAGTACCAATATCGCTCCCACTGCATCGTTAAATGCAGATTCGCTGATAATCGTCTGTTTCACTCTGTCCACAATCTTGACCTTGGAGAAAATCGGAACAAGCGCCGCCGGGTCTGTTGATGCAATTACAGCACCGATTAAAAGCGCATAGATAAAGTCAATTTTAAAGACCCACATGGCAATAGCACCGATTGCAAATGCGCTGATAACCACACCTAATGTGGCGAGCAACGCCACTGTCCATTTGACTTCATTCAATACTTTGAACTTGATTTCTCTTCCGCCATCATAGAGGATAAAGGCCGCACCAAATGTTAATATGAACTGGTTGATCGATGAGTGTGTACTCACGTTAACCCAGTTTAACACAGCTGGTCCGATTAAAACCCCCGCAAATAAAAACACAACAATATCGGGCACCTTAATCAACTTACTGATTTTAGATGCCACAACACCCACAAACAAAATGAGTGCTGGAACCACTAGAAGAACTGATGTATCTTCCACAGCTACCCCTTCTTTCTGAAATTGAGAACCTTTTTTTAACAAAGTGATTCAATGAATCTCAATTCCTAATTTTAATAAATTTATGAACCACAATTTAAGAGTATACGCTCTTTTTTTAAGGTTGCACATCTTTTTTTAGTCAAATAATTGTAAATTTTTTATGACTAAAAGCTGACACGTCTCTCTACTTATTCAAATATCTGGTTTCAAATACTTCTTTTGTAAGGGGTTTGCTGAAATAATATCCCTGAATTTCATCATGTTAAATGAAAAGTTAACTTCC
>DKFC01000038.1 GCA_002452745.1 Firmicutes bacterium UBA6806
AAAGAAACTTGGTGTATAATCCGCTCTTTTTTCACCAACGGCCTTTCGAGTACTCCCTCCAACGAATAGAGCATTGTGTCTAAAATGTCCACTCATTTCCGGCAAGGTGTAAGCGCTCTTTCCCATGGCCACCATGTGAACGATTTCCACATCTTGATACTGCTCCTTCGCCTCTACCATTGCTTCTATCAGTTTGGTTGGTTCACTGCAAGCGTGTCCAACAACCACTCGATTTCCAGACTGAATCTTCTTGACAGCCTCTCCTGCACTTGTGAGTTTGGCCTTATAAAGATCGCGCCACATACTCTCTCTCCCTTCTGTCATCACCTTTAATTTCGTCATGACTTCCTCAAAATCTGACAAGTGATCAACCCATACGACTTCTTCGGCCACATATGCCTCATATCCAGCACACCTACTTGTACAGCCACAGATAACACAGAGTCCCCTATATTCCTTTCCACTCTTAGCTATTTCAACTTTATCCAGCGTTTTTACAGCCTTATAAAATGTGCTGCGATCGTGTTTGGGATTACATCCGCCGCAAAATTTAACACCTATCACAATTTACGTCTCCTCTTGATTTCTCTTTGCTCTATTTTATGATCTGCCTGTTGTATTCATCCCTTTTACTGACTTTTTAAGTTTATTGCCTGTTTCGATTCAGAATGTTCTTTGCCATCTGTATGAGATCAGGGCTGACCTCATTTATGACCTCAACTCTTTCAAGCCAAGGAAACTGTGATGAAAGCTGATCTTCAATATATTCCCGTGTGGATTGATCGGCATGGGGACAGCCACTGCATGCTCCATAGAGCTTTACTTTAACAATATGCCCATCAATTTCCAAGAGTTGAATATCGCCTTGATGCATTTTCAAATAAGGTTTTACCGTTTCTTCAATTGCCTTTGTCATCTCCAGCATCACTTTGTTCTCTTCCATCACACTCACCTTTCACCTATCGAGATTGATCTTTCTGCATCTATGATGCCCTAACCTATTAACTTTATACTTTTTAATCTTCTATTTTTGCAATCGCTTTTGCCAATGCTTTTTTATGTTCCAAATTGCCCTGTCTCCAAATCATAACACGTTGAGCTTGAGGAGATCCCGCACCGTGAAGCGATTCAGTTCTGTAACCAACTGCAGCTGTACCCAGTGTTAAGTTTTCAACAAGTCTCAGAATTTTCATTCGTTTCATCGTTGGAACACCAGTTGCGCCTTTAAAGTACTTTTTGCAGATATCTCCCACCAGTGGTGAATTGAAATCCTTTTCAGAAGGCATCGTCACCATAAGTCCACCGGCAATATCTTCTGCAAGTCTCGTAATTTCATAAGGGTATCTAGTGACATTCTGCTTGCAGACATTTGCCAAAAGCATGTCAATTTGATAATTGCCCGCCTCTGTTGGATAGCCTTCAGCCGAACAGGCAATACCGCAACAATAAAGGGTTTCATTTAAATGCATCATCTCTATGAGTTTGTCTTTAATGTGAGATGCTTTTGGAACGCCGTTGTATTCAGAAGCAACAGCTGCCGCTCCTATGAGAACATCGCCGACACCTACTTTACAACCACCATAACTCTGTCTATGATAGCCTGCAAACCGCTCTACTAAAACGCCTGCAAATTCTGTTTCGCCATTTAAAAATATGCGGTTATTTGGAACGAAGACGTTATCAAATACCACTAGGGCTTCCTGTCCGCCAAACTCACTATTGCCCAAATCCATTTGAACGTTTTCTTCCAGTTTTCTAGTATCACATGACTGCCTGCCATAAATCATGAACACGCCTTCTGCATCTGTTGGGACAGCAAAGGAAACTGCATATTCTTTATCTTCTGGTCCCATGGCGATGGTTGGCATAATCAAGTGTTCATGTGAATTGATACTGCCTGTTTGATGGGCTTTTGCACCTGTTACCACAATGCCGTCAGGTCTTTGCTCAACCACGTGAACAAACAAATCTGGATCTTCTTGTTTGCTTGGTGAGAGACTTCTATCCCCTTTAGGGTCAGTCATAGCGCCATCCACTGTCCAGTCCTTTTCCTGCACTTCTTTCATATATGCAACAAAATTTTCATGGTAGTTTGTGCCATGTTTTTTATCAATTTCAAAAGTTGTGCTATAGATGGCGTTGAAAGCATCCATGCCAACACATCTTTGGAAACATGCACCTGTCTTTTGTCCAAGTAGTCTTTGCATCTTAACTTTTTTAACCAAATCTTCTGTACTTTGATGCAAGTGACAGAAACGGTTGATCTTTTCCCCAGTTAAATTTGATGTAGCCGTCATCAAATCTTCATACTGAGGATCATGTGCCAATTCATACGTCATTGCCACTGAATTGATGGATGGTTTGATAATTGGATGATCCACAGGATTCTCCACCAATTCGCCAAACATGTAAACTTTAGTATTGAGCTTTCTCAGGCTTTCGATATAAGCCTCTTTTGTCATTAAAGCCATAAGTCTTCCTCCTCACGATGCGCTCCCGCATTCTTTTTCGTTACATCCTTAACATACGCAAGCTGCGTGCCAAAGTGCTTTTTAAGTCAGCGTTTCGCTATTTCCAACTGCTTTAGAGCATTTATAGGAATTGGGCACAAAATAAAATCCGTTGCGTTTTTGCAACGGATTTTGTCTTTTCTAAAGAGTTCATCTGTCATTTTGCACTGCAAATTCTATTTCGAATCCCTTTGTTTGCATTTTCGCAACAAAGTTGCACTTTTGCAACATCATTCGTATTTCTGCCGCTTCCTCACAAAAGTTGATGGGTCTATTTCCAGAGCTTTGGCTGCTTCTCTGACGTTTCCATACTGTTCATAAGCCTTGTCCAGCAGTGCCTTTTCGACTTTCGTCACTGCTTCCTTTAGGGGCATGAGCTCTGTTCCAATCCGCAATTGGTTGCTTTTGTTATCGAGCATGATTTTGGCTGGCAAATCATCACAGGTGATTAAATCCGACTTGCTCATGGCCACCACCCGCTCGATTACATTTTTGAGCTCTCTTATATTGCCTGGCCATGCATAGTCATATAGTACGTCCAGAGCATCACGGCTAATGAGTTTATCCCATCCATATTTGGCATTGACATGCTGCAAAAAATGCCTGATAAAGGCGATTATATCCTGTTTTCTCTCACGTAGAGGCGGTATCAACACGGGGATGACATTTAACCGATAATAGAGGTCTTCTCTAAATTGCTTTGTCTTCACCATCTCTTCCAAATTTCTATTGGTGGCTGAAATGATTCTCACATCCACCTTCTTAGGGTTCACTCCGCCAACTCTTGTAAACTCACCTTCTTGCAAGACTCTCAAGAGTTTTACCTGCATGTTTAGCGGAAGCTCACCAATTTCATCCAAGAAGAGAGTCCCTCTATGAGCACTTTCAAACAGTCCACTCTTGCCCTCCACTCGGGCCCCTGAAAAAGCCCCCTTTTCATACCCAAAGAGCTCTGATTCAATGAGATTTTCTGGGATGGCTCCACAGTTCACTTTGATAAACGGGTTGTTAACTCGCTGACTATTCTGATGTACAAACTTTGCCATTACTTCTTTACCAACACCACTTTCACCGGTGAGCATCACCGTGAAGTCCGTTGCGGCAATCCTCTGCACACTGTGGTGTAAATCCAGCATTCGCTTATCTTCACAGATGACCCGTTCCACATCTGTCAATTGCATTTTAAGCCGTTTTGTCTCGTTATAGTATTTTTCAACCAGTTTTTCCTGTTCTTCAAGTTTCACTTTCAAGTGATACAGTTCTGTGATGTCCCTGACATTTGTCACCACGATGACAATTTCACCCACCTCGTCAAAGATGGGTTTGCTGGTTATAAGGGCCTTTTTTCCAGTCTTAAAAGTCTGATTGAGAGAAATCGTCCGCTTTTCGTCGATTGCCTGTAGAGAACCCGATTCTGAAATATAGCCCTCTAAGACGAGATCTTTCATATTTCGATGCAACATGTCACTTCTTTTAAGACCAGTTATGCGCTCATAGGCCTCGTTGATCCTGAGTGTATTTGCCTTTCCATCTGTGATGTATATGCCATCATAAGAATATTCCACGATACTGTCGAGTCTCTCTATGATTTCAGCATTCAATTTGATTTCTGTGAAAATGCTTTCAAACGAGGACACGTCTTGAATTAAAATCGTAGCACCATCTATGGCATGGTCAATTCCAAAGGGAATGAAATCATAGACTAACGGTTTTTCTCCCTGCATCCACTTGATTTTATAGACTGCCTCAAAGCCCCCTAGGATATTTCGCTTCAACGTAGGCTCTGGAATAAGCTCCCAGACATACTGACAGCCAGATCGCCCGCAGGAAACCTCTAGCAACTCCGCAGCTGTGTTGTTAATACTCGTTATCTCCCCTTTTGTATCCACAATGATGACACCATTTGATGACGAATTGATAATGGTCTTTAATCGCTTTAGCTCTTCCTCTTTTCGGAAATGAGGCTCCAAGTGATCCGCCTCTGATATTTCATGTGATTCTGTTTTCCGCTTCATCTAGACACCCTCTCGTCCCATTAACTTCCAGTTTGTATGCTCTCTCATCCATTCCGCTCTTAAACTTATCTAAAATGATAATTCAAAGCCCATTATTTTTCAATCACTATCGTCAGAGAAATGCCCTTTAAAATTAAAATTTGAGATTTGACAAGTTTTTTTTACTGTGTTATCCTATAAATGAATTCAATCGGGAATGGAGTTTCCCATTAATTGCTGATAGCTGATGACTCCTGTGAAATTAATTAATTTCACAGGAGTTTTTTGTTTTTGGTTTATCATGGTTTAAACGTCATTGAGCGTTCAAAATAAATCAAATTTTATAAGAAGAGAGGAAAATCACATGTTATTGAGTCTAGCACTGATACTGCTCACAGGGTATGCTCTAAGCGGTATTTTTACCAAACTAAAACTTCCTGGGTTTATTGGCATGATTGTCACAGGCGTATTGTTAGGACCTTATGTCCTCAATTTGATTTCAGAGGATATCCTCCATATTTCTCATGATTTAAGGGAGATTGCACTGGTAGTCATCTTGACCCGTGCGGGGTTGAATTTAGATTTGAGGGATTTAAAGAAAGTGGGACGACCAGCTGTGCTCATGTGCTTTGTACCAGCCACGTTCGAGCTTTTAGCCGTCATTTGCTTTGCACCGTTGCTCCTTGGGATTACCAGAATTGAAGCGGCAATTCTCGGTACCGTTTTAGCCGCCGTCTCTCCAGCGGTTGTCGTTCCAAAGATGATTAAGCTCATGGAATCGGGTTACGGAAAACACAATAGCATCCCACAGCTTATTATGGCGGGGGCATCTGTTGACGATATCTATGTAATCGTTCTCTTTACATCTTTTATGAATATGTATCAAGGTGGGGACTTTAACCTGTCATCGCTAGTGGTTGTCCCCATCTCAATTGTTCTCGGAAGTGCACTTGGTTATTTGTCTGGTTTCTTTCTGTCCGTTCTCTTCGATAAACTCCACATTAGAGATACCATCAAAATCATGATTATGCTCTCTTTTGCCTTCCTGTTTGTAAGCCTCGAATCAGCTGCTAAGGATATCGTTCCCATATCTGGTTTGCTGGCAGTTATGGCCATGGGCATCGCCCTTCTCAAACACAGTGAGGTCAGGGCGAAGCGCGTCGCCAATCGCTTTTCAAAGATATGGGTCTTTGCCGAACTGCTCCTCTTCGTCTTAGTAGGTGCCGCAGTGGATTTGAGCTATGTGGCCTCTGCGGGCATTATGGCTGTGTTGTTGCTAATTATTGAACTTGGATTCCGCTCACTTGGCGTTTTCATCTGCTTGATAAAAACGCCTTTGACCTTGAAAGAACGACTTTTCACAAGTGTGGCCTATCTGCCAAAGGCAACCGTTCAAGCCGCCATAGGCGCCATACCTCTTGCCGCAGGTGTCGCAGCGGGAAATGTCATCTTGGCAGTCGCTGTCTTGACAATTATCCTCACCGCACCCCTGGGGGCTTTGGGCATCGACCTACTGACGCCAAAATGCCTAGAGCGTCATCCGATGTGATGAAGTTGTTTCATAATTCAAATTAAATAACGTTGTACTCTGCTAGAAGTTTGATGATGTCCGTTCCCTGTAACTTGCCAATTAGGCCAGCTAGCATCATCTTCTTCTCTGGTTCAATATTGAGTTCTGTAATTTTCTTGCCGTCGTTGAGTTTTATCGTCGCATCTAGAAGGTCGCGAATATCGAAGACGCTTCCCCAAACCTCTGGAACACCTCTATCTATGTCAAGCAGTGTATAGACGGCTTCCATTCCAGTTCTAACTGAATACTCAGTGGTGAAAATCGTATCTCTTTTGGTTTCTGCAAATTGACCCAAGAATGCAAAATTTCGACTGCCCTCAGGGACGACATCTGGTCTGTCTCCTTTGCTTCTAGGCATAAAGAATGCTGTAATATATGGCATCATACAAGGTATACAATTGGCGCTATTTTCTGCCAAATCCTCTATCTGATCCACTGGCACACCCATGTGATAAAGCCATTCCATAGTGATTTCCTTACCTGTACACTCAATCATCGGCTTCTTGACAAAGTTACCTGGAACATCGCTGAACAAACCATAAATCCAGCCCACCAGTTGGTCTTTGGGCTGTGTTCTAAATTGAGGTTGTCTGTTAAAAGTCCAGCTCAATAGCCAATTTGAATCCTTGGCTGTTACGATACCGCCTGTGACCACGTTGCCGCTAAATGGATCTCGCTTGCAGATATTTTGAACATAAGGTGGAATTCTCTGATCCAGAGTGGTTACTGTTGCAGACATCCAATTGCTTTTATCAGGTGCATGACAGAATTTATCTGGATTTCCAAAGGCTTTATCCTGTGCTGCTATTTTGCGCCACATGTCCCAGCCACCGCCTTCTTTTAATTCGGGCGTAAATTTAGCCGGCGTATTTTGATCTCCCAAAGAAGCATTCTCAACACAGCCACCATTGGTAATAAACACGAGGTCATTTTCAGTTAAATCTATTTTGACATCTTTTCCATTTTGAATGTAGTGCAGTTGTTTTGCAACCTTGGAATTTTCCGTTATATCAAATTCTACGTTGACCACATGTGCACCATAATGAAATTGAACGTTGTGTGATTCGAGGTATTTTACCATTGGCAAAATAAGCGATTCATACTGATTGTACTTTGTAAATCTCAATGCTTTAAAATCGGGAAGACCCCCTATATGATGAATAAAACGTCTGATGTATAGTTTCATTTCCAGTGCACTGTGCCAGTTTTGGAAGGCAAACATAGTTCGCCAATACATCCAGAAGTTAGACGACAGAACTTCTTCGTCAAAACACTCATCTATTTTTTTATCATAAAGCACTTCATCAGGTGTGAAGAACAGTTTCATAATCTGCATAGCGCCTTTTTCAGATAAGCCAAATTTATTCTCTGTTTTCGCATCTTCTCCCTGATTGACTGTTGCACGCATCAACGAGAAGTTAGGGTCTTTTTTATTGAGCCAGTAGTATTCATCTAAAACGCTGACACCTTCTGTTTCAATTGATGGTATTGATTTGAATAAATCCCACATGCATTCGAAGTGATTATCCATCTCTCTGCCACCTCTCATGACATAACCGAGGTTGTTATATTCATAGCCATCGCATGCACCACCAGACAGGTCGGTCTTTTCAAGTATGTGTACATTTTCACCCTTCATTTGACCATCTCTTACCAAAAAACAAGCCGCTGACAATGAGGCCAATCCCGCTCCCACTAAGTATGCCGACTTGCTGTCCACGCCTTCTGGTTTTAACGGGCGAGCAAATGCTTCGTAATTTCCACTGCTGTAATACATAGTACCCTCCTTTATAATCATTCACAACTTACCATACGCGTTTGTAAAACGCGTATCTGTAGCTTCAATTTATCAATTTTGCGCAAAGTTCGCAATCGACAAACCCCCTAAGATGTCTATTTTTTTGACAGATTTACCGGATTGTCAAAATTTCTGCTATTTCATTACAAATATTTCATATTTAAATTGAGATTTAGTGTTTAAATCCCGTTCATACTTGGTATATATTATGTGAAAAATGTAACAATTACATCTTTATAATCAATACATTTGACTAATATAATAAAAAGGAGCGTTAATTTTATGAAAAAAGTTGTTATCGTAGGGACAAATCATGCAGGAACAGCAGCTGCCAATACCATTATGGACAATTCAAAAGACCATCAAGTGACAGTCTTTGATTCAAACAGCAATATCAGCTTTTTGGGATGTGGAATGGCCCTTTGGATTGGCAATCAGATTTCTGGACCTGAAGGTTTATTCTATGCAAGCAGAGAATCACTTGAAGCAAAAGGCGCAACTGTTCATATGGAAACACCTGTTACCAATATAGATTTTGACAAAAAAATCGTCTATGCAAAAAAAGCAGACGGTACTGAATTGGAGACATCATATGACGACGTTATCTTGGCGACTGGATCATTGCCAATTATCCCTTCAATTGAGGGGACTGAGCTTGAAAACGTCCAAAAGGTAAAACTGTATCAGCATGCTGAGGTTGTAATAGATAAATTAAAAAATCCAGAAATTAAAGATGTTGTCGTCGTTGGCGCTGGCTATATTGGCGTTGAACTCGCTGAAGCCTTCGAAAGACATGGCAAGAATGTCACACTGATTGATATTGCCACAACCAGCTTACCAGCCTATTATGATGCCCCTTTCACAGCCATGATGAATGATAACTTAAAAGAGCACGGCATCAAACTTGCATTTGGTGAAACCGTACAGCGCCTTGAAGGAAACGGAAAAGTGGAAAGGGTTGTCACAGATAAGGCAACTCATAATGCAGACATGGTTGTCCTCGCCATTGGATTTAGACCGAACACTTCCCTCGGTGCAGATGCTCTAGAAACTTTTAGAAACGGTGCTTATCTTGTTGATAAGAAACAGAGAACTTCACTGCCACATGTCTATGCAGTGGGCGACTGTGCAACTGTCTATGACAACTCACAAGATAAGACAAGCTATATAGCACTTGCAACCAATGCCGTTCGTTCTGCAATTGTTGCCGCTCACAATGTCATTGGCAACAACATCGAATCCGCCGGCGTTCAGGGATCAAATGGCATCTGCATCTACGATCTCAAAATGGTTTCAACAGGACTCACAGCTGAAAGAGCAAAATCACTGGGCTATGAAGCTACCTTTACCGATTTTGAAGACTATCAAAAACCTGAATTCATAGAAGAAGGCAACCACAAAGTCAAACTGAGAATTGTCTATGATGCAAAGACCCGCATTATATTAGGAGCACAAATGGCTTCAAAACACGATATGTCAATGGGAATTCACATGTTCTCGCTTGCTGTCCAAGAGAAATTAACAGTTGACAAACTAGCACTCACTGATTTGTTCTTCCTACCACATTTCAACAAACCATACAACTATGTGACCATGGCAGCACTTTCGGCTAAATAATCGTCAAAAGCACTATCCAGTAAAATCGGATAGTGCTTTTTTTATATTGTCATTTATATGTTTCTCTGTTTATCTCTATTCTGCATTTTTTCAATTCTGCATTTCTTTAAGTACTTTATCAGAGCAGTTTTTCTAGCAGTTCCTCTGGTGAATTCAGGATAACGAGTGCGCCATGATTCATTAGCCAATCAACATCCCTAAATCCCCATGAGACGCTTATACAATCTATTCCAGCGTTCATTGCCGTTTCTAAATCCACCTCTGAGTCTCCAACATAAACGACTTCCTCAGGATTGAGTTTCATTTGCTCCAAGCAGGTATAGACCATATCTGGAGCTGGTTTTCGCTTGACCATCTCGGTCTCGCCAACTGCCAAGTCAATCCAATCTTTAAAATACTGTTGGTTCAATGATTTTACCGCAACATCTATTTTATTTGACACAATCGCCAACTGAATCCCTTCAGCCTGTAACCGCTTTAAAACAGTTTCAATTCCCGAATAAGGCCCCGTCTTGTGATTACAGTTCTCTTCATAGTACGCTTTAAACGCCGTGAAAATCGACTCAAAGACATCCCCTTTAATTTCTATTGGCACGCAGAGCCTCACCAGTTGCCTGATGCCATTTCCCAGAAACCGCCTGACGTCGCTTGACGATCTCTCTTCTATCTGAAAGGCTCTGAACGTATGATTGATTGAATCTGTCAAGTCCTCAAGTGTATCCAATAGAGTCCCATCTAAATCAAAAATAACGCCTTTGTATTTCCTCATATTTCTCTCCTATTCTGATCTTATAATTTTCTGCCTCTTTCTTTATATTATAGCATCAAACCATATACGGTATCAGGAATATTAAAGTTATAGCCCTCTTTTTCAATTGTCACATCAATTTACGGTCGTCTTGCAATCCCCATAAACAAAACTGCATTGGTCTTGTCTTCTTTTATGAGATACATAAAAGGTTTATCACAGGTCATTTCGATGGGTTCTGCCTCTATGGCCGCACTTCCCGTTTCAAGTTCCACAACAGTGACAGCTGCCGCTTCTGTTCCCTTTTCATCTAGAATAATCCTTGTATTTTGGAAAATTGAACCGACAAATATATTCTCTCCTTCCAGTTCTGCCATTTGAGAGAAATCCGCTTCATGTCTAGAAAAGGCCTTCTCAATCCCCAGTTCCTTAAGCACATCACTTAGCTGATTGCTAACTTCATAATCCAGCTTTGGAAGTTTTAGCGCCACTCTTTTGTAATCCTTATCGCCTATACTTAGCATTGCGTTTATCTCTTCACTTGAAAAGCCCTCAATAAGAGAATCTATCTCCCCTTTTGGAAGGATGACTACCATGCTGCAATCACCGTAATATGGAAGACTTACCGCCTGCCATTTTTCAGATTCTCGATAGGCAAGCGAGGCCACTTTGTACATCATATCCACAGTTTTTTCATTGCCATCATCCATGTGGAAAGGTTCACGACTAGTCATGTCAGCTGAGAACTCATCTCTCCAAGTTCCCTTAAAATAGACGGTATTCATCAGATATGCGATGGTTTCTGGTTTGATTTCTTTAATGGTTTCTTTCAAAAGACTGTTTGTCTTTTCCTCAACCCATTTGTTCATGTCGTCAAGGGCTTTTACGCCATTAAAATCCGATATAAAAACTTCTGCATCATAATACTTTTTCAAAGTGTCAACAAAAGTCTCTTTAATACTCAGACCCTTTCGAACCCACAGGGAATTGGCTGTTTTAAGTGTTACAGCTTTTCCATCAAACTGATTCATGTAATCGACAAGATGATTATAGCGTTCATTGAGCCCCTGTTCCTGTTCGCCCATAGCGGCAAGCAGTTCAGCTTTGGTTGTTCCCTCAGCACCATTTTGAAGCATGGATAATGCAAACATCAAACTCATAGGTGATAAGAGCTGATTTTTATCTTTATCTGCCTGAGCCATTTTTTTAAACATTTCAACCCCAAGAGCATTGGACGCATCCACACTTTGAAGCATGGCTTTGTCCAGTTTCAATTCACTTCCCTGAGATTTCATGAACACGGCATCTGACTTGACCTGAGTCGAGGTCTTTTGTCCACACGCCCCAGCAAGTAAAGACATTATCAACAACATTGATACCAATTTCATATGTAAAAACCTTTTTTGATGCATTCTGTCTCTTTTAAATTTCATCTGCTCACCTCTAAATTTCATCTGCTCACCTCTAAATTTCATCTCTTCATTTCCTTTCTACTTAGGAGGGTAGCCACTCCGCAGTGACCTTCAATCAGTTTTTGCCAGTTGAGTATGCACTTATGGTATTAGACGCAACCCAATTAAAATAAGTTCCGATTTTTTGACAGATTTATCAACCTATGTTATCCTTATTAAGTGGCTTAGCTAAAGTCATATAATTTGACCACTTCTAATACAACCTTATTTGGAGAAGTTCTATGGCTTCTTTTTTTATTGCATCCTTTTTTGACAGCCACTCTAAGGGCACTTCTCTAGGATGCCATTGTTTTATCAATTCATAAGGATTTTACCACCCTTGTCTTTTGAACGAGGGTTTTTTATTTTTAAAGGAGGATTTTATCGTTACATTTGCAAATTTAGTTATCATTTTTTTATTAAACGTCTTAGGAACTTGTCTGAAGAATCTAAAGACGTCCTTTCTAGCTCAAAAAGCTATAAAGCCTGTTTACGTTACAACTTTTATTGATTCAATTGTTTTTCTGTACGCCTTTAAACTCACGGCGGTTTCATCCGGATATGGCTTTTTTCTGGCCTTTGCTGCTGGCAAAATGTTTGGAGTATTTTTAGGAAATAAGATCGAAAAAAAGTTAGCCTATGGTTTATTGGAAGTGGACGTATACAAACACATGACCTCTGGCAAGCAGTTAGCCGATATTCTTCGAAATGAAGGCTACTCTGTGACAACAACAATTGGCTATGGGATGGATGGCTGTGAACGTCTCATTCTCAAAACGGTATTGCCAAGGAATAATTTCAACGATTTCCATCAACTTTTAAAATCAGATGGAAATGTTCATATGTCTGTGAAATCAATCAATCAAATTTTTGGAAAAGTAGGAGCGGTTGAAACTACACCTAAGTTTTAAAGCGTGTTGAATCGTTATGAAACTATAAAAAATAAAGGCTGTTGCCCATCTGTTTTTCAGATTTGCAACAGCCTTTCGCCGTCCTAAGCACCGCTTTTCTTTTGACTATTCTTCATCCTCATCTTCAAACAATGAATTAAACGCCTCTGAAACAGCTTCGTATTCTTCATCGCTTTCAATTTCAAGAATTTCAATTGAACCATCTTCATAGTCCGTAAATCCGTAGAGCATTGCAATTTCTTCTTCAGGATGCAAAAGGGCAATGTACTCTTTATCATCTACTTCGAAAATTTCAATAATAGGACATACCAGTTCTTCACCGTTTTCCAGTTCAAGCGTTATTGTATGTGAGTGATGATGTTCGTGATCGTGATCGTGGTCATGCCCACATCCGCAACCGTTGTTCTCACAATTAGTCTTATGTTCATCCATAGTCTTCACCTCATTTATAAGTCGTCCAGAATATCGTTTAATGTCTCAAACAACACCTAGCATCTATCTGATTATACACTGGGATGGGAGTTCCTGTCGATAAATTTCAAACGAATTTGACAAAACTCTCTCTATCCTTTTAAGCCTCTTGACTGTCTATCCATATCTTCCACCACAATGTCATAGATTTCTCCAAGCGTAGAACAGTATTCGAGCAGTTTCCACGGCTCATTTGTGTGAAAGTGAATTTTTATGAGTTCTTCATCTCCCACAGCTAATAGGCAGTCGCCAATGAAGTTTTCCAAAATATAATCATTAATCTGATTCTCGTCTAAGTTTTCACCTTCTATCAATAATTGCGTATCATATCTAAATTCAATTGTCTCCATTGTTCGTTCCTTTCTAAGTCTTTATCTTTAGATTTATTGCCGAAGTTTTTATAGTATACCCTTTTTTCTCAGATTTGCAGAGATACATATTGTGATCCGCCTCAGACAAACAGGTTTCAATTTCACTCATAGCCTCAACAGCCACCATCCCATAGGAAAAATCAACGTCGAAACCAAAACGCCTATCCACAGCCAGTTTATCTCGAATTCGATTTATAACCTCTGTGCCGCCTTTGATATCGTCTTTTCTCAGAAGGAGTATGAACTCATCACCGCCATATCTCACAAGCAGATCATCACTGCGAATAACTGACTTGATGGTGTTGACGATGCCTTTGAGGACTTCATCTCCAGTTAAATGACCATAGGTGTCGTTGATCTTCTTGAAGTCATCTAGGTCAATGATAATCAATACCCCCGTCTCAAAGGAATGGCTTCGAATAAATTCGTCAAAATAAGCCCTCGATGATGCACCTGTCAATGCATCCTTGTCTGCCTGTTTTTTATAGGTGTCTCTGTCAATTGCCAAGTGCTTCACTTGATTCTTGGCGTATTGAACCATGTAAATATAAACCACGAGCAAGATGCCTGTATAACCGCCTGCCAAGTAGATTGTGCTCTTTTGAGTTAAATGGCTGATGCTCTCGTAAAGCACCTTTTTTGACCTCAATACCACAATTTCGTGTATCGTGTCAATCTGTAAAACATAGTAGATGTTTTGTTCATCCTCAAATAGGTTTTCATAGTTATCTAATTTGCCGCCTATAGTCTCTAGATTTGAAATTTCAACATTGACGTCATCATCGTTTAGACCTTCGATTGTATCATTTAGACAAAAGCCCAACAGATCCCTCCCAAGGATTTCATCCTCAAAATAGATTGGCGAATTGACTTCTAAGCAAACCATGTCGCCTTTTAATTTGATGAAATAATCAAGCTGTCTGCTTTCATCAGTGATGCTGATGCTGTTGTCTATGTAATTTTCACCATAATATTCGGCGACAATCTCTCCATCTACAACTCTGATGGCATGTGTCACATCTGAAATAACCAAAACACCATCACGATACTTATCCTTCGTAAATGATTTAAGGGTATCTAGATTCACCTCTCCCGCCTTGTAAGCGACAATCTTGTCCCTTATAGCAGAGCGACTAGACAAACTCTTGGCCCCTTGAAGACTCTTATTAATCGTCTCTGTAAAAGCATCTACTTTGGACTCAGCGAGCAATTCAAAATTCCTTTGCAAGTTAGATTCCAGTTCATGCTTCATCGGCAAGTAGACGCCGTAAAACGTCAATAGCAGTGAAATCAGGATGACTATAATCATAACTATTAGGGTTCTCTTAATATGAGTTGACAATTGACCACCCCGTTTTCAACTAGATGCATCCCCTAAAAGGATGCCTTTATCAGTCTGTTTTGGAGACGTATCACTCAAAATGTCTCAGTTATGTTATATCCAAAATCTACCGTTTCAAATCAAATATCTCTTGTGCCTAACTTTAATAGATAGCAGGGCTGATACAGCTTAAAATTTCTAAATCCCCTTCTCCAATATTTTTGAGAGCATGGTATAAGTTGGCCTTCAAATAGATGCAATCGCCTACATTTAAAACGTAAATATCCTCTTCAACTGTAATTTCCAATATGCCACGCTGAACTAAAATCATCTCCTCCGCATTGTGTATGGACTTGTCCACAATTCCCGGTGGCAAAGTCACCAAGATTCCCACAATTGCCAAGTTGCTGTTATCTCGCGCCATAGGGGTTATGAACTCACAAATGGCCTTGTCTTTCATCTTCTCGGATACTTTGCGCTCATTCTTTCTAATGATAAACTTGTCATCATCGTCATCGTCAATAAGAAATTTATAAACAGGGATTTGAAGCGCATTTGCAATTTTTCGAAGTGTCGATATCGACGGCTCCACCAAATCCCGCTCCACCTGCGAGAGATAACTGGCTGTTATTCCCGCTTTTTTGCCTAACTCGTCCAGTGTCAACCCTCGATTTTTTCGATTTCCCTTCACTTTAGACCCAATCATGTTCCCTCCGTTATCTGTTTCCAGTATCATTTTAAGTATGATTTATTTTTTTTGAATCGTCAACACATTTCAATAGTCTTGCATTTCTTGACACCGCAAAGAAACTGAGGTTCAATAGCCCCAGTTTCTCGAAAAGACGCGTTTATACAATTGGAAGCACAAGACAGCTATGATGCTGTTCATCATGATAAATCCTTTGATGCGCAATCATCAGTTCTGTATCTAGAGCAGGATTCCTCCCTGTGTTGGTGTTTGCAAACACATATCCAGATGCACCAGAAGTTATCATCAGACGAATCCTATGTCCCTTTTTAAAAGTAACTGCAATTTTACTGGTTCGAATACGATACCGATAGATTTCATTGGGCGTCAATGCCTCAGGCCTATCATATCCATTTCTAAATTTGGCTCTCAGCGGATTCTCTGCAACTTTCATTGACTTTCCCATCTCATCCACATCCGTTACCCTTACAATCCAGTCTGTATCCTTGCAGCTGCTGGCTGCATATAAATCCACCAAAATATCGCCTGCAATCCTCAAATCCTCATCGAGGACATTTGATGTGAAGGTTATTACATCACTTCTCTTTTCAATTTCTTGATAGTCTCCCGGCGGCGTGGCCTCATTTGAAGACATGTCAATAATATGCGGCGCAGAATCATCAGGATCATAATCATATGCAGAAAACGCACCTTTTGCGTTCAAATCCGCCTTCAATGATAAAATCATCTTATCTTTAGTCGGCGGCCATGTCTTTGATTTTTCCCATATTTGTCTGCCCACATCATAGTATTCCACGCCCATTTCAATTTCAATGTTTTTGCCTTTCAGATGTCTTTCAAACCATCTGAGATATTCATAATTGACATCATATCTAATGGCGTTTTTTCCCAGGAAAATACCATTGACTTCCCTCGTGCTATTTGCCTTGTGAAGCCAAGGGCCCAGCAGAATTCTATAGTTTTTAAATTGCCTGTCATTGATTAAATCAATTGCCTCTGTTGTTCCCATACCGTTGTCATCATACCACCCAGATAGGATGAAGACGGGAATATCACGCATGTGCTTTCGCTTTGACCACCAGTTTTGCTCTGCCCAGAAATCATTATAGACATCCTCTTCACACCAAATTCTCCAGAAGGGAACTTCCTTCCCAAGGCCAACTTCAACAATTTTAGCAATTGGCTTTACCTTTAACAGGTCATTCCAGTCCTGTCTCTCCATAAGTTCCATTGCGGCTTTTCTCTCTGACATGGCAAACGCCCAAGCCAGCGTTCCAGACATAAGGCAGCCGCCTCTATAGGGCATGTCCACAAAAGCAGATCCAGCTGTTACAATACTCACCATGGTCTTAAGATATGGGTTTCCAGACACCGCGGCAGCCCACTGAACATAGCCGCTGTAAGAACCGCCAATCATCCCTACAGAACCATTGCAAAACTCACTTTCACCAATCCAAGTTAAGGTGTCATCACCATCTTCGCTCTCATGCGCCATAGGAATCCATTCCCCCTCTGATGCCTCTCTCCCCCTTGTATCTTGTATGACCACACCATATCCAAGCTGGACATAGTGGAGGTAAGTTGAAACCATATTTTCCTTGCCATAAGGCGTTCTACAAAGCACAACCGGCACTTCTTTTTCCCCAACGGGCAAAAGAACTGTGGTTGATAGTTTTATGCCATCTCTCATTTCGACCATAAAATCGCCAAAGTGCTCAGCGGCATAAATTCGCTCAGTCAAATTTTGATAGTTCGAAAGCGGTGTAAAAGCCTCCTCACCCTCTTTGATTAAGAAACTGCACGCCGATCGGTCCACCCTCACAAATCCAATGACAATGCCATTTCTCGTCAAAATATCCACTGGATGCATCGTGTTTCTCTGTATCCAAACAGTTCCGTTTCGACTGAATCTTCGGCTATCTTCTGTGCTAAACAGGGTTTCACCTGCTTTAATTGCAGTCTCAATTGACAGTTGCATCTTATCCCAGTCTGCAATCAAATCTAGTGGATTTAATTGATATCGCTCTTTGAAAACACACTTTGCCTTTATAGCATCAAGCGTTTCAAACTTCCCAGTGTAGGGATTGAGCATTTCTATAAATTCTTTTTCAATCTTTGCCATCAAAATTCCTGAATCATAAAAGTTAAACATGCTTCACTCCAATCTGCCTACGCGCCTATGAGCATTTTTAAAAAATATGCCAATGGGATGCCCACATAATTTCCAAGCACACCTCCAATTACCCCCAAGAGGATTCCAATTCCTATGAGTGATTCCCATCCGGACGCCGCGGCCAGTATACCAGCACTTGAACCATCTGCAACCGCTGCCATAATTGAAAGCAGCACATATTCGTATTTGATTTTGAATAATCGACAGAGCAATATGTGCAGCATCAAAGAACCGAAGATAATGACGCCACAGTAAAGAGCAATTTCAAGTGTGTTGTTAAAGAATCCCCCGATGTCCACCAAGAAACCGATGACGCAAAGGAAGAACAGTGCCATAAACATTCCCAAGTCCTTATTTCCATTTATGGAACGAACTTGCTTAAATTGAGCTAGTATTATAGAAAGTGTGGTGATTATTAAAATGCGTGCTGCACTTTGATAGGTTGCTGGAAAGAAGGTGGATAAACTTGAGGATGCCCACACCAGTAAAAATCCAATTGCAAACAGTATGGAAATTTCGGTGATACTCCACTGCTTGCTTCCTAAAAATCTGTCTTCATTTGTTTCGTCCAACAGTTCTTGCTCACTAAATTTATATGGCCAATGTCTTTGAAACCACTTCGAGTTTTTTAAAATTTGAGGCAATGCAAAAAACAAGACCATGGAGGGCAGTCCAACAATATAGTCAGCTGCGTTGGCAAGGGCGAACGCCTCTGGCGATGCATTAAGTCCCAGTCCAATGGCAGTGAGGTTTCCACTTCCACCCGTGTACGTTCCAACAAACATCCCTGCTATCTTCCACCCCTCTTCAATGCCAGGTGCAAAGTAGAGCCCCGCTAAAATTGTGACCAAACCAACACTTAAAACTGCAAAGGCCATTGCCAGCAGTGGCTGCTTTGACAGTTTCAACAAGCTCTTTAGGTGCACGTCCAACAAAATCATGGCAATTGAAACATATACCGCGTATTCCATTACGACGCCATATACAGGTGCTGATCTCGGAACAATTCCAGCATTTGACAAAATCAAGCTCATGACAATGACGATAATCGCCGGACCAAATTTGCTGAAAAACTTTAGCTTTTGGCAGTAAAGCGCTGTGGCAACCATCGCCGTCATAACCGCCAGTAAACCCGTGGTACTCGTAATAAATCCTTCCATTTTAATTATACCCCCTAATTTAAACGAATTGAGTGATTTTATATCTTCGTAGTTTAAAATCCAACATCCAATCCAAGGCCTACTTTGTCAGGCAGTGAGGCTCTTCCCCCTTTAAACTCAACACCACCTTCAATCCCCGGGCATTTCTTTATGGCAAACAGCGAATCCAAATCTACCCTTGTGACGTTTTTATTTGCCATGGCAAAATGCACCCCTGCACTGATTGCCACAGGGCTCTCCAACATGCACCCAATCATACATTCAACCCCAGATGACTCAGCAAGATGATTGATTTTCATTGCACCATGTATCCCCTTTGATTTCATAAGTTTTATGTTGAGAACATCTACTGCATCTGATTTAAGCAGTTTCATGGCATCTTTTTCGTCGTGAAGGCTTTCATCTGCCATCAGAGGCACATTGACCTTGTTCCTTATTTTTCTAAGACCATCTACATCCCAATAGGCCACGGGTTGCTCCAATGCGTCCAATCTATATTTTTCCATTTCGTTAATGGCCCAAATAGCCTGTGCAAAATTCCATCCTTGATTGGCGTCCATTCTAATGGTCAGTTCATCCCCACAAGATTCTCTAATTGCCTTCATGGCCTTTACATCGTGGAAAACATCAATACCCGCTTTTAATTTCACTTTTGTAAAGCCGGCCTTCATAGCAAGTTGAACGTCCTCAATCATGTTCTCTATTGTTCCAATAGAAATAGTCTTGTCACTTTCCACCTCTTGGTTTTTACCACCCAGTGCAATATACAGTGGTACATTTAGTGATTTTGAGTAGATATCATAAAGTGCAATGTCAATCCCCGCCTTTGCCGATGGATTAAAGGCGATACAGCCATTCATTTTTCTGTGTATCCTTTCAATCTCAAGCGGATTCTCACCAATAAGTACCTTTTCAAAATCCCGTATGTTTGACAAGACTGATTCCTTCGTCTCACCAGTTACCGGCCCAAAAGGCGATGCTTCTCCATACCCACAAAGCCCTTCATCGGTTTCAATCTTGACGATTATGGTTTCCATCGCCTCAATAGAGCCAAATGTTACGACAAGGGGCTTTTTCAAAACCAGTTGGGTCACCTCTGTTTTTATCCTCGTTATTTTCATGCACCCTCCTAAATAGTCAGATTTTTCTTTCTTGTTTGAAGTATAATTTAAGATTTGTGTACTGTCAACACAATTAATTTCTAGAATCACTCATTTTTTAAATAATATTTAAATTAATTGTACTATAATTATAAAAAAAAGCACATAAAACGCATCCTTTTTGGGAGAGACGTTTTCATGTACTCTTTGATTTTTGCTTTAGTTTCATTTTTAGGTTTTAAATCAAGATTTAGCTTTCGTTTAAATTCATCTTTTCTTCTGTAGGTTCACACTTCACTTTAATTTTCCACCACTTTGTCTGTTCCACGCTAGACCTGTCTCATCTTTAAAATTGGGAATGGATTTCCCATATCATCTGAGTCAGTTCGTTTAAACACTTCGAACCCAAATCGTCTGTAGAATTTTACCGCATGGGGATTTTGTTCATTGACATCCACATAGATTGCCTTATGATTATGCACTGCCTCTAGAATTAGTTTTTTTCCAATTCCGACACCCATACAAAACGGCGAGAGAAACAGCATCTCAATTTTGTCTCGAGTCATTCCAAGAAATCCAATCGGAACCTTGTCCTTATAGGCGACGAGCAAGGTGTCAACTTCTTTTATGCCAGTCACAACGGTTGACCTCAAAAAGATGACATCTTCCAGTTTAAGAAAAGTATGCGTTTCTCTCACAGAGTCCTCCCAAATGCCGACAAGTGCTCTAATCAGTGCTTCATCTCTGCTTGGATTTTCTATTATCATCTTCCACCTCTCAGTAAGTCTTCACCATAAGCCATTATTTTTATCATAAGATGTCGATTTTATCTAATTCTATCATAATAAATTCCCCTGCTACAATATAAAATAAAAGAGGCGTTTTGGTACAAAATATCATCTGTACCAAAACGCCATTGAATGGCCTAAATAATTTTGACTAAAGCAAGTGTGAAAAAGAAGCAATCAATTTAGGAATCGTCGTTCTCAAAGCAGAAATGGTCATAATCACTGCAAAAAGATAGCTCAATGTCATGCAAATCTGAAGTACAAGTGGCTGCTTAAAGCCCTCGTTGACTTCTTTTTTCCATATCATTCTCACAATAAAGAAACCAGCGACAGGTGTTGCAATGGAAGTCGATACATTTGCAAGGAAAATCAATTGCGTCGGAGAGCCGCCATATAAAAAGCAAATTGCAGTGGCAACAATCAGACAGATAACGCATCCCCACCTGATGGTTTTGGATTCAAGTCCAACTTCCTTGTCAAATCCAGCACTTAAGAGCACCATACCCCTTTGCGTGTTCCCAAGCAAAGACGAGAATCCGGCACCTAAAAGCGCAATCCCCATTGTGAGATATGCCATCTTACCAAGAAGTGGAACTAACAGTTCACCCAATTGTGCAGGTGTTTTGATGCCTATCCCCTGTGGATGAAGCACAATTGCACCAACTAAAATAATCGCACCCGATATTAAAATGACGGTGACAATATGCGCAACTGCATCTGCCAGCATTGCACCATTGAATAAGTCCTCTTTTTTCCATTTCTTTTCCGCGCCTAAATAAGTCCCGTAAATTCCCGCAGTAACAGCCGCATTGGTGCTGATATAAGCCAGCGCCGTGGTCAAACTGCCCTTGGGAAGATCCCAGTTCACCAAACTTGTGGCAATTCCACTCCAGCTTGGCCCACCTGAGACCACCAGTGTGGCATAAAAGGCCACAATAATGCCCACGATGCAAACCATAATCGCCTTTTCTATTTTAGAATAGACGCCTTTAGAGAAGTAGCAATAAAACAGTATTGCCAGCATAATCAGTGCGCCGAGCTTCCAGTTAATTCCGAAAATGAGGGTCATACCTGCCCCTGTCCCTGAGATATTCCCCAGTGTAAAGAACAAACAGGCAATAAACAAAGCTGTTCCAACAAAGCCAGATGCCACACCTCCATAGTAATGTCTAATGGCGTGCAAAATCGGCATGCCTGTTAACATGGAGATTCTGTAGGTTGTCAGCATGAAGGTAATCCCCATAAAAGCAATGGGAATTAGAAGCCAGATTAAACTGTATCCATAGTTAGCCCCCAACATGGCTGAAGTCGTTAGATTCCCTGGCCCAATAACCACTCCTGTCAAAATGATTCCAGGTCCAATTCGCTTCAATATTTCACTAAAAGTCAATTTTTCAACATTATTTGGATCAAAAGATGCTTGATTTTTACTCATATCATTTGATTTCACCATTACCCGCCCCTTTTAGTATCAAATTCTCAATCGTTGAATTTATTCATATCCACTTCTGGTAAATTGCTTTTCTTTAACCCCATAGCAACCCAGTCTTTTTCTTCTTTGCTCAGTGGCAATACAGGCTTGTGCATCAAATCAGAGCTGAAAATTCCCCTTTGAACCAGTGCTTCCTTTAATCTGGCATGCGCCTCTCCAGATGGTTGTCCACCGCCATAAATTGCTTGAGCAATTGGATAAATTCTATTGGACCACTCCTGCGCTTCTTTTAAGGTATGCTTTTCAGGATTTTTGAATACTTCCCATGCTGGGCAGATCAATTCTGGCACACAGCCCGCAAAACCGATTAAAGCGCCATCCATCCCCGGCATCCAGCTGACACAGAGTGTTTCGTCGTGACAAGTAACCAAAGAAACGTCTGGACATTCTTCACGAAGCAATCGGACGTCGTGCTCGTAGAGAGAGGTTACACGAGTTCCCATTTTAATACATTTTACATGGTCGATTTCCTTACACATTTTAATCAGCGTTTCCACTGGATAGAAGGCTTTGCTTGTTGCAGGATACAAGTGAATAATAATGTCTATATCAGCCCCTTCAGCAACATCTTTTACGTATTCGAACGGTGCTTCTTTATGCATACCAAATCTCAGCCACATATGTGGGGGCATTAACAAAATACCATCTGCTCCAGCTTCTTTTGCCTCTTTTGCCATCTCAATGCTCTCAGTTGTGTTCTCACAATTAATGCCCGAGATAATTGTCATGATATCGCCACATTCCTCAGAACAGATTTCCACGACTCTCCTGCGGTCTGCTCTGTTGAGTCCAGTGATTTCTCCAGTATGACCGTTACATACAAGTCCTTGGATTCCCTTTTTATAAAATGTCTTAATCCATCTGAGATAAGCACGAAATTCTCTTTCATTTATGGTATAGTCATCATTTAAAGGGACTGATACTGCTGGAAAAATGGTTTTAAAATTCTTAACTTTAGACATAATGCTCAACGCTCCTTCAATTATAATGTATTTTCACTTTAACTTGTCAGGCTCTGCGCAGATGCCGACACATAAACTATACAAACGTTTGCATATCTTTCTTTTTACTTATATCATGAGGAAAATATGATTTCAACTATTCTGGTTACATCTGCAATTTATTGCATACTTTTTGCTTAAACTTGGATATATAATCCTTTTTATGCATTTTTCAAAGTGTCCCTTGTCAAATTAAATCTGCAAGTATATAATTCAGTTATGCAATCGTTTGCAGAAAGTTGAGGAATTGTATGGCGACTTTAAAAGATGTTGCCCGTTTGGCGTGTGTTGATGTCAGCACGGTCTCACGAGCACTAAACAACACTTCTTATGTTCATCCTGACACAAAAGCGCGTATTTTTGCAGCTGTTAAGGAATTGAGCTACCATCCAAACATCCTTGCCAAAGGGCTTAGGCAAGGCAAGCGTCACACGATAGGTGTGGTTGTTCCCCGACTCCACATGACTGTCTTTGCAGAAGTGGTTCAGGGTATTGAACTTGAGGCAAGAGAGGCTGGTTATGCAGTCATTATCTGTACCACAGAAGATGACCCTAAAATTGAAAAAGAGTCCTTGGCGAGATTGAGAAATGGTTTTGTAGATGGACTTATTATCGCAGGAACAGGGCACAACGGCAAATTGATACAGGATATTCACGCCACCGGTCTCTCTGTCACCCAAATTATAAGACAACAGGATAATCGCCTAAACAGCGTTGTCGTCAATTACGAAACCTGTGGCTATGAAGCAACCAAATATTTGGCTTCAAAGGGCTGTTCTCATATTGGTCTAATCAACGGCAGCATGAAAATAGCGCCCTATCGAGAACGCTACAATGGCTATATTCGAGCCTTAAACGAGCTAAATTTATCGGAGACAACTGCTATTCCCGAGTCTGTCTATAGCCTGAACAGTTTGGAATACGGGTACAACTGTGCACTGGAACTCATGTCCAAAAATCCATATCTCGATGCAATACTGGCTGCTGTGGATGTTCAGGGAATTGGTGCCATGCGTGCCTTAAAAGAAAAAGGCATTCAAGTTCCCAGCCAAATTAAGCTCATTAGCTTAACAGGACATATCATCGGCAGTATGCTTGAAACCACCATGACTTCCATGGAGATGCCAGCAAAACAGATGGGACGGCAGGCCGCTCTCATGACCATAAACGAAATTGAATCCACTGATTCTCATATCCCAAGGCATCTGGTTTTTTCTTCTGCTCTTGTGGAACGTGAAAGTGGTTGACTCAAATTTTATCTGGTTCCAAAAATCAGCTCATTCGCTTAATGTACAACTATTTCAAAAATAATTATGAAAAATGCTCAATTATGAATTAAATGGAGGTCATATGAAAAAAAAGAAAACAGTAAGCATTAGAAACATAACAGCTCTTATGCTTATTGTTTTGCTACTAATATGCACAGCTTGTGCAAAAAAACAAGATGAAATTAAAACACCGGACACAATTCAACTAGATTTCACCACGCAGGAATTTTCTAATATACCTCTTAGTTTATTGAACGATAATAAGATAGAAAGTATTGTTAACTCAACGAAAATTGATGATATGGTCACATTCGGTGAATATATCCCCAAAGAATTCAATGAAGAAAATCCCGAAGGTTATACCTATTCATATATTGAAATTTCAGGGATACGATATGCTTTGTCACGTTCTCTTGGAGAGGCCGGGTATGATTTAACGAAAACAAGGTTGGATGAAACGGATGCAGTCTATATAATTAATGAGATACGTGGCGCGAGTTATGGTGTCACAATCTTTGTGATGATAAAAGAAAAGATGCCATATATTATTTCAGAGATTGATGGATTTGCTCAAATCAGCGATATAGATGGAGATGGTAAAAAGGAAGTCGTCTCTGCTGCAAACACAGTTCCCAACACTTCAATTTATTTTTTCGATTCTGATAAGCAAACAGTTAGCAGCGTTAATATTAATGAGCAATCAAGTGCCAAGTATTCATCGTACGATGTCACAACGAACACTTTCAGTTTAGGCTTTGGACCCAATCAAAATCCAGTGACATATGATTATAAAATGAATGAGCTACTACGAGCTGAATAAACAAAGGGGCTGTTTTACAACAGACCCGTCTTCAGTCTGAGGTGAGGCGATCACTCACCTTTTTCTTTTTCTTCCGCATTCTTTTCTAGTTGTGATATTCTTTCATCCAAGTTCCTATTTTGATTTCGGACATTCCCGACATAAACAAGAACAGTAATGATACAACCTAAATACAAGATTCCATCAATTGGGAAGGTATTGAATATAGAATTTAGAACAATTAATATTGCTATTAACCCAACCAAAGGCAAGTACTCTTTTTTCATATTATTTTTCACCTCTATCATGTTACAATGTAATTTTTATATGATTAATTCCAGTATATCCATTATCGTCTGGATGAGCTACTGCTCTATCGCCAAGTGTACTCATTATAATAATATCAGATTTATTAATATTGAGTAAAGAATTCAAATAATCATTATTTACTTTTTCGTTATGTTGCTTTAATACGTCTAGAAAGTCCTTCTCCTCTTTTGAAGATTTTGTATATAAAAGCTTGCTTGAAGGGTTATATGAGTCGGATGCACGTGGGATCTAGGTGATCTAACTTATGTCAAATTTTATCTGGTCTAACTTATTGACAAAGCAATTGACCCATGCTATACTCACCTCAATTGAATAATATCTTCAGGGCAGGGTGAAATTCCCTACCGGTGGTATAGCCCACGAGCGAAATCAATTGATAACGCATGATTCGGTGAGATTCCGAAGCCGACAGTACAGTCTGGATGAAAGAAGATTAAATGATGAGGTTTATGGTTGACCTTTGTATTTTTGCTCTGAAATGTTTTACATTTCAGAGCTTTTTTAATGTCGTAACCACAAAACCACTTCTTGCGCCCTGATGATTTTATTTCAGGGCGTTTTCTTTGCCCTGTATTTATCTAGGAGGTATTTTTACCCATGAAAAATCCACACGAAGACTTTATGAAAGCAGCTTATGCCTTGGCAGAAATGGGCCGCGGCCACGTCTCTCCCAACCCCTTAGTCGGTGCAATTATCGTCAAGAGTGATGAAATTATCGGTCAAGGATTTCATGAACGATATGGCACCCCACACGCAGAGATAAATGCGCTTTCAAATTGTTCTAAAAGCCCTGCCGGTGCAACGCTATACGTCACGCTTGAGCCCTGTTGCCATTTTGGAAAAACGCCTCCATGCACAGAGGCAATTATCAAAAGCGGCATTAAAGAGGTCTATATTTCACTTCTCGACCCCAACCCTCTGGTTTGTGGGAAAGGCCTCGCCGCATTAAAACAAGCGGGAATCACCACCCATGTAGGATTGATGGCAGACTTGGGGCGCATACAAAACGAAGTCTTTTTTCACTCCATTTTGACCAGCACTCCATTTGTGACGTTAAAGTATGCCATGACTATGGACGGTAAAACGACCACGGCATCAGGTGAATCCAAGTGGATCACAAATGAAAAATCCAGAGAAAATGTCCACAGGAGCAGGTTTCACTTTTCAGCTGTAATGGTTGGCGTTGGAACGGTCATTGCAGATAATCCCCGCCTCACCTGTCATGGAAAATTTGCAAAAGACCCCACTAGAATTATTTGCGATACCAACCTCAGAACCCCTTTAGACTCAATTCTTGTCACCAGCGCCCAAAACACCGTCACGATCATCGCAACTTGTTGTCATGACGTTGAGCGTCATCTTCCCTATTTAGAAAACGGATGTAAGATTTTAGTCATCCCGCTTAAAGGAAGCTCTGTTGATTTAAAGCAACTGATGTCTGAACTGTATAAATTGAACATCGACAGTGTTTTTATCGAAGGCGGATCTGAGCTGAGTTTCTCAGCACTCAAAAGCCAAATCGTGCACAAAGTTCAAACCTATATCGCTCCAGTGCTAATTGGTGGAGT
This sequence comes from Firmicutes bacterium UBA6806, assembly GCA_002452745.1. Lineage (GTDB taxonomy): Bacteria > Bacillota > Clostridia > Peptostreptococcales > Acidaminobacteraceae > Fusibacter_A. The sequence continues at coordinate 27,151 of DKFC01000038.1, forward strand.
CCTTGGTAAGTCACCTGTAGGCGGTCTTGGCTTCCAAAAGCTCTCAGACGGTATCAGTCTGAGGAACAGCACCATCAAATACTTTGATGAAGACATCTTGATTGAAAGCGAGGTGAACTATACATGTTCACAGGTCTAATTGAAGAAATTGGAACGATTATATCCATCTCAAACTCTGGAAAATCACTTTGTCTTTCCATTTCAGCTCGTCAGATTTTGAAGGGTCTCAATATTGGTGACAGCGTTTCAACAAACGGCGTCTGCCTTACCGTCACAGATAAAAACGACTCCGCTTTTTCTGCTGATGTCATGAACGAAACGATACAACATACCAACTTCAAATCGTTTCGGTTGGGGGAATCCGTCAACCTAGAACGTGCCATGATTGTTGGCGACCGCTTTGGTGGTCATGTTGTTTCTGGACATGTTGACGGAATTGGGACGATTTCAGAAATTCGAAAAGATGGCATCGCAACTTTAATAACGATTAAAGCTCCTCCGAAATTGATGAAGTATGTAATTCAAAAGGGATCAATTGCTGTAGATGGCGTTAGTCTAACCGTGGCGGCAATTCGTCCGAACGCCTTTTCAATCTCCTTGATTCCACATACGTTTCATAACACTGTTTTCAGTCAAAAAAGGCTGCTTTCCACAGTGAATCTCGAAACAGATCTCTTTGCAAAGTATGCAGAGAAATTTATACAGCGTTACGCTGTTTACTCAGAGTTTCAGCACAAACCACAATTCAAATATTAGCTAGGGAGGAAATCATGAACTATTACAACACAATTCCAGAGGCTATTTCAGCCCTCAAAAATGGTGAAATTATCATCGTTACAGACAATGAAGACCGTGAAAATGAAGGCGACTTTATCTGCGCTGCTGAATTTGCCACGGCTGAAAAAATCAATTTCATGTCCACTTACGGAAAGGGACTCATCTGCATGCCCATGAGCGTAGAAAAGGCTCATTCACTAGATTTACAACAGATGGTCTCAAACAATACGGATAGACACGCCACCGCCTTTACTGTTTCGATCGACTGCTTTGATTCAACCACAGGCATTTCAGCTGAGGAACGCAGTAGAACAGTTCAGTTGGCAGCGTCTTCTGAGTCAAAGCCCAGTGATTTTAGACGGCCTGGTCACATCTTTCCACTTGTTGCCAAACCACATGGCGTTCTCGAGAGAAATGGTCATACTGAGGCAACCGTTGATTTGATGCGTCTAGCTGGCTTACAGGAATGCGGAGTCTGTTGTGAAATCATTAAATCAGATGGCACCATGATGAGAACCCCTGATTTAATGGTCTTCGCCAAGGAATGGCAGATGAAGATTATAACGGTTCAGGCACTTCAACTTTACAGAAAATGTCATGACACGTTGGTTAAATGCGTGGCAAGTCCGCAAGTGATGACAAAATATGGTGAATTCCGCATCTATGGATTTGAATCTACATTTAATCAAGAACATCATTTAGCTCTGGTAAAAGGGGAAATCTCTGACTTTGAGGGACATGATATTTTATGCCGTCTTCATTCCGAATGCTTGACTGGAGAAGTCTTTCATTCATCAAAATGCGATTGCGGCACACAGTTAGAGATGGCATTAAACCAAATTGCATCTGAGGAAAGAGGCATACTCCTCTATTTGAGACAAGAAGGTCGAGGCATAGGTCTTCTAAATAAGCTAAGGGCTTATGAGCTCCAAAATCAAGGACTGGATACCGTTGAGGCAAATTTAAAATTGGGATTCGATGAGGATTTAAGAGATTACGGAATGGGCGCTCAGATGCTAAAGGCACTTGGTATAAACCGCATAAAGCTCATGACCAACAACCCCGACAAGGTTTCACAACTGGAATCAGTTGGAATCCACATCGTCGAGCGCGTGCCCATTGAAATTCAGGCACATGAATACGATTACGCCTATTTGCAAACCAAACAAATCAAAATGGGACATTTCATCAATGTCATTTAGGAGGATACACATGACTGTAAAAACTTACGAAGGCAAACTGATTTCACGAGACATAAAAGTTGGCATCATCGCATCAAGATTCAATGATTTTATAACCAACAGGCTCATAGAGGGTGCTTTAGATGCACTTCTCAGGCATGAAGTAGCACCGGAAAACATAGAAATAGCATGGGTTCCCGGTGCATTTGAAATTCCGCTCGCCACCTCAAGGATAGCCAAAACAGGCCGTTACGATGCCCTCATATGTCTAGGCTCTGTCATCAGAGGCAACACCACTCATTATGATTACGTCTGTAGCGAAGTATCAAAGGGCATCGCCACGCTCTCTTTGCAAACTCAGGTTCCAATTATGTTTGGCGTCCTCACCACTGAGAACATCGAACAGGCCATTGAGCGGGCAGGTGCTAAAGCTGGAAATAAAGGCTATGAATGCGGCATTGCCTCCATAGAAATGATAAACCTCCTCAGAGAGATTGGCTAAATAGATTCTCCAGCAACACCCATAATCTCAATCATCATCCGTCCATTTATGAGGGTGTACTTTTCATAAAGATCAACAATAGGGCAATGATGTGCTTGTGCATAATCAAACAACACTTTATATGCCCTTTCCCTTTGACCTATTTTGTCACAAGAAACTCTTAGGCAACTGATTTCTGCCTGTTTTCGAATCTGATTTGCCATACTCATTGCAGTTTCCAGATTTGGGCTTTTCAGCTCATCTGCTTCCACCACATAGGCGAAGATTTCACAGACGTGATTTGAAAATTCATCTAAACTGAGCTTGAAGAAATGTCCCGATCTCAACAAGTGATCTCCCTTCTTTCGATAAAAGTCACTAATGGACTCGTTGATCTCTTTTAAGTCAGAGTCCACTTGAATAAAATAGACGTCTCCCGCCTCTAAGACAACCCCTTCTTCAACAGTGAATACTGGAATGACCTCTTCTTCGTCTAGTTCCTGTTTCATGAGTTTTTCAATTCTTGCACTCTGCAAGTTCAGTTTCTCTGTGGCGGTATTAATTTCTTTCATCCGACTTCTATAAAACCTTTGAGCAAAAGCCGCGTCTTCAGCCTTTATAATCTGGCGGATATCTTCAAGTGATAATCCAATACTTTTGAGATCAATAATTTTTTTGATAGTCGGTATTTGAGAGGCTTCATAATAGCGATATTGGTTGGTTTCGTCAATAAATGCGGGCTTGAATAGCTGAATTTCGTCGTAATACCTCAATGTTTTCTTGTTCAGATTGAGCATAATTGAAAATTGACCGATACTGTACATAATTTATAGTCCTCCTGTTTGATTTGATACACTCAGTCTACAGATTCCAGTAAGCGGAATGTCAAGCACGTTTTTAAAGTGTTTTGGGTTTTTTTTTATTCTAGACTAGCAGGTTTATTTTTTTTGGTTTATACTGTACTAATGTGAGAGGAGGCGCTACATGCCAATAGGAATTATCATCAATGTACTATCTGTCTTCATAGGCGGTATTGTTGGCACATTTGCTGGAAAGCGGTTTTCAAACGATTTTAAACTAAAATTAACTCTAGTCTTTGGCGTTTGTGCCATGGGAATGGGCATAAGTGCCATCGGTCTCATGACTTATATGCCCGCCGTTATCCTATCAGTGGTTTTAGGAACGGCTCTTGGGCTTAGAATGAAGCTGGGCAACTGGATACACAAAGGGGCTGTTCAAATGCAAAAACCCATCACTCAACTATTTGAAGGGCATCATTCAGATCTCAGTCACGAAGATTTTATGGGCACACTTGTCACCGTAATCGTCCTCTTTTGCGCAAGCAGCACTGGCATCTACGGCTCAATTGACGCTGGTATGACCGGAGATAATACAATCTTGATTTCAAAATCCATTTTGGATTTTTTTACGGCAGCTATCTTCGCTTGTAATCTCGGCTGGGTTGTATCATTCATAGCTGTTCCTCAATTGATTATCTTTGGTGCTTTGAGTTTAAGTGCACAGCTAATCTATCCGCTGACAACACCTGATATGATTTTAAATTTTAAGGCCTGCGGAGGATTCCTACTGATTGCAACTGGCTTTAGAATGGCCAACATCAAAGACTTTCCCATAGCTGACATGATTCCCGCAATGGTTTTAATCATGCCAATTACATGGCTGTGGACAGACTATATTATGCCTCTTTTGGGGTAAAATGCAATTCTATTTTTTAAATCCGATTGAAGGAAGGCGTAAACGGTTAAATCAACGATACCGATCCCCTTCCAAAATTGGGATTGTCTCAAAATCCCCTTTTTTTGAAACCCGCTCTTTTCTAAAACCCAATGTACCATTTGATTTTCTGTCATCAATTTGTTTATGTATAAAAGTCCCCTCAGGTCATCCGGTAGCGGATGATTCCCAAGCGGACTCAACAACACGATTTCTTTGCTCTATGAAGTTGCTTCTGTAATCATTTCTTCGGTCAAATTCACAAATGGAATTTCAATTGGAGAAGCCCCTTCAAGATAGGAATCTCTCCATTTCATATAATCCGCTTTATCTATAGGTTTTGCTGATTCTGTATCTTCTCTTTTGCTGATGTAATAGACAATTCCATCTCCATCTGCATCTACCTCACTTGGAAATGCCTCCCCACTGAAATTCGTTTCTGAAAGCGACTTGTCCCAAGCATCTACTATGCCGACATTTTCATAAAAGTCTTGCTCTAAGTTATACTGGTATAATGTGTAAGGCCAAAATTCGCCTGCAAGCCCCTGATTATGAGACCACATCGCTTCTATGATGCCATTGTCATAATAAGTGAGTGCTGGGAACTCTCTGAAAACTTCATGCGATGTCTTAAGATCACTGTTGTAATCATAGACCAGTTCCACCATGCCTGCCATTGAAGCATTTGAATACTCTATAATCAGTTCATCTTTGCCATCTGAATCCACATCGTATATGGCAAATTTGTTTTCAGATATATCTATGCCCTCAGCCCAGTCACACGGTTGTCCATCTGGAAATACATGATCGTAGAAAATGCCGTCTAAAATGCCTTTATAGGCAGCCATCATCTCATCGCGTTCATCATTATTGGCAATCTCTTCAGTGATTGGTGTCTCTTCTACTTTACTTGGCGTCTCATTTTCTCTTGCGCCACATGCTGTTAAGCTCATCATCAAAATTGCTATTGCCATGAGACTGGCAATCCGTTTGCCGCCCTTTTTTAATTTCCATGCTGTCATCGGTATTATCTCCCTGTCGTTCATCAATATTGTGGCTTATCTGTCACTCATTTATTATAACAAATATGCTATTTGGGTTGTGTGATATTTATGTTACATCAAGTCATTTTGATTTTATTTGTTCATATAAGCAACATTAAAATTCCCAACACTAAAATGGTCAGCCCCACTGTGCTCCTCATAGTAAGTCTTTCTTTTAGAAAGAGATATGAAAATCCAATGGTTATGAGGATACTCAGTTTATCAATTGGAACGACCACACTTGCAGGGCCTTCTTGAAGTGCGCGATAATAACAAAGCCACGAACCCCCAGTGGCAAATCCGGAGAGAATTAAAAAGACCCAGCTCTTTGAATCAATATCCTTCACAGTGTGCTGTTTTTTTGTTATAAATACCACACCCCATGCCATAATTAGAACCACAAAAGTTCTAATTGCCGTTCCAAGATTGGATTCAATTCCCACGATACCAACCTTGCCAAGAATAGATGTCAGGCTGGCAAAAACAGCAGCTCCCAGTGCATAGACCAACCACAGGTGCCCCTCTTTTTCAGCCGTTTTCGTCTCTTTTTTCTGTATCATCAGATAAGTCCCGACACCAATCAATAGCATGGAGACAATCTTAAAACCTGTGACGGCTTCATTTAGAAAAACAAATGCGAAAATCATCGTCAAGAGGGTGCTGGATTTATCAATTGGTGTCACTTTGTTGACATCCCCTATTTGCAATGCCTTAAAGTAGCAGAGCCATGAAGCTCCAGTTGAAACACCTGATAAAATCAAGAATATCAAGGTTTTTGAATCAAGGTTACTGAGTGCTGAAAATGACCCAACTACCCCTACCATAATCCATGAAAAAAACAGCACAACCACAGTTCTCACTGCGGTTGCCACATTTGAATCTGTATTGGTAATGCCAATTTTGGCAAGTATTGTCGTCAAACCCGCAAATAACGCCGCGCCAAAAGCATAAAAGATCCACATTTGAAATCACGCTTATTCCTTTCTGAATTTATTCTTATCACAAAGGACAATTTCTGTCAATATTCCTTTTAACAATTCACTTGATTATTCAAGCGGCAGTTCTATTACAAACACCGTTCCAACATCCAGCTGTGTACTGACATGAATCGTACCACCTAGCCCCCTCACTTTCTCCTTAACTGAAGAGAGTCCAATCCCTCTTCCGCTCAGCATGGAAACGGTCTCTCTCGTTGAAAAACTGTCCTCAAATATCAAGTTTATAATTTCGCCTTCGGTCATCTGTTTTAACTGCGACTGTGTCACCAAGTTTTGCTCAATAGCCTTCTTGGCAATTGTATCAGAGCTAATACCACCACCATCATCTCTAATGCTCAGTTTGAAAGTACCATTGCCCTTTTCCACATGGCAGTGGATGGAACCTGAAATCGGTTTGTTTTTTTCTGCACGTTCGTCTGGAAACTCAATTCCATGATCCGCTATATTTCGAAAGATGTGAATCAAAGATTTCGTCAGTCCTGCAAAGATTTTAGGATTTATGTACACGCTGTCTCCAGTCACTTGAAAGTCTTCGATTTGTTTATTCAGCTTAATGGATATTAGTTTCGTATAATCACCATACCCCTGCAACACTTCATTAATGGTGGGGTAAGTCAACCTGTGGAAATGCTCTAGTATAAAGCTCGACTCTGTAGGGGGAAATCGCTTATTTATGAGTTTCTCCAAGTCTTGAATCCGATCATAGTGAACGACAACTCTCTTTTCAGTCTGGAAAAAATCATCTCCTAGAAATGAACTGATAATTTCTAAATCCCTTGAGACAAAATCGTCAAATGCAACACTTTTAAAAAGATCGTTTATCCCTTCTTTAGTTTGAGTTTCAAGCATCTTTGACAATTTGTCTTCAAGCAAGTGCAAATTCATGGCTGTGTTGTGGAAAGCATGTAACGAAAAATCGCCCTTCATGGTGTGCACCGCTCTAAAAAGTGCTTGGACTGGATATTCCGTTTGCGCGATTATCTGCTCTGATGTCTCAAAAAAGGTCTGGGCCTCTTCGAGAGCATCTAATATTTCTGACTTGTGATTCATGGCAGTAAGAACCAATTTCATGTTGTTTTTTTCTTCAATTGACTTGTTCTCAAGCGCCTTTTTATCTGTGACATCTGTCAATATGACCATCAAAACTTTTTTCTCTTTGAAATCTATAACCTTATAGTCAATATCAATATGCCTATTTCTTATAAAAAGGGATTCTGGCAGCAATCTGATGTATATTTTCGCCCGTTGCCTGTTTGTTTGTGCGAATAAACTGTTAAAAGTGTGCATCATCTGCTTTGACATATCATCTGGAGCATAAGACTCTAAGAGTTCTATTAGATGCAGCCCTCCAATGGGCTTTCCAAAGATCTCTTCACAAACTCGACTGTACTCCTCATAGATTATCAAATCCTCTCCGAAGGATAAAAAACCCTGCTCTGCATGATTCATGAGATTTTTGATTTCCCTATTTTTCAGCTCGATTTGCCTTCTGAACTGACGTTCCTGTTCATGCGCTTCTCTCAGCAACCTTTGCTGTTCATTTAGAACCAAGATTTCTCTCTCTTTCATCTCGGACATGACTGCCAAAAAATGACTGATACTGACAACGCCATCATAGCATCCTTCGTTTGTGACAACAACATAGTCATATACGTTATCAGCATGGCGTCTCATGGCTTCATACCCAAATTTAGCCAGATCATATTGCACGTCCAATATTAAAATATCTCTTTTCATAATCAGTTCTATTGGACGATTCAGGTAGAGGGCAAACCCAAATTGACTGCCAATTTTCTGATAGAAGTGATTTCTCATAATCAACCCGACAGGCTGATGTTCATCCGTTATAACCACTACGCCATCTGCGTTTGGAGTTGCTTCAAAGTACTTGTGCAAAACACTTCCCTTGTGCTCTTGCAAAAAGGTCTGAGCCTTCTCCACAAGTCCGGCAATTGTCTCTTCCATGATGATTTACCCCCTTTACTTAAATCAGTCGTTTAGCGCATCCCCGATGATATCCAGTACCACCTCTTCTTCAAAGGGTTTTGAGATGTAATTCAGTGCACCAGCATCAAGTGCTTCCAATATGGTATCACCCTTTCCAAGCGCGGAAATCATGATAACCCGTGCTTCTGAATCGAACGATAAAATTGCCCTGAGACATTCTATGCCATTCATATTCGGCATGGTTATATCAAGCGTCACAACATCAGGTTTCAGCTCTCTGTATTTTTCGATCCCTTCAGCGCCATCTGATGCTTCCCCTGCAATTGCATGCCCATTTGACTCAATTATTCTCTTTAGCTTATTTCTAGACATCGCTGAATCATCTATAATCAATATATTTGCCATATCATCCTCCTATATATTAAACACGATTTCTATTTTCCCAAAATTTAATTGACAAGGTACGATAATCAGTTGATTTTTTGCTTTTAAAATACCATCATGAGAAATCATTTGAGGTTCAAGGTCGCATTTGACGCTCTTATGATACAGATTTGAAATAAACAATCCATTTTGACAATTCATAAATTCACCCAATGAATCCTTTGCCAAAGCATCCATCGTCTCAATTGGTTCCTCAGCATAAATTGCCGCAAATTTTACGGCACTTGCCTCATCGGTTAAAATCCCCGTCAAAATATCATGCTCTCCAATAATCTTTTGAAACGCAAAATAGTCATAAGAATAGTTGTCAGTCACATACGGTTTTTCAATAATCACTTCGCTGTCGATAAATCTCACTATATTTCGGATAAACAGTTCTATATACTCTTTAAAAACCCCTTCATTGGGCTTTTCCAAATTTTCTAGCATCATTCCAACAATTTGATCTGTATTGTTGCTCTTTAGAATTTCCAATTCCCTTTCAGTAAATCCGGAATCCTTTTTATATTTTTCCAAAAGACGCTCATAGGACTCATACGATAAAATTTCCTGATCTACGAGTATCTGACCTAAGAGTACATGTGACTCCCTTTGTTTTTTGAGAAGTTCTAGCAGTTGCGACTCTGTCATGTATCCAGCGCCCACAGCAATATCCCCAAAACGCATGTCTTTTGTCATCTGCTCTTGATGGATTCTTTTGACCTGACTTGCATTCATAAGTCCAGATTCAATCGCCAAAACACCTAATTTGACTCTTGTGGACTCCTGTGCTCTCAAAACCTCTTTTAGCTGTTCCGGCGATATGATTTGTTTTTTTAATAAATAGTTGCCAAAGTATTTATTGTACATGCAATCCTCCCTGTTTATCGACTATTGGTAAACTGTAACTTCCGCCATCGCCAAAGGCCACAATTTTTTTGACTATATCACACCCATGTTATGGCACTGTAAAATCGTATATAAATTACTGCAAAATAAAACGGCCCTCCGATTTTACAGGTTGGCCGCTTATTCTTTAGTATTCTTCAAACATCCTCTGAATCTCTCTGGATTCATCTGTCACAGTCAGTGCTAGCATGAGCAAAATCCGAGCTTTCTGAACACTGTGCATCATCGCCGTGACAAAATCCAATTTTTCAAATTTCTCAGTTAGTGTAACCATCCCCGATCCCGTTCTCGACCCTACTACGATGACAATTCCCCTTTTTCTCGCTTCCATAAGGCTATTCATGGTTGCCTCTGGCATGTTGGAATGCCCAACACCAGCGTTTATAATTCCACTTGCACCAATTTTCACAGCGGCATCAATCAAAAGTCCATCTGAATCCAAGGTCGTATAATTGACATCTACCCTTGGCAGTGTTTTTAGATCTGATACATCAAATTCAGTTTGATATGTGTGTTTTTTTAAAGGGGCAGATATGAAATACGGTACTGCATTTTGCATATAACCTAAATAACCCGTATCAGGGCATTGAAAGGCACCAGTATTTGTGGTATTGGTCTTTGTCACGCCAAAAGCACTGCTAATTTGGTCGTTCATACAGACGAGTACACCTTTATTCTTTGCTGATGGACTGGCTGCAAGAGCCACAGCATTGACTAAGTTTAGCGGTCCATCTGCGCTGAGTCCAGTGGAAGGTCTCATAGAAGCCACCAAGACAACGGGGTTTTGACTTTTTATCACTAAATTCAAGAAATAGGCAGTCTCCTCAAGCGTATCCGTCCCGTGTGTCACAACAATCCCCTCTATTTCAGAAGTCTCAAACAAGCGATTGATTCGCTTTGCAAGTGCCAATAAATTTTCAAAACTCAACTTGGAACTCCCGATGTTATATATCTGCTCCCCAACAATATCTGCAAATTGGTTGATTTCTGGAACAGCCTTTATAAGCGCCTCAATGCCCACTGGCTGAATGCCTTGACTTGAACCATAATCAGTAAGTGACAAGCTGTTTCGTCCCTGACTCGCTATTGTTCCACCAGTTGCCAAGATTGCAATTTTAGGTTTTTTATCTCTTTCTTTCAACTGCTCCTGTTGCATCCAGTTTTCCTGTTGTTCTTCACTTTTCTGTATATGTTTCATATCCGCCTCCATATGCATTCATTCACGCCGCTATTGATAGTCACGGTAATCTTTATTTTTTATAAATAAAGATACCCATATTCGTCTATTATCTCTATTTTTGTTCCGTATTCGTCTGAAAGCCTTGCTAAATCCTCTAAGATTCTCTTACCTGCCTCTTTATTTGCAAGTTCCGGTCTGCCTTTTCTAGAAGGCAACTTGTCAAAACCAAGTGTAATCGGGATAATCTCCACCTTTTCAATCTGACCTGCTTCCACATCAAAGGAAACCATCACAGATTCAAAGACTTTCTGATTGGCCGCCAGTCCTTTTGTACCTTTGGCACTTCTAGCCTCATATGCATCTGAAGGTGTATTTTCAGCACCAAGTCCATAAATATCATAAAATTCTGCTGGCTGTCTTTCAACAGAGTCGTTTTGTATGATGAAATCGCCTAAACTATAAAAAATTGGGCATTTTTTATATACCTCAAATCCCCTCAAAATATGAGGGCCATGTCCCAGATACGCATTTGCACCACTGTCGATGCAAAGTCTTGCAAAATCCCGTGCAAAATCTGAAGAGATGCTCTTATCTGCGCCTTTAAACTCGTGCACATGGTGACTGACAAGCACCACATCAGCTTGTCGCTTTGCCTCTTCAATGGCTTTTACAATGCGTTTGGCATCGCCTCGATGATACGTTGTAACCGTTCCTGTCTTTCCAACTTCAAATCGAATGTTGCCAATGGCAAATCCCTCTTCTGGTTTGACAAACCCCTCTCGTTCCAGTTGCAGTCTCCTTGCATTGACATCTGTCTTGTTGACGATGGACTTCAATGCCTCCACTTCTTCTGATGGCAAGTAGTGAACGGCGTTAAATCTCAACATGTTAATACCTGGGCGCCCCTTTACATCAGGTCTCTGTTCCCCAGCTATGTGCCAGTCACGTCCTGTGGACGATACACTGATAAGCGCAACCCGGCCCTCTGGTGTGTCAATATATTTGGGCTGACTTGCTTCCGCCAGATTGTTTCCAATTCCCGCATAGATAAATTCTGAACGTTCCAGATGTCTTATAGTGGTTAAAAGTCCTTCGTGCCCCCAATCAAGAGCATGGTTTGTGGCACAGGCGTAGAGATTAAATCCAAGCCATTTTAAGTCTTGAAGTACTGTTGGCCTTGCCGCTACCCATGTGCCACCGCTCACAGCCGCCGGTGATACTTCAAAATCATGAACCAAAAATTCAAAGTTTGTAAACCTGACGTCTGCTTTTTCTAGTATCTTCTTTATTTTTATTAAGTTTTTATCTTCATATGAAAACCGCTTTGTTATCAGTGTATCTCCTGTTGCAACTATTGAAATTGCCATTTTTCACCTCTCGTCTTTCACTTCGATTTGGCTTTACATTCCCTTTCTAAAGGTTTATGCTGTCAGCTCATTTTAAAGCGATTTACTTCCTTGACCAATTCTACTAAAAACGTCCCTGACTTTATCAAGTCTGTGATGTGGATAAATTCATCATTGGTGTGATTCTTAAAATACCCTGTTGCAATGCCCAGTGTCTGAATGCCGTTAAAATTAAAATGATTGCCGTCCATGCCACCTCCACTGGTTGAAAACTGTGGCTCAACGCCCATTCCCTTCATTGCACTTATAGCCATTGAAGAGATTCCTTCACTCTGTGCCACTGAAAAAGCTGGATAAAGAATTTCTGACTCTATTTCAATCTCTGCTTGATATTCACTTGCCACAGCAGTAAGGATGGGTTTGACTGACTTTAAATAGGCTTCTATTTCGCCTTCTTTTGCGCTTCTAACTTCTCCCAAGATTTCCACATAATCACACACGATATTGGTGCTATCCCCTCCATGAAACGAACCATAATTGGCTGTTGTATACGTGTTGATTCTTCCTTCCTCAATTTTACTCAGCGCAACAGCTGCAACTTTTATGGCATTTATCCCCTTTTCAGGCTCATTGCCCGCATGTGCACTTCTTCCCTTCACGGTAAGTTTCAACTTGCACTTGGAAGGCCCACAGTTCACAATTCTGCCGAATCTTCCCGGTGCATCAAACACATAGGCTATCTTGGATTTAATCCTTCTGTAGTCGAGATATTTAGCACCCAAAACCCCCATTTCCTCACACACTGAAAATACAACTTCAATATCACCATGCGGAATATTGAGTGCTTTTATTTGTCTCAATCCATCTAAAATAGCGCAAACTCCCGCCACATCATCTGCTGCCAGTATAGTACTTCCATCGCTTGAAATAAGTCCCTTTTCATAATCTATCTGAGGATGAATTCTCCCATTGTTTTTAACCCTATCCATATGTGCTGAAAACAGTACAGACGGCACTTTAGGGTCACCTTTCAACACAGCTATGAGATTTCCAGTATTCCCTCCTATGATGTCTCCAGTACGATCTTCGTCAACTTCAAGTCCAAGTTCTTGAAGTTGAGTTTTTAGAAAATCGCCTATTTCCCTTTCATCTTTTGAATGAACATTCATGGTGACCAATTCTAAAAAGTCCTCTATGATTAATTGATTCAAAACTTCACTTCCTTCCATTTCAATTCTGGTTTACAGTTCTTTTCAAACCCTGGTTTTTATTATATACTTGAGAATAATCAAACAATTGACTTCAATATATAATTGCCCGTTAGCTGAATTTTACCAAATATAGAAAGTCTGAATAATGTCTTAAATCTGTCTAAAAGGAGCACAAAATGAAAATAGGCTTGCTGGGTACTCAGTATCGCATAAATCGAATGAAACTTGTCATTGAAAAATACTTTCCAGAAATACAACCCATCTATTTTCACGAAAAATCATATTACTATGAACCCGAGCTTGGCAATGAATTGATAAAAGCCAAAAATAATTTAGATGGTTTTGTCTTTGCAGGTGAACTGGTCTTCCAAAATTACAATAAAATCTTCTATCCAGATGTGCCCACTGCTTATATAGCAAAGGACTGGACTTCTCTACAAAGCGCCCTTCTCAATGCCTCTCTAAAGGGCATTGATATTGGTAGAGTCAGTATCGACAGCTACGCATCCTCCATGGTTGACGAAATCTACTCAGGTTTAGAGCTTCAAGAATCTGTACACATCCTCAAGAGAGGTGTTTTTAATTCTGCCTATGCCGAGCGTATTTTAGGTGAACACATCCACTTTTTCGAATCGGGCCAAGTAAGTGGCTGTATTACTTCCATCAGCAGCATCTATGATCGCCTCACCAAATTGGATATTCCAACGGTATATGTTTACCCAACTACTGAGGCCATTGTAAAGGCCATTAATCATGTAAAAGACACATATGATGTTCTTCATAGTCTCACCCAAGATGTTGTCATCCTGATTATTCATATTGTCCCAAAAAAAGAGTACTCTCACATTCGAAAAGATGAGTACCTCTATACCCACGAGAAGATAAAAGTCGCCGAAGAAGTCTATTATTTCGCAAAAAATACAAATGCCGCAGTGGTTAGCGACTCTCTAAATCAATTTATTGTCTTAATGAATCAAAAGGACTTTTTAGAGTATACCAATGGGTTACAGCGATTTTACTTGCTCAATTCCATACAAGCCAACACTGATTGTGATGTCAATATAGGTGTTGGATATGGGAATAACCCTGGGATCGCAAAGTATAACGCCAATTTGGCAATTGAAAAATGTGATGGCAAACAAGTCAATCAAACTTATATTGTAAGCAACAGCCACACTATTATTGGCCCACTGGATTTCTTAACCAAAAATGATACCACTCAGGCCATTGATGAGAAAGTCTTCGCCGATTTGACCAGTCGCTCTCAAATTTCTCAAAACCTCATCTTTAAAATCTATACGCTTATGGAAAAAAACAAGCGTAATTCCTTTACCACACTTGAACTCGCTCAACTTCTAAACATGTCACAGCGAAATGCCAGTCGGCTGATTCATAAGTTGGAAGACTCTGGGTTTGCTCAACTGGTTGGCAGCAAGAGCTCTGGTTCTCACGGGAGGCCCAGCGATGTTTATTGGATTGATTTTAAACTATAAAGCCTGATGTTGATGTTGCCACAGTCAAATCATCTGAATTAAAATCCCATGTTATATTGAAATCAAAAAGCAGATACCCGACTTGTTCTACAAGATTCAGTATCTGCTTTTAATTTTTACCCCATCACCAGCAAGGTATGAATATCATCAATTTTTATGGTCATTTCAAGGCAATATCCTATTTTCGAAAACAGGTTTTCCAGCTCTTTTGCAGTTCTTTGTTTTCCGCCCCTGCACTCAACTGAAACTCTCATCCCATGCATAATCACTTCAATGGGTTCGAATTCACTTGTCAAAACGTCTTCAATAATTAGAAATTTCGTCTTTTGATCCGCATAGTCCATGCAGTTTTTGAGAATCTTTAAACACTTTGAATCGTCAAAATCGTGGAGTAGGTTCATCATAATAACGCAGTCAAATCGCTGTTTTGGAAGTTTAAGTCTAAAAATATCCGATCTAACAAATTGAATCTCTGTCTGATTTTCGATTTTTAAAGATTCTCCAACTTCGCATGGAATTTCTGTATCCACAACCGTGTACCGACAATTGGTGCTCTCCCTCAGCAATGCCGTTGCCAACCCGCCACTGTTTCCGCCAAGTTCTAACACGGACTTCCCCGATAGATTTAGGCAACTTGAAATGCGTTTTCCAATTCCATAGGTCACTTCAAAATCACATCTGGAATAAAGTTCATACTCTTCTTCAGTGATATTATCAAAGAAAAAATACTCAGAATCAATGGCCTTTTCATACAGCGCCTCATACTGAGTTTTGTCACTTTTATCAATTACCGATCGAAAGATATTCTGTTGTCTTTCTATGTTTTCTTCAGTCAATTTATAGTGTGGTGCTTCATAAGCCAAGAGTTGATTTACCACCAGTATTCTCAGTATCGCCTGCCAAACGTGCCCTTCTATTCTCATTCCAAGTTTGACGTCCCCATCAATTCTCTGTGGTTTCTCAATATCAATTTCCACTGGATACCCTGTACATACTCTTCTAAAAAAATACAGTGCTTCATATAGTTCCATGTAATTTTCATAATCCATTATATGCTTGACGCCTCAACTTTTTTTATTTTAATTTCAGTCTAACAGCTCCGTCCATGTCCAAGTCAAAATGTCTTTTTCATACAGAAAAAGCAATCTTTTTTCAGTTCAAGAGGGTCTTTCTATCCCAGTTCCATTATGAATTCAGCCATGAACGAAGTCAATCATATGGGCTAGCGCCTCATCTTAACACTTACAAAACTATACTTTAAAAAATAGACTAATCTAACTATAGATATGCTCCTCCAAAGACAGACAGTTAAAATACTAAACTGCTTACTTGGAAATAGCATATCAATCTTAGCTCTAGGCTATTTTGTCGCCATATAACAGTAAGGATTGACCTATATCTTCTCCAGATGCTTTACCGTTTTTTCGTTTTCAACGTTTCCCGTGTTGAGGGTAGATTTTGCCTCAACAAGCATTACGTGGACTTCCTCCTCTGCAAATGGCATGTGCTCAACCCCTTTTGGAACAATCATGCATTCATGCTCTCTTAGAACTACATCTCCATCTCTAAACCGTATGGTCAGTGTTCCCTGAATCACATAGAACATCTCATCCTCATGTTCGTGAACATGCCATACAAATTCATCCTTAAACTTCGCCAATTTTATATAAGAATCGTTTACTTCTCCTATGATTTTAGGTTCCCAGTAGTGATTAATTTGCTCAAATTTTTCCGACACACTAATTTTATTCATAAAACCTCCTAAATTTCGTCTGAATCTGCCTTTTATAGAGATAGACAACAAGTCCACCAGCATCGCTTTTCAAGTCGTACCACCCTATAATAATATCATTGTTGAGAACAGCAATCTATAAAAGGCAATGGCTGCTGGGGAGCAGTTTATCATCTTGACAAAAATAGATGACGTCGATAGAAAACACACACCTATCATCAATCCTATGCTGCTTCCTTTTGACCCTTTCATCTCATTCCTCTCTTGTTAATTTTAATAGACATGATACAATATATCGTACAACAATATTAACGAATTTATTGAGTCTTTTCAAGGTTATGCACAGGGTTTATATAAAATCATCTTTTTGCACATTATGATAAACAGGAGGAAATATGAACACTTATCAATTAGGCCAAACGATTATGAACTATCGCAAGGCAGCTCAAATGACAATTCGTGATTTTTCTGAGTACTCTGGCATCAGCACCTCACTTATCAGTCAAATTGAGCGGAATCAAGCCAATCCCACACTGAGTGTTCTTGAATTAATCAGCAAGGCTTTAAATGTTCCACTTTATACCTTATTTATAAATGATATAGATACCGATACTCTAATTTCACGAAAGAAAGACCGAAAAAAAATATATCGCAAAGACGCCAATCATATTGTCTATGATGTCTTGACGCCAGATTTTATGAAAGCACATATTCAAGTATTGATGATGGATATAAACGGAAATTCCAATACCACGGAGTCACATTATGTACATGTTGAGAAGGAAGAGCTGGCAGTGGTCATGAATGGCAATATAGATGTTCAGCTCAGTGGCAAAATCTATTCTCTAAGCGAGGGCGATGTGGTTAGGATTCCATCAAATGTAAAACATAAATTTATAAACAAATGCAAGGAGACAGCCCGTGTTTTATTTATTCTGACGCCATCTTTAATTGGGCAGTAATCTCGCTGATAAAATGCGTTAGTGCGTTTTCATATTATGATTGTACCCGTTTTATGTTCATTTTTTATGACTATAGTTGACAATATTACCACTGTTACTCACCAGTTTTTTACGCCATTTATCCAGTTCCTCAGGCATCGAACATCAAATGACACAGTGTGTATGCGTTGGAATTTCATTCGATTTTACATTGTATAAGTAAAACTCTAGTATAGAAAATGCTTGCAATCAAAAGGAGCAGATAAATTCTGCTCCTTACAGCCTTTTATATTTAATTACGTTTTATATGCCTTCAACGCCAGCTTACTTTCTTGGCGCTGTTCCTTCCGCATTTGAAACAACTGCGTCTATCTGGATCAAAGCATTTTTTGGTAGTGCCGATACGCCAACAATCCTTCTAGCGGGAACGTCTTTCGTAAAGAAAGTTGCGTATACTGAATTAACAGCTTCTATATCCTCGATGTTTTTAAGAAATATATTGACTTTAACCACATCTTCCATTGTGTGATTGATGCTTTCCACAATTGCCTTGATGTTCTTCAGACACTGAGTTGCTTGCACTTTTACATCACCTGCTACAATTTCACCCGTTTCAGGGACAATGGGCAATTGCGCTGAGAGATGGTTATAATGTGAGAATGCAACCGTTTGAGTAGACAATTTACAGATTGGAGCATTTTCAGTATTATGTGCATATATCACAATGCCATGTCTGTCCTCAACCAATTGTGGAGGTGTTCCATCGCCATGCGATACAATTGCTTCAACTTGTACCAAAGCCCCCATTGGAAGTGCAGAAACTTCAATTTCTGTTCTGGCTGGAACATAGGCCACCGCTCTGGCAATTGCAGAATCTGGGAAAAAAGTTGAATAGACTTCATTTATAGCTTCCATATCAGAAAGATTTTTAACAAAAATATTGATCTTTACGATGTCATCCATTGGCACATCAATACTCTCCAAAATTGCTTTGATATTCTTCAGGCACTGTTTAGTCTGCTCTCGCACGCCACCTTCGACCAATCTGCCTGTTTTCGGATTAATTGGCAATTGCGCTGAAAGATTATTATAATGCGAAAAAGACACGGTTTGGGTAGAGAGCGCACATTGTGGAGCATCAGCTGTGTTATTTGTAAGTTTAATGAGGTCTCCTGCCTGTGGCGCATTTGGAATGGTTCCTTCACCATTTGTAAGGAGTACTTCAACTTGAATCATTGCCTCCATTGGTAGAGCTGAAACTTCAACAACTGTCCGCGTCGGCATATAGGTTGGAAAATAGGTTTTGTACACTGTATCCACTACATCCATATGCTTCAAATTGGTAACGAAAATTGTAAGCCTAACCACATCATTCATTACATGATTAATACTTTCAACAATTGCTTTAATATTATTGAAGCAACGTTCAGCCTGTACCTCAATTCCGCCAGCAACTAACTTTCCACTATTCGGATCAATTGGCAATTGTGCTGATAAATTGTTATAGTGTGAAAATGCCACCGTTTGAGATTGTTGTCCCATATCCTTTGGCGCATTATCTGTATTCCTTGCCAAGACTGCATTAAAACCGCTCATAATCATTATCCCCCTTGTTTTACTGATACTTAAATTCACCTATGGGCATCA
>DKFC01000024.1 GCA_002452745.1 Firmicutes bacterium UBA6806
TAGATTGCACGTAGAATCTAGGTTAAAATTAAGTTTTTAGACCCCATATTTTGAGGATCTGTATTTTTAGCTTCTATATCTTTGGACTTCATACTGCTGGATTCTTTATTTTTAGAGTCTATATGTTGAAGGTTCTTATTTTCTAGCATGTGATTTGACCTCCTCTTAGAGAGAATTTTAGAAGCTGATAAGTGGGATAATTGTATCGAAAAATTAGACAGTTTCCATTGTGATACAAAAATTATACCACAAACCCAAATATATTACCTGTATAGATATTAAAACTTCATTATAATAGCGTTGAATGGTGTACATGGGTCGTACACGCGGGATTTACTAAAGCCTATAATTTAAGGGGGTAACTATGAAAAGAGTTTTAGCGTTGACAATGGTGCTGATGATGATATTGGCATTGGGAGCAGGGTGTTCATCTAAGACAGAACCAGCTCCAGCAGCAAATGAGCCTTCAAATGAATCAGCTGCTCAATCAAATGAACCAGCAGAGAGCACACCGACTGAAAAGACAGTTGTGAAATTTGCAGTTCAAGCGGATTCAACAGACGCACTGAACCAAATTGTAAAGGCCTTTAACGATTCAAATGATAAATATGCAGTTGAAGCGGTGGTTATGACAAATGATTCAGGCAACATGCATGACCAGTTAATCAACTCGCTTTCCAGCAAATCAGGTGAATACGATGTCATCTCAATGGATGTCGTTTGGGCAGGGGAATTTGCCGCGGCTGGCTATTTAAAACCGATTGATGAACTCATCAAATCAAATGGATGGCTTCCAACTGATTTTAACTCGGGATCAATGGCATCCGGCAAGTATAAGGGTAAAAATTATGTGCTTCCCTATTTTTCGGATTTGGGATTCTTGTATTTCAGAACAGATATTGTCAGCTCTGAAGATGCTCAAAAATTGGTAGCTGGTAATTATTCATGGAGTGATCTCTTGGCAATGGCAGAGAAGTATCAAGGGCAATCAGGAACAAAATATGGACATGTCTATCAGTCCAAACAGTATGAAGGACTCACTTGTAATCTAAACGAGTTTTCAAATAACTGGTCTGATGTCAAAGGTGGACTTGAGACGATGGAAGCATTTACAAAATCAAAAGCAACACCAGATGATATTCTGACTTATACAGAGGGCGAAACCCACAATGCGTTTTTAAACGGCGAATCTGTATTTGCAAGAAACTGGCCTTATATGAACGGCATGGCAGCAAGTGGAGAGTATGCAGTTAAAGCTGAACAAGTTGGTTATGCACCACTTCCAGCTGGCGGTACAGTGGGGGGCTGGATTCTTGGCATCAACTCAAACGCTCAAAATATGGAAGGTGCAGAAGCATTTCTCGCATTTATAGCTGGACCAGAGGGACAAAAGATAAATGCAACAGTTGGCAGCTATATGCCGGGTTATAACGAACTGCTCAAAGATGCTGATGTCTTAAAAAGCAACACATTGCTTACAAATGAAGGATTTGCAAATGCACTTTCAACGACTATTGCAAGGCCTGTTGTTGCCAATTATTCAGAAGTATCAGATACAATTCAGATTAAAGCACATGAATTTTTGTCTGGAAATACAGATATAGATTCAGCTGTAGAGGCAATTGAGGCACAACTTGTACAATAAACACTTCTATGGCGGCTAGTAAAAAGCAAATAGCCAGAGAATAGCAAATGTAAATGATATAAGAGAGCTGCTTATGCCGTTAGCCTAGGCAGCCTTTTTTTATGAATTTGCAAACAGTGATTACAAATTGGAGGGTTTATGAAGAAAGCCAGTAAATTTTTAGATAGAAATATTGCCTATTTTTTGATTCTTCCAGCTATTATATTCATATTCTTGTTCTCAATATTGCCTATTTTTGAATCAATGAAATATGCATTCTTCGATTTTCAATTAAATGATCAAACCAAGTCGGGCCTCTATATGAGTCCAAATTATAACGGCACTTTATATCAGGAGACCGTGGAGTACATCTTATACTATTTAGACATCGAAGAGAGTGTTGTCACAAAAGAGGCCTCAACAGCCCAGATTGAAAAAATCAGAGGTGAACTTTCAGAATATGAAACGTATATGACAGAAAAAATCTTAAAAAGTCAGACGACGCCGGTCTTCAAAATTGATGCTGAGAAACAAGCCGAGATCCAAGTTAAGAATCAAACCTTGATGCAGTCGCTGGAGGCACTCTATGAAACCGGTGATGACTATTACTCAAAGGATGATATGTTGGCGGTTGCATCTGAACTGGACACATGCATCATCGAAAGCAACTTCGTGGGGCTGGATAATTTTAAACAAGTAGTCATGGACGAGAGAGTCAGATACACACTGATGATTACGCTGATTTTTACGGTGATCTCTGTGACATTTGAACTCATGCTTGGGATGGCACTCGCCATGATTATGAACAAGGCCATGAGAGGCAGGGGCATCATTAGAACCGTGTCGCTGATTCCTTGGGCAATCCCGACATCCGTTGCGGCACTTATGTGGTCATATCTCTACAATGGTTCCAGTGGGATTGTGGCACATGCCTTTGCCGCAGCGGGACTTATACAAGAACCCACAGCGCTCTTGCTATCCGCAAAGGGGGCACTGGGTGCTATTATTTTAGCAGATGTTTGGAAGACGACGCCGTACATGGCATTGCTTCTTTTAGCCGGCTTACAAGTGATATCGGACTCCCTCTATGAGTCCTCATCGCTAGATGGCGCCACCAAGTGGGAACAGTTCAAATTTATCACATTGCCGCTGTTGAAGCCGTCGATTTTTGTGGCACTTCTCTTTAGAACACTGGATGCCTTTAGAGTCTTTGACCTCATCTACGTGTTAACAGGAGGTGGGCCGGGAGGAACCACGGAATCTCTATCTGTATATGCTTATAAAGTCATGTTTGCCCAGACTCGGTTTGGATATGGTTCTGCCATGGTGCTGATTATGGCCATTACAGTGGGGATTATTTCCTATGCTTATATCAAACTGCTGGACGTACAGCTCATAGGGGGGTAGTGTCAAATAACTTATGAAA